>NZ_JBEOVW010000100.1:0-1027 GCF_040295705.1 Micromonospora sp. NPDC002717 | reverse complement strand
GGACTAAGCGGTCTAGTTCTGGAACGTGACCGCTTAGTCCGTCAAGAAGTTAATAAAGACTTTCGGGGCTACCAAGAAAAAATAGAAGCTGTTGCGAGTCAAAAAATGGAGTCTGCCATTCAAGAACAACTCCATCGTTTAGAGGCAGAAAACTTAAAAGCGACCATACTGAAAGACATTCAAGTTGAAAAACAAGCATTACTCGCTTTGAAAAAAGAACTGAATGAACAAAAAGAGCAGATAAAAGCAGATCGCAAACGTGAGATTGTCGAACGTTACAGTATTTTGATTGTGAATATTATCTGCCTGTTCTGTTTCTTAGTTGTCGGTATTCTCATCGGACGATGGATTTATAAAGGTATCTGGGATGGTTGGGGTTTGCATATTTTGTATGACACAGTGATGGAAATACAGCCTAAACATCCTTATGGGGCAGTCGTTCTTGGATTAGGTGGTTTTGGTTTAATCGGTGCTGGAATTTATGGCAGTTTTCGATTAATGTATACCGCTTCAACATGGTTTGATCAACGTCCAAAAATTTTCAAAAGAATCTTTCCGAAAAAATAGAGAGTGAGGGGATATTTTGGTTTTAGATAATAAATTAGGCTTAACAAATTCAGCAGAATTAGCCAAACAAGAAGAGTTATTAACGAAAAAAAGAGCCAAAGAATTGTTTGAGTCTGGCAAAATAGAGGATCTGGAAATTGGGACGTTTCAAGGCTTATCTGATATTCATCAGTTTTTATTCCAAGATATTTACGACTTTGCAGGAAAAATTCGAGAAGTGAATATTGCGAAAGGAAACTTTCAATTTGCGCCACGTATTTTTTTAGCGCAAACACTTGAATATATTGATAAATTACCTCAAGAAACATTTGATGAAATTATTGATAAGTACTCGGATATGAATGTGGCGCATCCTTTTAGGGAAGGCAATGGACGAGCCACTCGTATCTGGTTGGATTTAATTCTTAACGGCGCGGGTGTGCGCGGCGAGGTCGAGGGTGCCGGTGTGGCACAGCGTCAC
>NZ_JBEOVW010000099.1:0-1046 GCF_040295705.1 Micromonospora sp. NPDC002717 | reverse complement strand
TGCCGCCGTCCGGCCGTTCAGTGGGGGAACGCGCGGGGGATGCGTGCGTTGAGGAGTTCGTCGCGGAACGCTTGGATGCGTGTGATGACCTGTCGTCTGCCGATGGTGTTTTCGATGCGGTCGAGGTACAGGCATCGGGCGGCGAGTTTGTCGAGGTCGACGGTGAAGTAGATCGCCATCAGCGGGTTGACGAACAGGTCGCCGCCGCCGGTGCGCCGGGTGAACCGGATGTCTCCGAACGCGCCGCTGGTGGCGGCGGCGATCTGTCCTTGGACGATGCTCGGCCGGTCCGGGGTGGCGGCTTGGGCGTCGGCGACGGCATCGCGGTACAGCGCGGCCTCCCGGCTGGAACCGGGGATGGACAGGGCGCCGAGGTAGCCGCCGTCGCGGTCGAGTGCGGCGAGGTTCTCCAGCACCTGGACGTGGTTGACGCCGTCGTAGGCGTCGATGCCGAAGCCGAGACTGGTCACCAGCTTGACCGGCATGTCCAGCGCGGCCACGGCGGCCAGGCTGGTGATGTCTTCCACCGGGGTGCCGAGATCGGTTTCGTCGCCGCGCAGCAGGACGTCGGTGCCGCCGTCGACCAGCACCACCGCATCGATGTCAAGTTGTTCGACCAGGTGCCGGTACGCCGCCCGTAACGGCTGGACACCGAGCGGCGGAAAGGCGTACACGGTCGACGGCAGCTTCTGAGCTGCCAGCCACCGGGCGAGCGTCCGTTCGGGGAAGTACCAGTCCGGGCTGGTCGTGTCCGGCTGCACCGCCGCGACGTGCTCCGCTACCCACGCGTTCCGGTCGATCAATTCGAGTTCGGAGAAGGACAGGCTGGCCAGGTGCACCTGTGCGCCGCCGCGCCACAGGGCGAATGCCAAGGGCAGGCCGGCGTACACGTCGAACCCCCCGCCCGCTCCGGCGATGAGGATGCTCCGCGCCGGAGCCAGCGCGGCAAACAGCGGCGGAACGGCCAACGAGAACGCACCGGGGTCGGCCGGCAGCGCGGCAGGCGTCATCACCGCTCAATGATCCGTCACGCCCATGCCGCTCAC
>NZ_JBEOVW010000098.1:0-1074 GCF_040295705.1 Micromonospora sp. NPDC002717 | reverse complement strand
GGACGAACAGTTGTTTTGATACTGCTCTCACTCTAATAAAAGAAATAATAAATTCTAGGCCCTTAAAAGAAAAAATCAAATTTTTAACAAAGGTTATTATTATTAAGGCGAAAAACCATTAAGCCGTTAAATGAAAATGCAAAGGGTTCATATACAATTATGTTAATTACGACCCGAATTGCTAGTTGATTATTTAGACATGACTTGATACCCGATAGAATATCTTAAAGTCTCTGGTTCCAGTGATTTAGCTGATTTTAACAGTAAAGAATACGCTAAAAGTATCATCTCTAATTTCAATTGAAAACCTTGAGGCGAACGACTTTTACAACGCTCAGCTCCTAGATTTGTCAAAAAAGAGAAAACTCGCTCAATCACTTTTCTACGTTTTGAAAAATTAGGGAAAAGGATTTTCTTTTGCTTCATGTTCTTCCTGACAGGTGTAATTAGATCAATTCCTTTTAATTCCAGCCTATCATGCAGTGACTGACCTAAATATCCCATATCTCCAAGGACTGTTGGTGTCCCAAATTGACTCAACACTTCCTCGGTCATTGAACTATCAGCCATTGAAGCAGGAGTAATTGTGTAGTCTATGACATAGCCTGATTCACTGACTAAAGCATGACATTTACATCCATAGAAGTACTGTCCCTTTGTAGCATTGTAGCCAACATTTGCATAATCTCCAAGAACTTTGCTTCTGAAATTACGAATAGGCTGACACAAAGGAATGGGGAAGCTGTCAATAATGGATACACTCATTCCTTCAACCTCTTTAAAGACGAGTGCTTGGCGAATGACTTGGATACTCGGTAAGAGGGCATTACAACGGCGGACAAAGCGAGAATATTCTAGGAAATTAGGAAATAAACTTTGAGCCAATTGGTGCTTAGCTTTAAGCGTTTCACTAAAATGCAGTACGCCCCAGAGGTAACAAGCGATAACTAAGCAATCTGATGTTGCGAGATGGACGTTTTTTCGGTTTTGAACCTCAAGGGGAACACTCGTTTGATAAAGCGTCTCAATGGTTGTCAGTAAATAAACAAAAACTTTTGGAAGTGTGCTATTATA
>NZ_JBEOVW010000097.1:0-1201 GCF_040295705.1 Micromonospora sp. NPDC002717 | reverse complement strand
AATTGCAAGTCCAAGTTAGACAGCCAAGCTCATCTCATATGAACTCTTATAGTTGAACATTTTTCTTGGATAATGGTTCATCCAATACTCGATAGCGGCGACTTCTTCAGGGGTCGTCTTTGTTGTGCCTTTTGGCAGATGCCTACGAATCATTCGGTTATGGTTTTCATTCGTCCCTCGCTCAAAGCTCGCGTAGGCGTGTGCATAGTAAACTGGACAGCTTACGACCTCAGAGAGCCTTGCAAATTCATGGCCATTGTCAGGGGTAATGGATTTGAAGTCATAACTTTTTTGAAGTTCCACCAGCTCATCATTGACCGCCTGTGCTGTTTTCCCATCAATCAAGCGAATGATCTCCGTGCGGTATTTTCGCTCTGTGAGCGTCAAAAGCACCTTGTTCTTAGCTCTCGTAAGAATGACCGTGTCAATCTCGTAATGCCCCACTTCTAAGCGATTGTTAATGAACTCAGGCCGTTCTTCAATAGACTTACCAAAAGGATGCTTTGGCGCACGAGGTTTGATTTTCTTTGCCGCCTTATACTGCGGATAGAAAAGATGATGACGCTTGGCTTCTAACCAGCCCCAGTTGACCCAATTGTAGAGGCTGCTCAGAGAAACTCCTTTTGGAGCCTGATGAATGACTTCCAAAGAGTCCTTGTCTTCTTTAAGACGTGTACTCACATAACAATCAATCTCAGTCGTGAGTTTACTCGGACGAACACTGTGAGCCCTCAATCCTTCATAATTTTCTTGAGCCTTTTTAGCAGAGTATTTTACCTTCCGCTTGAGCTGGATTTCCCCTCGCTTCATCTCTCTGTCAATCGTCCCATGAGCTTTATTCAATAAGCGCGCAATCTCACGGTTGCTCAGTCCTTCTTTATTGTGCCAACGTTCAATGTTTAAACGGTCTTGATTGGTCAGGTGTTTCCCTTTGCTCTGGCTTGTGATAGAATAGTCTTGCATCTGAATTTCCTTTTTATACTATTTGGTCGAACTTCTAGTATAAGAGATTCAGATGTTTTTTGCTTGACTCAAGGTGGCTAACTTCATTTTACAATTTGCGAATTTATTATTTATTTATCTCTGATAATGGCCACACACAGGTCCAATTAATCAATTTTTTTATCATCAAAGGGCAGTAAAAAATGTGACCAATCCAAAAATTATACCTGGAAAGTTTGCCGTTGCCAAAGCTAAATCT
>NZ_JBEOVW010000096.1:0-1244 GCF_040295705.1 Micromonospora sp. NPDC002717 | reverse complement strand
TATCGCCTGAAAATCCGTTGTTTTAGTAAAAAGCACCATGAATAACAGTAATAAATACACACTGAAAGCAAGATAGAGATAAATAACTGAAAAATCTTTGAGGTGATACTGGATGCCAAACAACCAGATAATCAGCGTTAATAAGAGTATTAAAGTTAATGCGGTATAGTCAAAGTGGTTAATCAACCTAGCCAGGCTTTGATAGCGAGTGAGAACGGGCATAATCAGCCAAGTAATCGTCGCATAACTCAGGATAAATGTGACCAATAAACTGCTGAGGTAGATCATATATTTTCGCAACTGTTTCTAACTCCTTTTCTTGATGAGATTAACCCTATTTGGTTCTGTTGCGAAGTTTGAAAATCAAACGCGCCCGCTCTGAACTCCAAATATCTTAGGCTGGTATTCCCATTAATACCTTGATTTCAGTAGACACCGAAAAGCCGAAGAGCGTTCCATTTCTTCGGTTCTTTTTATATATTCCTCGAAGGGTCTCCATGCCCTTAATCGTGGAAGAGGCTGTACGGAGACTTTGATAAAATTTATTCCGTCGTTTAATAGGTCGATGGTCTTGTTCTATTAAATTGTTAAGATACTTCACAGTTCGGTGCTCTGTCTTAGTATATAAACCCACACTCTGTAACTTTCTAAAGGCGGAGCCAAGAGAAGGTGCTTTATCGGTCACAATTGCTTTCGGCTCACCAAACTGTTTATGGAGTCGTTTTAAGAAAGCATAGGCTGCTTGCGTATCCCGTTTCTTTCGTAACCAGATATCTAAGGTTAAGCCGTCCGCATCAAGTGCACGATAAAGATAATGCCAACGTCCCTTAATTTTGATATAGGTTTCGTCCATTTTCCATGAATAGAAGGATTGTCTATTTTTCTTCTTCCAAAGATAATAGAGGACTTTGCTGTACTCTTGCACCCAACGATAAACCGTAGTATGACAAACATTTATTCCACGATCATATAACAATTCCTGAACTTCACGATAGCTTAGATTGTAACGCAGGTAGTAACCAACAGCGACAATAATGACGTCTTTTTTGAATTGTTTGCCTTTAAAATGATTCATTACTCTGTCCTCTCTGTCTTTTTTCTCAATTTTACACTAAAATAGATTTTTTGGAAAACTTTGCAACAGAACCCTTTCGGTTTTGAACCTCAAGGGGAACACTCGTTTGATAAAGCGTCTCAATGGTTGTCAGTAAATAAACAAAAACTTTTGGAAGTGTGCTATTATA
>NZ_JBEOVW010000095.1:0-1256 GCF_040295705.1 Micromonospora sp. NPDC002717 | reverse complement strand
GCCGCATCGCCATGACCATCTTGATCACACCGGCCACACCGGCCGCCGCCTGCGTGTGTCCGATGTTCGACTTGATCGACCCCAGCCACAACGGCTGGTCGGCCGGCCGGTCCTGCCCGTACGTCGCCAGCAACGCCTGCGCCTCGATCGGGTCACCGAGGGTGGTGCCCGTACCGTGCGCCTCCACCGCGTCCACGTCCGCCACGGTCAGCCGGGCGTTCGCGAGGGCCTGCCGGATCACCCGCTGCTGCGACGGACCGTTCGGCGCCGTCAAACCGTTCGACGCGCCGTCCTGGTTCACGGCCGTGCCGCGCACGACGGCGAGGACTCGGTGCCCGTTGCGTCGCGCGTCCGACAGGCGCTCCACGAGCAGCACACCGACGCCCTCAGACCAGCCCGTGCCGTCGGCCGACGCCGCGAACGACTTGCACCGGCCGTCCTGCGACAGACCCCGCTGCCGGGAGAACTCGATGAACGTGCCCGGCGTCGCCATCACGGTCACGCCACCGGCCAGCGCCAGGTCACACTCCCCCGACCGCAGTGCCTGCGCCGCCAGGTGCAGCGCGACCAGCGACGACGAGCAGGCGGTGTCGAC
Organism: Micromonospora sp. NPDC002717; assembly: GCF_040295705.1. Taxonomy (NCBI): domain Bacteria; kingdom Bacillati; phylum Actinomycetota; class Actinomycetes; order Micromonosporales; family Micromonosporaceae; genus Micromonospora; species Micromonospora sp. NPDC002717. The sequence continues at coordinate 661 of NZ_JBEOVW010000095.1, read as the reverse complement.
GGTTACGGCCGGCCCTTCCAGGCCGAACGTGTACGCCACCCGACCCGAAAGCACGCTGCCCGACGTGCCCGTACCGACGAAGCCCTCTGCGTCCGGCGGCAGGTCCATCAGCCGGGAGGCGTAGTCGTGGTACATGACGCCGGCGAACACGCCCGTCCGGCTGCCCCGCAGCCGCGCCGGGTCCAGACCCGCCGACTCGAACGTCTCCCACGACGCCTCCAGCAGCAACCGCTGCTGCGGATCCATCGCCAGAGCCTCACGCGGCGAAATCCCAAAGAACCCGGGGTCGAACTCCGCCGCCCCGTACAGGAAACCACCGTGCCGCGTGTACGACGTCCCGCTGCGATCCGGATCCGGATCGAACAACGACTCCAGGTCCCAACCACGATCCGCCGGGAACTCCGAAATGCCGTCCCCACCGGTCGCCAGCAACTCCCACAACTGGTCGGGAGACTCCACCCCACCCGGGTAGCGGCACGCCATGCCCACGATCGCGATCGGCTCGTCGGTGTTGGCGGTGAGCACCGTCGTCCGGCGAGCGGTGATCTGTCCGGAGACCTGCTCGTAGAGGTGGTCGGCGAGCACTGCCGGGGTCGGGTAGTCGAACACCAGCGTCGAGGCCAACCGCAGCCCGGTGGCCGCGTTCAACCGGTTACGCAGG
>NZ_JBEOVW010000094.1:0-1274 GCF_040295705.1 Micromonospora sp. NPDC002717 | reverse complement strand
ACACTCTTTCCATACACGAAGCTCTTCCGATCTTATAACGGTCCTAAGGTAGCGAAATTCCTTGTCGGGTAAGTTCCGACCCGCACGAAAGGCGTAATGATTTGGGCACTGTCTCAACGAGAGACTCGGTGAAATTTTAGTACCTGTGAAGATGCAGGTTACCCGCGACAGGACGGAAAGACCCCATGGAGCTTTACTGTAGTTTGATATTGAGTACCTGTAAGTCATGTACAGGATAGGTAGGAGCCATTGAAATAGGGACGCTAGTTTCTATTGAGGCGTTGTTGGGATACTACCCTTGACTTATGGTTACTCTAACCCGCTGGCATAATCGGCCAGGGAGACAGTGTCTGACGGACAGTTTGACTGGGGCGGTCGCCTCCTAAAGAGTAACGGAGGCGCTCAAAGGTTGGCTCAGATTGGTTGGAAATCAATCGTAGAGTGTAAAGGTAAAAGCCAGCTTGACTGCGAGAGCTACAACTCGAGCAGGTAGGAAACTAGGACTTAGTGATCCGGTGGTACCGCATGGAAGGGCCATCGCTCAACGGATAAAAGCTACCCTGGGGATAACAGGCTTATCTCCCCCAAGAGTTCACATCGACGGGGAGGTTTGGCACCTCGATGTCGGCTCGTCGCATCCTGGGGCTGTAGTCGGTCCCAAGGGTTGGGCTGTTCGCCCATTAAAGCGGCACGCGAGCTGGGTTCAGAACGTCGTGAGACAGTTCGGTCCCTATCCGTCGCGGGCGTAGGTAATTTGAGAGGATCTGTCCTTAGTACGAGAGGACCGGGATGGACTTACCGCTGGTGTACCAGTTGTTCCGCCAGGAGCACGGCTGGATAGCTATGTAGGGAAGGGATAAGCGCTGAAAGCATCTAAGTGCGAAGCCCACCTCAAGATGAGATTACCCATTCGTAAGAATTAAGAGCCCAGAGAGATGATCTGGTAGATAGGCTGGAAGTGGAAGAGTTGCGAGACTTGGAGCGGACCAGTACTAATCGCTCGAGGACTTTACCAAAAGAGTCAAATATAATATGCTTATGGTTTAAAAGTTAGAAGAATTGTTATTTAGTTTTGAATGTTCAAGGTAACATTTAATGATTTGGTCATCATTGCGATGGAGATACACCTGTTCCCATGTCGAACACAGAAGTTAAGTCCATCTACGGCGGAAGTACTTGGGGGTTGCCCCCTGGGAGATAGGCGAGTGGCCAAGTGAACTGGAGGAGCTATGGCTCCTCTTTTTTTATCTCACTAACGAGATTCAAGAGATAGG
>NZ_JBEOVW010000093.1:0-1323 GCF_040295705.1 Micromonospora sp. NPDC002717 | reverse complement strand
CGACGCTCCTATGCCGCGTCAAGCGTTTGGGGTGGGTTTTCGAGGCGTCGGTAGATTTCGCGGGCGACGTAGCGTTTGAGGCAGCGTTTGATCTCGCGGTCGGTTTTGCCTTGGGCGCGGCGGCGGTCGGCGTAGGCGCGGGTGGGCTCGTCGCGTTGCAGGCGGGTCAGGACGATGGTGTGTAGAGCGCGGTTGAGTTGACGGTCGCCGGAGCGGTTGAGGCGGTAGCGGACGGTCTTGCCGGATGATGCGGGGATCGGGGCAGCGCCGGCAAGCATGGCGAACGCGGCGTCGTTGCGGCAGCGTCCGGGGTGGGACCAGGCGGTGAGCACGGTGGCCGCGACGATGGGTCCGACGCCGGTGAGGGTGAGCAGGTCCGGTCGCCAGTTGCGGACGATCGCGCGGATCGCCTTCTCGTGTTCGGTGGCTTCGGCTTCGAGGAAGCGGACGCGGCGGGCGAGGTCCCGCAGCACGGTCAGGCAGGTGAACACGTCGACGTCTGCGGTGGTGGTGGGGCGTAGTCGGGTGGCGGTGGTGAGCATGATCCGGGTGCTCTGGCCACGGAAGCGGGCCCGCACCACCTCGGGAGCGGTGATCACCAGCGCGTGCAGCTGCCGCTGGGCGACGGCACTGGCTTCCACGGCCGCTCGGCGGGCGGTCAGCCGCACCTGCAGGGCTGCTCGTTGCGCGCCGGTCTTGGGCTGCGCCAGCCGCGTGCGGGCCAGGGCGTCGCGGGCGGCGCGTTCGGCGTCGATCGGGTCGGACTTCGCCCCGGCGCGGCGGGCCGGGCGCAGCGGACGGTCCAGTTCGACGACCAGTTCACCGGCGTCGGCCAGGTGCCGGGCCAGGCCGGCGCCGTAGCCGCCGGAGCCTTCCAGCGCCCACGCCCGCAGTCCCGAGTGTTGCTCGGCCAGGGCCACCAGTTGCGCGTAGCCGTCCGGGTCAGTGCTCACCGTGGTCCGGGCCAGCACCCCGCCGGTGCGGGTATCCAGCAGCGCGGCGGTGTGGGTGTCTTTGTGCGTGTCGACGCCGATGACGACCTCGACCAGATCTGCCAGCATGGACATGCGTTCTCTCCTCACCGTGGGGACGCAAGGGTCCGGTCCGGTGCGGAGATGGCAGGACTGTGATGAGACACGCCAGCCGCTAACTGGCGGTCAAGCTCCTGATCAGGCCAAACGTCTCCCGCCGGGCCGGCACCGGCAGCAGCGGGCGGACAAGTCGCGCCAAAGGCACAAACGCCAGTCAGAGCAAGAGTCACGCCCGCCACCACCAGCTGTCAGCTCACCACTGCTGAGCCGACCCTGCCACCCTCACAGTCAG
>NZ_JBEOVW010000092.1:0-1348 GCF_040295705.1 Micromonospora sp. NPDC002717 | reverse complement strand
GGGCCCTGACCCCGGATCTTGGACATGCGGAATCCAGTACCTGCTGGGGGAAGCGAGAATCCAAGCATGGCCCGCAAGAACTACACGGAGGAGTTTCGCCGGCAGGCGGTCGACTTGTACGAGTCGACGCCGGGGGCGACCTTCCAGGCGATCGCTGCTGACCTCGGTATCGCTCGCGGCACGCTGCAGAACTGGGTGAGGGCCCTGGGGGCCGGTACCACGGTGACGAGGGCAACGCCGCCGTCGGTGGCCATCGGACCCGGGCGTTCGGAGTCGCAGGCTGCGCGGATCGCGCGGCTGGAGGCCGAGCTGGCCGCGGAGCGGGTCGAGAAGAAGAAGCTCGAGACCGAGCGGGACATCCTGCGGTCGGCGGCGAAGTATTTCGCCGGGGAGACGAACTGGTGAACCGCTTCCAGTTCGTCGCCGACCACGCTCACGCCTTCGAGGTGAAGCGGTTGTGCCAGGTCATGCAGGTGGCCCGGTCCTCGTACTACGCCTGGGGCGCGGCCGCTGAGGCACGCCGTGCCCGGGCCGCCGCCGATGCCGAGCTCGCCGACCGGATCCGGGCCCTGCAGGACCCCAAGCAGGGCGGGGACCGCGCGTACGGTGCCCCGCGGATCACCGGGGATCTCAACGAGGGCGTGTCCGCCGACGGGCGGGTCAACCACAAGCGGGTCGCGCGCGTGATGCGTGAGCACGGCCTGGCCGGGATCCGGCTGCGCCGCCGGGTGCGCACCACCGTCCCAGCCCAGTCGGGCCGCAAGTTCCCCGACCTGCTGGGGCGCGACTTCACCGCCCCCGCCCCGAACTGCCGGTACGTCGGGGACATCACCCACCTGCCGCTGGCCGACGGCCGGAACCTGTACCTGGCCACGGTCATCGACCTGCACTCACGCAAGCTCACCGGGTGGGCCATGGCCGACCACATGCGCACCGAGCTCGTCGAAGACGCCCTGACAGCGGCCGCGCGCGAGCGTGGCACCCTGGCCGGGGCCATTTTCCACTCCGACCACGGGTCGGTCTACACGTCCAGGGCGTACGCCGCCTTATGCCAGCGTCTGAAGGTCACCCAGTCGATGGGCGCCATCGGCTCCTCGGCCGACAACGCGCTCGCCGAGAGCTTCAACGCCACCCTCAAACGCGAGACCCTCGCCGGCGCCACAGCGTTCGCCGACGAGCTCACCACCCGCCGCACCGTGTTCCGCTGGGCCCACCGCTACAACACCCGCCGGCGCCACTCCGCGTGCGGCAACATCTCCCCGAACGCCTACGAAACCCACCACGCCGCTACCCTTACGGCCGCGGCGTAATCAATCACCACCGTGTCCAAGATCCGGGGTCAAGCCCC
>NZ_JBEOVW010000091.1:0-1416 GCF_040295705.1 Micromonospora sp. NPDC002717 | reverse complement strand
TTTTAAAATAGAATGATGAAAAACTAAAAAGTTTCAAACGCTGGTCGGCTTGTTTCGTAAAAAAAGAGTGCAATGCGCACTTACACATCACTCTAAAAACGAGTGATGTAATGGCTAAAAATCGTGTATCAGAAGTTGCTTATCGCAACAACAAAATTTCATGCTAGTAGCGTCTCTTAAATGAGTGAGTCTTTGTTTCAATTTGTGATACATTTTTCTGATCCATCAAGAACTTCCTCAAAGATAAAATGCCCCAGCGCTCATTCCTCAATCGCCCTTTGTCATTGATTTTGTAATAAGCATTGCGCCCTATTCGGTTACAATCATTATAACAAAATAGACCATATAAAACCATAAATACTGCAAGCTATCACATTGTAATACAAAACACTTCGTTCTTGTATTACAATGTGGCTTGAAAAGGGGGAAGTTTCACTTTCCCCTTTTATCCCCTTTGGATTGTGTCGATTTGCTTTACGCAAACGCCACCTACCCATTTTATAAAAATAAAATGAGCAAAAGATCTTTCTTTTTGTCATACAAAAAGAAGAAAAAGAGGGACGATTTTCTTCTTCCGAAATCGTCCCTCTTTTTTCTAAAACCATGGATGAACAAACAAAATACGAGAGATTTTTTATTCGTTCATCCACTAAAAATATGCGAACAGTATGGCTTCATTCAATCCTGTTCTTACAAGTCAAAAGCATCGAATCGTCCAAGGACGATTCAACAAAAAAAGTAGTTGTTTTTGGACGACTACTAAGTTCTAAACATTCATTACCCAAAATCAATTTGGTCTAACATCGTTTCTCGACTAGCTTGATCTAATCCAAGATACGTTAAGGTCATAGCTTCACTTGAATGGTTTAATAAATGCATCACTAAACCAATATTATAGTTTGACTGGGTATAGACCTTATAAGCGCCTGTTTTACGCATGGTATGCGTTCCTAGATAGTTAATTCCTACTTATTGTCGGCGGAGCTGGACGCTTCTTTCACAACCTCTATCCTCGATCTTTTTGGTCATACACTTCTTTGACGTTGATAAATTGATCAAGTATTGGATTTTCTCCTTTTAGGTCAGCTTCGAAACGGATACCGTCAATATTGATTCTGGCGTTACGGTAGTAGTCAGTTCCTAGTTGTCCCCATGCAGGAGTTGAGGCATCGACATTGCAGAAGATATCAAATCCTTGTTGTTTCAAGTAAGCAAATTTTTGATTTGCTTCAGAATAAGGTTGCCAATCGCTGATGTCAGCGCCAAATGGGTAGATCAAAATATTTGTTTTGCCTAAAATAGGTGCAACTTCATTTTGCCAACGTTCATTATCTTGTTGGATATCGGCTAAAGAAGCTTGTGTCATATTCAAGTGTCCCCAAGTATGAGAAGCAAAACTCCAACCATCTTTCTTTA
>NZ_JBEOVW010000090.1:0-1434 GCF_040295705.1 Micromonospora sp. NPDC002717 | reverse complement strand
AGTTTAAAGAAAATTTATATTATGCGGAAGATACGGAGTTTGTTATTCGATACCTTTTGGAGTGCAAAAGAGAGAATCGGATTTAGTTGCTAATATAATTAATTCTCTAACATATCATTATGTTCAAATAATGATGTTATCCTGAAATCTTAGAGTCACTATTGTATAATTTAGACAAAGGACAAAAACATGAAAAAACGCTACTCAAAAGAATTTAAAGAAACCCTTATCGCCTTCTATCATTCTGGTCAATCCGTCACCCAGCTGTCTAAAGAATACGACGTGGCCCCTGCAACAATTTATAAATGGATAGACCTCTACTCTAAATCTAATGAAAGCTCCGTCTCTAAAGCTGATTTTCTAGAATTAAAAAGACAACTGGCTAAAGTTAAGGAAGAACGAGACATCTTAAAAAAAATATTGACCATATTCGCCGAGAAAAAGAAGTGAGTGCTGCGGATATGGCTCAAACCATACAAACTTTAGCACTCAATGTCAGACTAAGCTGTCAACTCCTTGATGTTCCTGAATCAAGTTATTATGAACGGATTAACCGACATCCATCTAAAACTCAATTAAGGAGACAATACCTGTCACTCAAAATTTCTCAACTCTTCAATGCTAACCGAGGAATCTATGGTGCTCCTAAAATTCATCATCTTCTACTTAAACAAGGGGAAAAAGTCGGGTTAAAACTGGTACAGAAGCTAATGAAGCAACTTCAACTCAAGTCTGTAGTCATTAAGAAATTTAAGCCTGGATACTCACTAAGTGATCACATCAATCGAAAAAATCTTATACAGACTGAACCTACAAAGAAAAATAAGGTTTGGTCAACCGACATTACTTATATTCCTACTCAACAAGGATGGGCTTATCTCTCAACCATTATGGATCGTTATACTAAAAAAGTCATTGCTTGGGATTTGGGCAAGCGAATGACTGTAGAATTAGTGCAAAGAACTTTAAATAAGGCCATTAAATCACAAGACTATCCAGAAGCTGTTATTCTTCATTCTGACCAAGGAAGCCAGTATACGAGTCTAGAGTATGAAGAGTTGCTTAAGTATTATGGGATGACTCACTCTTTCAGTCGAAGGGGATACCCTTATCATAATGCCAGTCTTGAATCTTGGCATGGACATTTAAAAAGAGAGTGGGTGTATCAATTTAAATATAAGAACTTTGAAGAAGCCTATCAGAGTATTTTCTGGTACATCGAAGCCTTTTATAATTCAAAACGAATCCATCAAAGTTTAGGGTATCTTACACCTAATCAATTTGAAAAGGTAAGTGCTTAAAATAAATAGATTAAAATTCTACGTTAGTTACTCTAAAAACTTGACTTAACGTCATTATTTATTAACATGAGATTTTGTATTCATTATAGATATAGTTTAATTAAATCATTCAGAAATTGGGATGTATTTTTAT
>NZ_JBEOVW010000089.1:0-1436 GCF_040295705.1 Micromonospora sp. NPDC002717 | reverse complement strand
GAGATCAAACGCTGCCTCAAACGCTACGTCGCCCGCGAAATCTACCGACGCCTCGAAAACCCACCCCAAACGCTTGACGCGGCATAGGAGCGTCGTCAGGGTGACTCTGTAGTCGCAGGACCATCCGCCCGTGACGCGGCACCACACCCGCCACGAGCACGCGTCCGGCCCCCGCTGCGCCTGCTATGACTCGCCGAAGTAGCCCTCCTCCTCGCCGAGTAGCAGCGGCACGTCGTGCACCGACATGTCCGGCCGGGCCCGCGCATACCGCACTCCGTGCCGCCAGCGCCCGTGCTCGAAGGCGACGTCGGCATCGATCTCGGCCACCACGGTCGGATCGACCTGCACGTATCGCACCGGCTCGGGACGGTCCAGCTGGCCAGACCAGGGCGCCGGCAGCGGCTCCGGCCACGGGTGCACCACAGCGGCACCCCGGTGCTGCCGAGCCCGCACCGGGGACAGCAATCCGCCGAGCTGCTCCCGCTGCGCGCCAGTCAGCGGGTGTGTCCGGCCGTGTACCGCAGCCGGCCCCGCCGATCAAACCGCCCGAGCAGCGCGGTGGCGGGGTTGCGGATGCTGCCGGTCACTCCGCCGACGATCGCCTCCGTGACGATCCGGGTCCGAAACTTTGACCAGCCGCGCCGGCCCGGCTCGTACCGTCCGGCCAGCCGCTTGCTCACAACGCCCTCAATGCCGGCCGTGACGGTCCAGTTCGGCATCCAGTCCGCCACCTGCCGCATGTCGGTTGTCTGCGGGGTCAGGGTCAGTTGCTTAGGCGCGTTGACGAGAAGCCGTTCCAGCCGGGCCCGCCGCTCCGACAGCGGCAGGCTGAGGACCACCTCGCCGCCCGCGTCGGCCAGCAGGTCGAACAGCACGTAGTGGGCCGGGCAGTCGTGGGCCAGGCGCAGGAGCCCGCTCCCAGCGGTGATTCGCCGCTGGAGCAGCGCGAAATTCGTCCGGCCGCGCTCCCAGACGATCTGCTCACCTACGACACCGGCATGGCCATGCGAGGGCGCAACGCCGGCCTGAATGTGCACAAGCTCCAACACCCCAAAGCCGGCGTGGCCACGCAAACCAGTTGACGGCACCGGCAGGGTACCTGGTGTGCGTACGTTCAGTGAGCTGGTCGATGAGGCCGCCGTAGTGGACGTGTCCGGCTGGGACTTCGACTGGCTTGAAGGCCGAGCAACGGAAGAGCGTCCGCCGTGGGGGTACTCGCGGTTGATCGCATCACGCCTGCCCCACGTCACCTCGGCCTTGGACATCGACACCGGTGGCGGCGAGATCATCGCCGAGGTGCCGCACCTACCGCCGATAATGGCCGTCACCGAAGGCTGGCTCCCGAACGTCGAGCGCGCCCGTCACGCGTTGTCGCCCCGCGGTGTCGAGGTCGTGCCCGTCGAGCATGGACGGCCCCTGCCCTTCCCCGACGCCAG
>NZ_JBEOVW010000088.1:0-1529 GCF_040295705.1 Micromonospora sp. NPDC002717 | reverse complement strand
GCAGCACGTCCTCGTCGCACTCGATGACGACGAGGCCCTCGTCGCCCAGGTGATCGGCCAGCGTACGCCCCGGAGGCCACCGCGTGCTGTGGCGCGCGATATCCGGTCAGTGCCGGGCCTTGCGCTCCTCACCGCTGCGCCAGTTGCTGCCGGCCTTGGCCAGACCACGGCTACCCAGGTAGCCGAGGGTCAGCAGCGTGATCATGAACCACGCGTTGGGGGCCCGGAAGATGTCCACCCCGGCCGAGTTCTTCCCGACCAGCTGCGAGGCGGCCAGCACGCCGATCACGGCCGCGATGTAGACCCAGAACTCGGTGGTCCGCAGCGCCGGCTTGGTCTCGGTGCCGGGTGCCTGCATGGCCTCCCGACGCCCGTCGGGCACCATCGGCATCGGGCGGGTGGGCGTCTCCTGCATGGCCCGGTCCTGCATGGCCCGGTTGGGCGCCTCCTGCACCGGCCGATTCATCGGCCTGGTGGATGCAGCCTGCGTGCTCATCTTGTCCTCCTCAGGATGCGATGAGTCGTACCTGCATTCCCTCCCCCCGCTACCGCGTTTCGGCCACGGCACGGTTCGCGTTCATGGCGAGGGCACCCGCCGTCTACCCGACCCGCCGGGAGCAGTAACACCGGCCGGCGGCCGGGAAAAATCCGGTCCGCCGGGCCGGGCGGGGCGCGCCACGGACGGGGTACGCCGCCGGCCGGCCGGCCCGACGGTGCGGGTTTGCCGGGGCGGTCGCCGGGCACGCACCCGGACCGACACTTCTGTGAGGTGATGGACGTGCGTGAGGACGACATGCGACAGGACGCCGCCCGGCGGGCCGAGGACCGGATCGCCGGCGGCGTGTACGGCGAGGGCGTCCTGGACGAGGTGACCGTGCCCCGCACCGACGTGCAGCGGGTCATCCAGGACGAGGACCCGGACGACCCGGCCCACGTCCCGGTCGACCCGGACGTGCTGCGCGACGGGGGCCCCACCCGGGGGCAGGGCGCGATCACCACGACCGGCGGCACCGCCGGCCCGGCCAGCGCCCGGCGGCTGGCCCGGCAGCCCGAGCGGCACCCCGGCAAGGTGGCCCCCACGACCACGGGCGACGCCACCACCGGCGGCATGAGCACCCCCGCCGGCGGCTCCACCAGCGACCAGTCCAGCACCGCCAGCCAGGTCGGCAACTTCACCAACGAGTGACCGACCCCGTCGCGGCCCCACCCGCCTGGCGGCGTCGGCGGCGGAGATCCACACCACCGCCGCCGGGTGATGCCGCTAGATCTTGGACGGTCCCTTGCAGGGGAAACGGAAGCTTGTCCAAGATCCGCGAGCCGGCCGTCAACGCTGGCGACGCCACGACCGGAGGGGGCGGTCCGGGACGCCCGGATGCGAGGACGCCGCTGGCCGGTACCCCGGGCGGGGTACCGGCCAGCGGCATCATGCACCTGTGTGTCAGTTGTTCCAGTGCTTGGCGACGAGGTCGGCGGCCTGCTGTTCCCACTGGGCGTAGTGGTCGGGGTACGCCGACACCTGCACGGTCTGT
>NZ_JBEOVW010000087.1:0-1723 GCF_040295705.1 Micromonospora sp. NPDC002717 | reverse complement strand
CCGACCCTGCGGCCGGGTCCTGCCCCGAGGTGATCTCGGTCGTCATCTGGCGTCTCTCCCTTGATCGGTCGATCAGCCGTTATTTGTACAGTCCCCGCCACCTCGCGAACGGGACTGTACATAGCTCCTCTGTCAAGCCTCGGGTACGCAGTTGGTTCGTAGGGCCTGGTAGACGACGTCGGATAGGCGTCGTTTCAGCACGCGGAGGGCTTCGAGGCCGCCGTCGCCGGAGTTCCTCCGGCGCGCGATGAGGTCCCTTTGCGGGCTGGTGACAGCGGGCCTGGGTCATCGCGATGCGGTGCAGGGCGGCGTTGAGCTGGCGGTTACCGGTGCGGCTGAGTCGGTGGCGGGCTCGGTTGGATGACCAGACCGGTAGCGGTGCGGTGCCGTTGTGCCGAGCGTAGGCTGCCGCGGAGCGGAATCGTGTGATGCCGGCTGTCTCGCCGAGAATCTTCGCGGCGGTCAACGCAGCGCAGCCGGGGATGGCGATGAGGGCTGGTACCAACTTCTCGGCGAGTTCGCGGATCTCGGCCTCGATGGTGTTGATCTCTTCGGTGAGGGTCCTGCAGCGTTGGGTGATCGCGGCGGCGAGGTGGGCGACAGTTCCGGTTGAATCGGCCAGTCGGTGCAGGATGTGGTTCAGGTTGCTGACCCGGTCGAGGGATCGCGCTGGGGGGTCCCATTCGGGGTCGAGTTCGTGCAGGTGCCAGCGGAGTCGGTTGACTGCGCGCGTGCGTTCAGCGATCAGGTCTTCGCGATGGTCGACCAGCAGACGTAGGTCGCGGTCGGGGCCGTCGAGGTGGGCGGTGGGTAGGCCATCTTCGCGGAGTGCGGCGCGAGCGACGGCCAGGGCGTCGATCGGATCTGACTTGCCGTAGGTGCGGGCGGCGTCGCGGGCATTGGCCATGAGCTTGGGTGGCACCCGGACGATGCGTTCGCCGGCGGCGAGCAGGTCGTGTTCGAGGCGGCGGGTCATGTTGCGGCAGTCCTCGATGGCCCAGACGCGTTCTTCGCCGTGCCCGGCCGACCAGCGCAGCAGCGACAGATGGTCCTGGCTTGTTGTCTTGCAGGTCTTCGTGGCGAGCTTGCGGCCGTTGCCGTCGATGATGACGGCGGTGTGGCTGCGCTTGTGTGCGTCGATGCCGATGACCACCATGAGGGTGTCTCCTTGACCGAAGGGGGCGCGGACCGGTCGGTGGGCATATCCCAGTCGGGCGCTGGCACGCTCCTCTCAAGCCATGCCGGCCGGTCCTTTATGTCCGGCAGGCCACAATATGTACACCAGCCACGGAGGCAACTAACGGCAGAGCGAACCCGCCGGACCGATTCAAGCCTGACACTGGAAATAACGGCTGATCGACCGATCAAGGGAGAGACGCCAGATGACGACCGAGATCACCTCGGGGCAGGAGCCGGCCGCAGGGTCGGTGAGTGCGGTCACGGATGAGCAGTTGATCGCGATGCTGGTCGATCGCGCTCGTGGTGACGGGCTGAAGCTGACCGGCGAGGGCGGGCTGCTGCAGCAGCTCACCAAGCGGGTCCTGGAGTCGGCGTTGGACGGTGAGATCACCGACCACGCCGGCTACGACAAGCACGACCCGGCAGGTCGAGGTAGCGGGAACACCCGCAACGGCAGCCGGACCAAGACCGTGCTCACCGATGTCGGACCGGTCGAGGTCCGGGTCCCACGCGACGCCGCCGGGACGTTCGAGCCGCAGATCGT
>NZ_JBEOVW010000086.1:0-1823 GCF_040295705.1 Micromonospora sp. NPDC002717 | reverse complement strand
GAAAGGTTTTGCGCCATTCGATGGTGTCCGGGATCTCGACGCTCTCCCTTATGCGACTCCTGCATTAGGAAATTAATACGACTCACTATAGGGGAATTGTGAGCGGATAACAATTCCCCTGTAGAAATAATTTTGTTTAACTTTAATAAGGAGATATACCATGGGCAGCAGCCATCACCATCATCACCACAGCCAGGATCCGGGGGACGAAAACCTCTATTTCCAGTCGATGAGGCGCACGCTCTTCACCCCCGAGCACGAGCAGTTCCGGGAGACCGCCCGTGCCTACTACCTCAGGGAGTGCGTGCCCCACGCGGAGGAATGGGAGCAGGCCGGAATCGTCAGCCGCGAGGCCTGGAGCGCGGCCGGTGCGGCCGGTCTCATCGGGTGGGAATTCCCCGAGGAGTTCGGCGGACAGGGCATCCGCGACTTCCGCTACAACGCCATCATGGCCGAGGAGATGGCGGCCACCGGCACGGTGGGCATCGGCCTCGGGCTCCAGAACGACGTCCTGCCCTCCTACCTGTCGCACCTCACCGGGGAGCAGCAACACCGCTGGCTCCCCGGGATCGTCTCCGGGCGGACCATCTGCGCACTGGCCCTGTCCGAGCCGGACGCCGGGTCGGACCTGGCGGCGATGCGCACCACCGCCCGCCGCGAGGGCGACCACTATGTGCTCAGCGGCCAGAAGACCTTCATCACCAACGGCATCCTCGCCGACTTCGTGATCGTCGCCTGCAAGACCGACCCGGACGCCCGCCACAAGGGCATCAGCCTGCTGGTCGTCGAGCGCGGGATGCCCGGCTTCGAGCGCGGCCGCCGGCTGGACAAGGTCGGCCTCAAGGCGCAGGACACCGCGGAGCTCTTCTTCCACGACGTACGGGTGCCGGCGGCGAACCTCCTCGGCGCGGAGGGCCGCGGCTTCGCGTACATGATGGAGAACCTGCCCACCGAGCGGATCGCCATCGCGGTGAGCGCGCTGGGCGGCGCACAGCGCGCCTTCGAGCTGGCGCTGGAGTACGCCAAGACCCGCACGGCGTTCGGGCAGCCCATCGGCACCTTCCAGGCCAACCGCTTCGCGCTGGCCGACATGCGGGCCAAGCTCGACGCGGCACGCACCTATGTCGACGGCTGCATCATGGCGCTCGTCGAGGGCCATCTCACGGCGGTCGACGCCGCCGCGGCGAAGTACTGGACCACCGAGACCGCCTGGCAGATCATCGACCGCTGCGTCCAGCTGTTCGGCGGATACGGATACATCAACGAGTACGAGATCGCGCGCATCTGGCGCGACAACCGCATTGAGCGGATCTTCGGCGGCACCTCGGAGATCATGCAGGAGATCGTGGGGCGCTCGCTGGGGCTGACATCGGCGACCGTGAGGAAGCAGGAATGACATTTAAGTAAGTACTCGAGTCTGGTAAAGAAACCGCTGCTGCGAAATTTGAACGCCAGCACATGGACTCGTCTACTAGCGCAGCTTAATTAACCTAGGCTGCTGCCACCGCTGAGCAATAACTAGCATAACCCCTTGGGGCCTCTAAACGGGTCTTGAGGGGTTTTTTGCTGAAAGGAGGAACTATATCCGGATTGGCGAATGGGACGCGCCCTGTAGCGGCGCATTAAGCGCGGCGGGTGTGGTGGTTACGCGCAGCGTGACCGCTACACTTGCCAGCGCCCTAGCGCCCGCTCCTTTCGCTTTCTTCCCTTCCTTTCTCGCCACGTTCGCCGGCTTTCCCCGTCAAGCTCTAAATCGGGGGCTCCCTTTAGGGTTCCGATTTAGTGCTTTACGGCACCTCGACCCCAAAAAACTTGATTAGGGT
>NZ_JBEOVW010000085.1:0-2062 GCF_040295705.1 Micromonospora sp. NPDC002717 | reverse complement strand
TCGCCGGTCGTCCCGGCAGGCAACGACGAGGACAACGCCCGGAACACCGACGCCGCCCGAGCCGGCCACACCGCCGGCCGACGCAGATCACCCACGACGTCGAGGACCTCGAAGTCGATTCCGGTCCCGCCGACATCGGCAGCCTGTGTCCGCGCAGGAACGAACTCGACGGACATGAGTCAACCTCCGATCAGGACCGGCGTCACTCGCGCGGGGACGGCCGGGTCAGGAACCAGGAACTCCGTGGGCGCGGCTGTCCGCGCCCACGGCATGAGGGGTACGGGGTGAGCCTTCAGGCAGTGGTGTTGGCCGCCTGGGGCCCGGCTTCGAGGAAGCGCAGCATGTGGGCGCCCAGTTGCTCGGCGATGGTGAACGGGATCAGGTCGGTGCGGATGGTGATGCGCAGGAGGGCGTCGTCCTCGCGGGGGATCGCCTCGACGGTGAGGCCGCTCATCACCTCCCGGGCGTACGGCTCGACGACCTCCTCGGTGCGGCAGCCGGGCAGCTCCAGCGGAAGCACCACGTTGTCCTGGTAGGCGAAGCCGGGCACGCTGGCGACCACCTCGCCGGGCAGGCCGACGGCCGGGTCGGCGGCGGTCTCCGAGAACGGGATGTCCTGGGCGGCCATCAGCTCGTCGACGGTCTGCTGGACGTGCCGGAGCAGGTCCGTCTCCGGCCGGAACCGGACGCGGACGCAGTTCGAGTTGATTCGGGTGGTGAAGGCGGAGTCGAGGATGCGGCTGCCGCGCCGGGCGACGATCATCAGCAGGCCGATGTCGTCCTGCTGGTGGATGGCGCGCAGCGCGGAGGCGTACGCGGCGACGAAGTAGCTGGAGCGGCTGAACCGCTGTTCCCGTGCCGCGTCGTTCCAGCGGCGCATGACCTCGGGGGTGATGGTGACGATGTGTCCGGCCTTCGGGCCCCACGCCAGTGCCTGTTCCAGGGGCGCCTGGGGCTGGCCGTGGCCCTGACGGGGCAGGCCCCGCAACTGTTCGCGCCAGTACGCCCGCTGGGCTTCGAGGTCGGCGGCGTCGCGCAACCGGGTGTATTCGTCGTACGACTGCCGCAGCGTGGTCGCCGGCCGCTCCCACACCGGGGCCTCGCCGGCGAGCCGGGCGGCGTACGCGTGGCTGAGGTCCCGTACCAGCAGTGCGTGTGACCAGCCGTCGAAGGCGATGTGGTGGATGCCGACGCCGAACAGGATGCGGTTGGTGGAGCGTTCGCGGATGAGGGCGGCGCGCCAGTTGCGGCCCTGGGTGTAGTCGAGGGGTTGTTGCACGGCTTCGGCGAGTTGGTCCAGGGCTTCCTGTTCGTTGGTGGCGTCGGTGAGGAGTCGTAGCTGGGGCATTCCGGGGTTGGGCGGGATGACGGCGACGGGCGGGTCGACGCGTCGGTAGCGGGCGTGCAGT
Source organism: Micromonospora sp. NPDC002717 (assembly GCF_040295705.1). Taxonomy (NCBI): domain Bacteria; kingdom Bacillati; phylum Actinomycetota; class Actinomycetes; order Micromonosporales; family Micromonosporaceae; genus Micromonospora; species Micromonospora sp. NPDC002717. The sequence continues at coordinate 653 of NZ_JBEOVW010000085.1, read as the reverse complement.
GCCTCGTGTCGGCGGTGCACGTCGCCGAGCGCGGCCATCAGCGCCCGCAGGTCCAGCTCACCCTCGATCCACCAGGTGGTCGGGCAGACCAGGTCGAAGGGCAGCCAGACGCACTTGGCGACCGACAGGGTCAGCGGGATGGGCTTGGCCGGGCCGGAGCGGCCGGTGACGGCCGGCGCCGGCTCGGCCCTGGGGCGGCGGGGCGCGGTGGTCAGCCAGCGGGCCAGCCCGTGCGGGGTGGGCGTGCGGTGGATCTGCGACACGGGCACGACCACGCCCGCGGCCTCGTCGATGCCCGCGGCCACCGCCGCCGACTGCAACGACGTGCCGCCGAGGTGGAAGAAGCCGTCCCGTACGCCGACCCGGTCCAGCCCGAGCACCGTTGCGAACACCCCGGCGACGAGCCGTTCCTCGTTCGTCGCCGGCTCGACGAACTCCACGTCCAGGTCGGGGCGTTGCGAGCCGGGTTCGGGTAGGGCGCGTCGGTCGATCTTGCCGGTGCCGCCGACGGGGAACCTGTCGAGAACCATGATCACGGCCGGGACCATGTAGGGCGGGAGCACGGCGGCCGCGTGTTCGCGCAGCGCGCCTACTGTGGGGGTGCGGCCGTCGCGGCCGGTGACGTAGCCGATGAGGCGGGCGACGCCGTGGTC
>NZ_JBEOVW010000084.1:0-2536 GCF_040295705.1 Micromonospora sp. NPDC002717 | reverse complement strand
TGCCCCGCGTGCTTGTCATGACCGCCGTGCCCCGCATGCATGTCATGACCGCCGTGCCCACCGGCAGATCCATGCCCCGCGTGGCCGTGGTGGCCACCGTGACCACTGGCAGATCCGTGCCGCGCGTGCTTGTCATGACCGCCGTGTCCACCGCCGGATCCGTGCCCCGCGTGGTGGTGGCCGTCGTGGCTACCCGCCGGCCGGGGACCGCCTGGATGCCCCTCATGCGGCCCACCAGGCCTCTGCTCGCCCACCTGCACCTGATGCCCGTGGTGCCGCGCCTCATCGGTCAGGTGCGCCGGGTCCGTATGGGTCGTGTGTTCGTGTCTCATGCCGTCCACCTCCACCAGCACCATATACCCCCTAGGGGTATATGGCAACTCGCCGGCCACGCCCCACCCTTCCCTGCTGCAGCGGGGTTCGGGGAGCTCGACGGGCAGCAGGGAACCCTACCCCTACCCCCAAGCCGTATCGCATCTTTTTTGCCGGAGGGACCGGTGCGCCCTCGCCGCGCCCCAGCCGCCGGAGTGCGAGCGAACCAGAAGACTCCAGCACCAGGCAGGACAGCAAGGACAGCCTGTCCATCCGTCCGGCTCGCCGATTGTGATCACAAGGCTGGAGATGTCGGCACATGGTCAGACAGCAGCCCCGGCCGGTGGCCGAGGCCAGTTGTGCAGACGGCGCGCGCGTGGGCCGGAGCACACATGTCTTCCACGAACGGGACGCAGTGCCAGAAACCGCCTGAGCTCGGTGGGCCTGCAGCATCATTAGACAGCCACCCAAACCGGGCAATCCCTCGTGAAACTCTCCTCGCGTCCGGCGTCGCAGCGAGACTGCACATGAGATAACCGCCGCGCCGGCAACTGCCGTCGCCGCCGTTGCCGACCGAGGAGCTGTCATGACGCCTGCCATCACCCGCCGTCGGTTGCTGGTCGGACTGGCGGGGACGGTGGGGCTGGCAGGAACCGCTGCCGCCGCCCGGGCCAGCGGTGCCCTTGAACCTCAGGCGGCTGGTCCGCAGGCCGACCTGTCAGTCCACGTCGAGGTGGCCCGCCACCGTCGTGATTCGGCCACCGTGACCGCGACACTGAACCCCCGCCCGGTCACCATCGACCTCGGCGGACCGAAGGTACCGACCTGGGGCTACGCAGACGACCTGGCCAGGCCGCTGATCAGGGCTCGCGCCGGCGATCTGATCCGGGTCGACGTCGTCAATGACCTGCCCGAAGACACCAGCATTCACTGGCACGGCGTGGCGCTGCGCAACGACATGGACGGCGTACCGGGTCTCACCCAGGCGCCGATCCCCAGCGGGGGCAGGCACCGCTACGAGTTCACAGCCCCCGACCCTGGCACGTACTTCTACCATCCGCACACGGGGCTGCAGCTCGATCGGGCGCTGTACGGCGTCCTCGTCATTGATGACCCGCAGGACGCTGGCGACTATGACCACGAGTGGATCGTGGTGCTCGACGACTGGGTCGACGGCACCGGTCGCACCCCGGAGGACGTACTCGCCGCCCTGACCGCGATGGCCGGCCACGGTGACACGCCGGGCATGGATCACGGTAGCACCGGCGACACGCCGGGCACGGGCCACGGCGCAATGGACGGCACAGGTCCCGGTGACATGGGCGGGCACGGGGACATGGGTGGAATGGAGATGATGACCTCGCCGCTGCTCGGCGGCGCCGGGGACGTCGCGTACCCGCATTACCTGATCAACGGGCGTGTCCCCGCCGCGCCCGTCACGTTCCGCGCCAGGCCCGGGCAGCGCGCGCGAATCCGGTTGGTCAACGCCGGTTCTGACACGGCGTTCCGGGTGGCACTGGGCGGGCATCGGTTGACGGTCACCCACACCGACGGCTTCCCGGTCGTCCCGACGACGGCCGATGCGGTCTTGCTCGGCATGGGCGAGCGGGTAGATGTCATGGTGGAGCTCAACGACGGGGTGTTCCCACTGGTCGCCGCCGCCGAGGGGAAGACCGGGCAAGGGCTGGCCCTGGTCCGCACCTGCGCGGGCGACCCGCCGCCGGCTACCGCTTGGCCGGCGGAGCTGGACCGGGACGTGCTGCTTACCCACACGTTGCCCGCGGCCGACAGCGTGGCGCTGACCAGGAAGCGACCGGACCGGGTGCACCGGCTGGTGCTGGGCGGGTCGATGATGCCCTATCGGTGGACGATCAACGGTGTCACCTTTGGCCACGCCGACCCGCTGCTGGTCGAGCAAGGTGAGCGGGTGCGGCTCGAATTCGTCAACAGCACGACCATGTTCCACCCCATGCACCTGCACGGGCACACCTTCGCCGTGACCGGGAGCGGTACCCGCAAGGACACCGTCATCGTCATCCCGAACCGGACGGTCACCGTCGACTTCGACGCCACCAACCCCGGTCGGTGGATGACCCACTGCCACAACGTCTACCACGGTCAGACAGGCAGGGACTGTACAAATAACGGCTGATCGACCGATCAAGGGAGAGACGCCAGATGACGACCGAGATCACCTCGGGGCAGGAACCGGCCGCAGGGTCGG
>NZ_JBEOVW010000083.1:0-2576 GCF_040295705.1 Micromonospora sp. NPDC002717 | reverse complement strand
TCCGGCATCGCCCACCTCCACAACATCATCCTCGCGGGGTGACACCAACACCGTTGCCGGGCAACGCCTTCACCGAGTTACGAGACGTCCTTTAGGCCGGCAGCCCCGAGGGGAAACCAGCATTCCGCGCCAAACTCGGACTGGCACCGGCTTCGGCTCCGAGGGATTCGCCGCGCCGGAGCTGTCGTCCGGAAACCCCCACAAAGTGACGGTCGCCGCCGACATCTACAGCATCGGGCGGCTCATCGCAGCCATCCTAACCGGGGAACGACCGGAGCAGAATCTCCCACTGCTGCCTCCCAGCGGACCATGGGTAGCTGTAGTAGCGGAAGCAACCCGCCACAAGCCAACCGACAGGCCACAAGACGTCGACGAATTCCTCCGCCTGCTCAAGGACATCCCGTGACCGCTCCCTCGCCGTCCCGACCGAAAGGATCATCTTGTCGATGACGCGCATTGCGCTCGAGCCGTACTTCCTGCACCAGGACCAGGTTCAGTCCCTACTCGGAGAGCACCGGACGGAATCCGCACGGGCGCGGGCGGCCCGCAGGAGCGATCCCGAAGCAGCACTGCCCTACGTGCTCGCCGCAGAACTCGCCCAGGCGCTCTCCTCGCTGGGAATCGGCGAACTGGCCAGGCGCGTCCTGGAGCGGGACCTACGTGCGGGGCAAGTCGTCGGCACCGAGCTGCAGTTTGAGTTCCAGCGAGACCGGGATCGCGACGCCCCAGGCTTCAAGCCAGCCAGCTTCACGGCGGTGCTCGACGCGGGCGAGCCTATGCGTGTCACCGGAACATTCAACGCGGCACGAATCGCCAGTTCCTCCGCGTCCGGGAGCCTCGCCGGGAACAGGCGGGTTTACCTGATCGGGACGGTCACCAATCTCAGCGCGGAGCAAGTCGAGCTCAGGCCGGTCTTCATCGGAATCAGGTCGTTCGTCGATGACGACCTTCCCGCCGGAGCTTCAGCGCCGAGAGCGCGGGTCTACCCCAGCGATATCGGCCAGTTCAGCGGCATCGACTTCGCATCTCCCTTCGCCGAGGCCGAGGGTGAAGCGGTGCTGCGTGTGCCGGAGGACACGGTGAAGCGCGCCTTTGCCGAGCTGCTCGGCGAGCCGTACGTTCCGAAAGACTGGGGTGGCGAACGCTCCGACCTCTACACCTCACGACTGTTCGCCCGTGGGCGCCAGCTGTCGGCCGCATGGCTGTTCAAGGGACCGGGCTTCCCTCGCGCGATGGACGTCAAGGCTCTGGGCAAGAACGGTGACCAGATCGACCGGCTGTTCACCGAGCCCGCGGAGCTACTCGTTCTGCAGCACTGTCATCAGATAAAGCCGAGCGTGGTTGGCATGATGGATGCCTACGCCCACGACGTGCGGCACCCCCGTTTCTACATGATCATTGATGGGGCCGATACCGGACGCATACTGAGGTCTCTGGGACTGCTCCCTGTAGCCCCCGCACGTCCGCCTCTGTAGATCCACAGGAGCCGTTGGCCGCTCGGCGCGGGTCGAGCGGCTCACCTGGGGTGGACTGTTGCCGCATCGGTGGCATCAGCTGTCATGGTTCAGGAAGTAGTCCTGTCTGGTGGCCTTTGATCTTCTTTGCGGGCGGACGAAACCGGGTGAAGGCGTTGCCTGGGACGGGGTCGGCGGTCAGCCGGCGAGGATGATGTTGTGGAGGCTGGCGATGCCGGAAGCGGCGTCGGCCAATGTGTGGGCGGCGCGGGGTAGTCGCGCAGGATCTTGAAGCACTTCATCCTGGCCAGGGCGTGTTCGACCCCTGCTCGAACGGTGCGGTGCTCGACGTTGAGGTCTTCCTTCCAGTCCGGCAGATCGCTGCCGTCGGCGGGCTTGCGGTACGCGATGATCACCTCGGGGTTGTCGCGGTAGCCGCCGTCGGCCATGACCGGCCGTCCGTCGAGTTTCTCCTCGATGCCGCTGGTGCGCGGTAGACGATCGTGTCGTTGCGGTTGCCCGGCTGCGGGTCGCCGACGGCGATGATCAGGCGGGTGCTGGCGTCGATGGCGACCTGCAGGTTGGTCGAGTACCGATAGTTCTTGCTGCGGGCGGCCAAGCCGTGGTCGCGGGTGGGAATCAGGGTGCCGTCGACGATGGCGATCTGGTCGACCGGTCGCCGGCGCACAGGGGCGAGTGCGAGGAGCGGTCCGAGGGTGTCGATGACCCGGTGCGCGGCGGCGTGTGAGACCCCGAACAGCGGGCCGATCTGCCGCATGGTCAGGTTGGTACGCCAGTACGCCGCGACCAGCAGTACCCGATCGGCGAGGTCGAGGGCCCACTGCCGGCCCGGCCGGCCGTCGGCGATGCCGTCACCACCGCGCTCGGCGACCAGCCGGACCAGCCTGCGGAACTGGGCGGGCTGCAGCCCGGTGAACGGAAAGATCCACTCCGGGCGGGCTGCCGAGATCACCTGCACCCCACCATGATCCACGGTGGACGCGAGACTCAGTCACGAGACGTCCCTTAGTACTCCAACGTCACCTGGCCTGTCTGCGCTGGTAGTGGGATCGGCGGGCTCGGGATTGGGATGTTCGTCGCCAGATCGACCAGTGCAGGATG
>NZ_JBEOVW010000082.1:0-3016 GCF_040295705.1 Micromonospora sp. NPDC002717 | reverse complement strand
CAACATCTCGTTGGTCTTCTGCATCGAGGACTCGATTGCCGACTGCAACTGCTCAGCCATCTCTCCACCCCCGTACGTCGGTCTCCCACCGTCGGGGGGGGGCGCGGCGGGGGGGGCCCCCCCGGGCGCGCGGGGGGCGGGGGCCGTGCCCCCCCGGCCCCCCCCCCGCGACGTAGCCGGGCGTGGTCAGCCCGGCCCGACGGCCCCTACCACCGGGCCGCCCCGGCGGCCACACCGTCGGCCCGGGCCCGCGGCCAGTCCGCCACGAGCAGGGGCACGAGCCGCAGGTCGGCGGTGGCCAGCCGGTCGAAGCGACGCCACAGCGTCGCCGCCTCGCCCGGGTCCATGGCCCGCAGCGCCTCCCGGGCCACCTCGGCCGGGTCGCCGGCGTGGCCGTCGGACGGCCACATCCGGTGCACCAGGTCGCGACCGGCGTCGCCGGCCCAGGCCGGCACCCACTCGTGCAACACGACGTCGATGCCCGGCCCGCCGGAGGGGGCCAGCGGGACCGGCACGAGGGTGATGCCGTACCGCGCCAACACCGCGACCAGCGCGGCGGCCACGGCGCCCAGCCGCGAGCCGGCGGGAACGCCCAGGGTCAGCCGGGTCCCCTCCCCCAGCCCGGCGGCGTCGAGCAGACGCCTCGCCCGCTCCGGATCACCGGTGTCGGGTGCGTCGTCGGCGCCGCGTTCCGCCGCCGGGTGCCCGGGTTGCAGGACGCCGTGCTGGGTGGCGGCGCCGTCGGCGCCGGCCGCGCAGGCCGCCTCGGCGAGGGCCGCACGGTCGAGCGCCCACGACAGCGCATGCCGTACGGCGTGGGGCTCGGCGGCCCCACCGGCGCCGGCGGAGAGGTAGTAGCTGCACCCCGTGCCGGCGAACCGGGCCGCCGGCGACGGCACCGACCAGGACAGCACCCCGAAGCCCGACGCCGGGTCGACCGGCTGGCCGTCCGCCGCCGCGACGACCTCGATGCGCCGCGCGGTGCGCCGCCGTACCGGGTCGGTGCCCGGATCCCACCGGGGGTTGGGCTCCAGAACGAGGTCGCCGCCCGGGGACAGCCGCTTGGCGATCCGGTACGGCCCGGCGGAGGGCGTGCACCGGTACAGCTCGGGGCTCTCGGGCACGTAGTAGTCGTACTCCCGGGGGGCCGCCGCGGTGAATCCCGTGGCGAGCAGGTCGACGAGGTCGTTGGCCGGCGCGGTGAGCCGCAGGACGACGGTGTCCCCCTCGGCGCGCAGCCCCGGGATCCGGGTGAACTGCTGGAACTGGGCGAAGGCGGGGGCGTGCGCCTCCCAGTGCCCGAGCGCCTCGTCGTACGCCCGGTAGTAGTCCGCCATGCCCTCGATGATCTCGCCGAGGTACGGGCGCATCGCGCGGGCGAGGGGGTGGGCGGTGCGCTTGAGGCCCCGGACGACGTCGCCGGCGGTCAACTCCCGGGCGGCCTGGGCGTCCCAGCGGATGCCGTCCCGGAGCCGGATGCGCCAGGTGCGCCCGTCCGCGCTGATTCCTCCGTTGTCGACCGTGGGCAGTTCCACGGCCGCGTCCGCCACCGGCCGGACGGCGGGGTCCGTGCCGGTGGGGTACGCGAACAGCTGCCGGGTGAGCAGCCGGAGGATCTGTCCGGTCCCGATGCGGCCCGGGGCCGGTTCGTCGGGCAACCCGCCGTCGACCGGGCCCAGGAAACGGAGGGTGTCCGTCCCGGTGGGCGCGTCGGTGACGCGTTCCTGCTCGCGTACGCCGGTCATGCCGTCACCGCCCCGGCGTCGGGGACCGGCCCTGTCGCCGGCTTGTCGCCGCCCCGGAACACCAGCTTGGACTTGGCGGTGTTGTTCGGGTCGCCTTCGCAGTCGACGACGACGATCTGGCCGGGGGTCAGTTCGTTGAACAGGATCCGCTCGGACAGGTTGTCCTCGATGTCGCGCTGGATCGTGCGGCGCAGCGGCCGCGCGCCCAGGACCGGGTCGAAGCCCTTCTTCGCCAGGTACTTCTTGGCGTTGTCGGTCAGCTCCAGACCCATGTCCTTGTTCCGCAGCTGCGTCTCGATCCGGGCGATCATGATGTCCACGATCGACAGGATCTCGTTCTCCCGCAGCTGGTGGAACACGATCGTGTCATCGATGCGGTTCAGGAACTCCGGCCGGAAGTGCTGCTTCAGCTCGTCGTTGACCTTCTGCTTCATCCGGTCGTAGTTCGACTCCGAGTCCTCCGACGCCTGGAACCCGAGGCTCACGGCCTTCGCCACGTCCCGGGTACCGAGGTTCGTCGTCAGGATGATGACCGTGTTCTTGAAGTCCACGATCCGACCCTGACCGTCGGTGAGCCGACCGTCCTCCAGGATCTGCAGCAGCGTGTTGAACACGTCCGGGTGGGCCTTCTCGATCTCGTCGAACAGCACCACCGAGAACGGCCGACGCCGCACCTTCTCCGTCAGCTGACCACCCTCGTCGTAACCGACGTAGCCGGGAGGAGCACCCACCAGCCGCGACACCGTGTACCGGTCGTGGAACTCGGACATGTCCAGCTGGATCAGCGCGTCCTCGGAACCGAACAGGAACTCGGCGAGGGCCTTGGACAGCTCGGTCTTACCGACACCCGACGGGCCGGCGAAGATGAACGAGCCGGACGGACGCTTCGGGTCCTTCAGACCCGCCCGGGTACGCCGGATCGCCTTCGAGACCGCCTTGACCGCGTCCTCCTGCCCGATGACGCGCTTGTGCAGCTCGTCCTCCATACGCAGCAGACGCGAAGTCTCCTCCTCGGTCAGCTTGTACACCGGGATACCGGTCCAGTTGCCGAGCACCTCAGCGATCTGCTCGTCATCGACCTCACTGACGACGTCGAGGTCGCCGGCCTTCCACTCCTTCTCCCGCTGCGCCTTCTGACCCAGCAGCTGCTTCTCCTTGTCGCGCAGCTGCGCGGCCCGCTCGAAGTCCTGCGCGTCGATCGCGGACTCCTTGTCGCGGCGCACCTGCGCGATCCGCTCGTCGAAGTCCCGCAGGTCTGGCGGCGCGGTCAT
>NZ_JBEOVW010000081.1:0-3126 GCF_040295705.1 Micromonospora sp. NPDC002717 | reverse complement strand
CGTCGCCTCGTGCAGCCACCAGCCCGCCGACACCTTCGGTGCCAACACGGCCCCGAGCCGCTCCGCGGTGAGCCCCTCGACCACCCCGTCGTCCAGCACGCCGGCCGTGTGCACCACACCCGCCAGCCGGCCCTCGGCGGTGATGTCGGCGACCAGCGCGTCGACCTGGCCCCGGTCCGTCACGTCACAGGCCACCACCCGCACGGCGGCGCCCGACGCGGTCAACCGCTGCGCCAGCTCGCCAGCACCCGCGGCCTCCATGCCCCGCCGCGACACGAGCACCAGCGACCGTACGCCCCACGACGACACCAGGTGCTCCGCCACGAGCGCACCGAGCGCGCCCGTGCCGCCGGTCACCAGCACCGCGCCGTCACCCAGGTTCGGCGTCCCCGCCGTCACCGTGAGGCCCGCCCGGACCAGGCGGGGCGAGTACACCGCGCCCCTGCGGACGGCCAACTGACCGCCGGTCGTGGCCGGTTCCCGCAGGACGCCGTCGAGCGTGGTCACCAGCGCGGCGTCCAGGTCACCGTCGACGTCCGCGAGGACGATGCGGCCCGGGTGTTCCGACTGCGCCGACCGCAGCAGACCCCACACCGCCGCACCCGCCAGGTCGCTGACCCGATCCTCGACCCCGACCGAGACCGCGCCCCGGGTCACCACCACCAGCCGCGCATCCGCCAGGGCGTCCGCGGCGAGCCAGGACCGCACCGTCGCCAGCGCGTCCGAGGTCACCGCCCGGACCGCATCCGGCGTCCCCACCGCCGATCCGGACGCGGGGAACACCGGAAGCAGCAGCGCCCGAGGGACGGACTCCTCCCCCGCGACCGCCGCCACATCCGGGTACGCGACCAGCCGGACCCGTGCCGCCAGTTCGGCGGGCACCTCCCGGCCGCCCGCCAGCAGCGCCCACCCGGACGTCTCCCCACCGGGGGTGGCCTCCACGGTCGGCCACCGCAGCTCGAACAGCGACCGCGAGGCGGCGCCCGGCGCGGCCACGCCGGTCAGCTCCCGCAGGACGAGCGAGTCGACCGACACCACCGGTGCGCCCGCCTCGTCGTACGCCGCCAGCCGCACTCCGGAGCCGTTGCGGGTCAGGCGCACCCGCAGCACGCCGGCGCCCGAGGCATGCACCTGCACGCCCTCGAACGCGAACGGCACCCGCGGCCGACCCGACTCCTGCGAACCCAGCAGCCCGATCGGGTGCAGGGCGGCGTCCAGCAGCGCCGGGTGTACGCCGAACCGGGCGGCCTCCGTCGCGGCGTAGTCCGGCAGGACCACCTCGGCGAACACGTCGCCGCCGCTGGTCCAGGCGCGCCGGAGCCCCTGGAAGACCGGCCCGTACGCCAGGCCGTGCTCCGCCAGCGTCGGGTACCAGTCCGCCAGGTCCACCTCGGACCCGCCAGCGGGGGGCCAGGCGACCATGTCCGGCTCGTCGGCGGTGGACGACTCCAGCACGCCCTCCGCGTGCCGGGTCCAGCCCGCCTCGGGGTCGTCGTCCGGGCGGGAGTAGACGGCGACGGTGCGGTGCGCGGAGTCGACAGCCCCGTCCACCCGCACCTGGATCCGCACGCCCCCGCTGCCGGGGACGACCAGCGGGGCGGCCACGGTCAACTCCCGCAGTCGGGAGAGGCCCACCTCGTCGCCGGCACGCACGGCCAGCTCGACCAACGCCGTGCCCGGGACCAGCGTCACGCCGGAGACCGCGTGGTCGGCCAGCCAGGGGTGCGTGGCCAGGGAGATCCGGCCGGTCAGCACCATCTCGTCGTCGCCGGCCAGGTCCACCGTCGCGCCGAGCAGCGGGTGCTCGGCGCGGGCCAGTCCCGCCCCGGACACGTCACCCATCCGCGCCCGGTTGGCGGCGGGCCAGTAGCGCTGGTGCTGGAAGGCGTACGTGGGCAGGTCGACCCGGCGTGCGCCGGTGTCGGTGAACCACGGCTGCCAGGTCACCGGCACACCGTGGACGTGCAACTCGGCCAGGGCGTGCAGCAGCGCGTGCGTCTCCGGCCGGTCCTTGCGCTGGGCGGCGACGGCCAGCACGGCGTCGTCGGGCAGGATGTCCGCCGCCATCGCGGTCAGCACGCTCTGCGGCCCCACCTCCAGGAAGGTGTCCACACCGGCGGCCCGCAGGGCGCTGACGCCGTCGGCGTACCGGACGGCCTCACGCACGTGGCGGACCCAGTAGTCGACCGTGCGGATCTCGTCCGGGTCGGCCAGCGCACCGGTCACGTTCGACACGACCGGCAGCAACGGCGCGGAGAACGTCAACCCGTCCAGGACCGCACGGAACTCCGCCAGCATCGGCTCCATCAGCGGACTGTGGAACGCGTGACTGACGGTGAGCCGACGGGTCCGGGCACCCCGGCCCTGCCAGGCCCGCTCCACCGCGTCCAAAGCCTCGACCTCGCCAGAGACCACCACGGCGGCAGGCCCGTTCACCGCCGCGATCCCGACCCGATCCGTCAGCCCGGCGATCGACTCCACCACCGCCGCCTCGTCAGCGGCCACGGCGAGCATCCCGCCGCCGGCCGGCAGGGCCTGCATCAACCGACCCCGCGCCGCCACCAACGCGGCGGCATCGCCCAGGGACAACACCCCGGCCACGTGCGCGGCCGTGATCTCACCGATCGAATGACCGGCCAACATGTCCGGCACCACACCGAACGACTCCACCAAACGGAACAGGGCCACCTCAACCGCGAACAACCCGGCCTGCGTGAACACCGTCTGGTCCAGCAGCCCGGCCTCCGGGGTGCCCGCCTCGGCGAACAGCACCTCCCGCAACGGACGCGGCAGCAGCGGGTCGAGCTGCGCGCACACCTCGTCGAGCGCGGTCGCGAACACCGGGAAGCGGGCCGCCAGTTCCCGGCCCATGCCCGCACGCTGCGCGCCCTGGCCGGAGAAGAGCAGGGCGAGTTGGGCCCGCTGCCCGGTAGCGCCGGAGACGACCGTACCGGCGGGGTCGCCGCTGGCGAGGGAGGTCAGCGCCGCGACCAGATCGTCCCGGTCGACGGCGGCCAGGACCGCCCGGCGCTCCAGCGCCGGCCGGGTGGTGGCCGAGGACCAGGCCACGTCCAGCGGGCGCGGGGCCTCGTCGGCGGCGAGCCAGCGCGCCCACCGTCCGGCCTG
>NZ_JBEOVW010000080.1:0-3191 GCF_040295705.1 Micromonospora sp. NPDC002717 | reverse complement strand
ACCGGCCCGGCCAACGCCGCACCCACCCGCGACACCAACACCCCGAAACCCGGATCACCCGCCACATCCACCCGCAACACACCACCCGACGACAGCCCCACCACCACCTCACCCTGACCGGTGTACCGGGCCAGCACTCCCACGACACCGGCCAGCACCACGGTGCCGGCAGACTCCCCACCCGCCAGGTTGGGCAGGTCCACCGCCCGGAACTCCGACGCGGCCCGGGCCGGCCACGTCGTCGGTCGACGCAGGTCGCCCACCAGGTCGAGGCCCTCGAAGTCGGTGCCGGTCCCGGCGCCACCCGCGGCCTGGGCCTGACCACCAACGAACCCGACAGACATGAGCCAACCTCCGATCAGGACCGGCGCCGCCTGCACGGGTACGCCGGGCGAGAGAACAACTCCGTGGACACGGGTTTCCGCGTCCACGGCATGACGAACAGTCCGGTGTGGACGGGTGAATTCAGTCGGCGGCGGGGGCCACCGCGGGTCCGGCTTCGAGGAAGCGCAGCATGTGGCCGTTCAGTTCCTCGGCGAAGCTGTACGGCAGGTAGTCGGTGCGGATGGTGACGCGCAGGAGGGCATGGTCGGCGCGGGGGAGCACCTCGACGGTGAGGCCGTTGGGCACCTCCCGGGCGTACGGGTCGACGACCTCCTCGGCCCGGCAGCCGGGCAGTTCCAGCGGAAGCACCACGTTGTCCTGGAACACGAAGGTCGGCAGGCTGGCGACCACCTCGCCGGAGAGCCCGGCGGCCGGGTCGTCGGCGGTCTCCGCGAAGGGGACGTCCTGGGCCTGCATGAGGTCGGTGATCGTCTCGTTGACCCGCAGGACCAGCTTGTCGTCCTCCGGCTCGTCGAACCGGACCCGGACGCAGTTGAGGTTCAGTCGGGTGGTGAAGGCGGAGTCGAGGACGCGACTGCCCCGCTTCGCCACGACCATCAGCAGGCCGATGTCGTCCTGCTGGTGCACGGCGCGCAGCGCGGAGGCGAATGCGGCGACGAAGTAGCTGGAGCGGCTGAACCGCTGTTCCCGTGCCGCGCGGTCCCAACGGCGCATGACCTCGGGAGCGACCGTGACGATGTGTCCGGCCTTCGGGCCCCACGCGAGAGCCTGTTCCAGCGACGCCGTGGGCTGGCCGTGGCCCTGCCGGGGCAGGCCCCGCAATTGATCGCGCCAGTACGCCCGCTGGGTCTCCAGGTCGGCGGCCTCGCGCAGCCGGGTGTACTCGTCGTACGACTGGCGCAGCGTCGGTGCCGGCCGTTCCCAGACCGGAGCCGCACCCGCCAACCGTGCCGCGTACGCCTGGCCGAGGTCCCGCACCAGCAACGCGTACGACCAGCCGTCGAAGGCGATGTGATGGATGCCAACGCCGAACAGGATCCGGTTCGTGGAGCGTTCGCGGATGAGGGCGGCCCGCCAGATGCGGCCCTGGGTGTAGTCGAGGGGCTGCTGCACCGCCTCGGCCAGGTGGTCCAGCGCCTCCTGTTCGCTCGTGGCGTCGGTGAGCAGCCGCAGCTGCGGCATTCCCGGGTTCGGCGGAACGAGCGCCACCGGCGGGTCGACGCGTCGGTAGCGGGCGTGTAGCGCCTCGTGCCGGCGGTGCACGTCGCCCAGCGCGGCCATCAGCGCCCGCAGGTCCAGCTCACCCTCGATCCACCAGGTGACCGGGACGACGACCTCCAGGGGCGACATCAGGCACTTCGCGACCTGCTGCGCGAGCGGAACCGGGCCGGGGCGCTGACGGGTCTGACCGTCGGCCAGGCCGATGCCCGTACGGCGGGGGGCGGTGGTCAGCCAGTGGGCCAGCCCGTGCGGGGTGGGGGTGCGGTGGATCTGCGACACGGGTACGACCACGTCCGCGACCTCGTCGATGCGTGTGGCCACAGCGGCCGACTGCAACGACGTGCCACCCAGGTCGAAGAAGCTGTCGCGCGTGCCGACCCGGTCGATGCCGAGGACGGTGGCGAACACCCCGGCGACGAGCCGTTCCTCGTTCGTCGCCGGCTCGACGAACTCCACGTCCAGGTCGGGGCGTTGCGAGCCGGGTTCGGGCAGTGCCCGCCGGTCGATCTTGCCGGTGCCACCGACGGGGAAGCGGTCGAGGACCATGATCACGGCCGGGACCATGTAGGAGGGCAGCACGGCGGCCGCGTGTTCGCGCAGCGCGCCTACTGTGGGGGTGCGGCCGTCGCGGCCGGTGACGTAGCCGATGAGGCGGGCGACGCCGTGGTCTTCCCGGCGAACGACGACGGCGGCGCCGACGTCGGGGTGTTGGGCGAGGATGGTTTCGATTTCGCCGAGTTCGATGCGGATGCCGTTGACTTTGACCTGGTGGTCCATGCGGCCGAGGATTTCGAGGGCGCCGGTGGTGTTCCATCGGCCGAGGTCGCCGGTGCGGTAGGCAACCCCGCCGCCGTGGGGGTCGGTGACGAAGCGTTGGGTGGTGAGTTCGGGGCGGTTGAGGTAGCCGTCGGCGACGCCGAAGCCGGTGATGAGGATTTCGCCGGGGACGCCCATGGGCACGAGGTTCAGGTTCGCGTCGACCACACGGACCTGCCGGTTCGGCATCGGCCACCCGATCGGCACGTACGCGCCGCCCCAGCCGGCCGACGCGTCGAACCACGTACAAGCCACGGCGATCTCCGCCGGCCCGTACGCGTTCAACACCCGCGTGCCCGCAGTCAACCACCGCTGGGCCAGCTGCGGCGGGACGGCCTCGCCGCCGAAGATGATGCAGCGCAGGCCGGGACAGGCCGCCGGGTCGAGCGGGGCGATGTTGGTGGCCGGCCCGAACGTGTGCGTGACGTCGTGCCGGTTGATGAGCTCGGTGAGCCGGCGGGCGTCGAGCAGGTCGTCGCGGGAGCAGACCACCACGCGACCGCCACCCGTGAGCGTGGCGAAGACCTCCCCGAACGCGGCGTCGAAGACCGGTGCCGCCGAGTGCAGCATGCGGCTGTCGGGGCCGATGGCGCATTCGTCGGCCATCCAGGCGAGGAAGTTGGTCAGTTTGTCGTGGGTCAGCACGACGCCTTTCGGGGTGCCCGTGGAACCGGACGTGTAGATCACGAACGCGGGCGCGGACGCCTCGACGGTCGGCAGGTCGGCGGGTTCGGTCGCTTCCACCGTGGGCCAGTCGTCGTCCAGGGCGACCACCCGTACGCCGTCCTCGGCCGGGACGCGTGGGGCGA
>NZ_JBEOVW010000079.1:0-3592 GCF_040295705.1 Micromonospora sp. NPDC002717 | reverse complement strand
GAGATCAAACGCTGCCTCAAACGCTACGTCGCCCGCGAAATCTACCGACGCCTCGAAAACCCACCCCAAACGCTTGACGCGGCATAGGAGCGTCGCCCGGTCGGCTATCGCCACCGCGGTCGACGCGGCGGTGACCAGTGCGGACGCCAGTGCCGGCATCCGCAGGATTGGGCGCTGGCCTTCGAGGGGTGCCGCTCAGCGGGCCTTCTTCGTCGCCCGCTTGCGGGGCGGAGTCAACAGGTCGGCGATCGCCGCGATCGCGGACGGCACGAGCCGGTAGTACGCCCACACGCCCCGCTTCTCGCGCTCGAGTAGGCCGGCTTCGGTGAGGATCCGAAGGTGATGACTCACGGTCGGCTGGGAGAGACCAAGCGGCGCGGTGAGGTCACTCACGGACGCCTCGCCCTCGGGAGCGGACTGGATCAGACTGAGCAGTCGCAGCCGGGCCGGGTCGGCGACCGCCTTCAGCACTCCCGCGAGCCGTTCGGCATCGGCGCGCTTGATCGGCTCGCCTGCAAGCGGCGAGATGGCAGGTGTAGCAGTTTTTGCAGTTGGCACGCCTTCCATCGTTGCACCAACACCATCGATACGCCGGTTGAACCAGTACCCGCTCACCGTCGGTTTGCCGGCAGGGAGCCGTGTTGACCTGGCCCGGCCGTGTCAAACGGCCGGATGAGCGAGTGTCGTCCCCCGCCCAGCGGTGACGGGCGGACGGGCAGCGCCGGCGGGTTGGTCAGGCGGTGGGACGCAGTTCGGTGAGGAGCTTCTCCACCCGGGTGCGGATCTCGTCCCGGATCGGGCGGACCGCGTCGACGCCCTTGCCGCGCGGGTCTTCGAGCTTCCAGTCCTCGTAGCGCTTGCCGGGGAAGACGGGGCAGGCGTCGCCGCAGCCCATGGTGACGATGACGTCGGAGGACTCGGCGGCCTCGTACTCCAGGAGCTTGGGGGTCTGGTCGGTGATGTCGATGCCGACCTCGCGCATGACCTCGACGGCGGCCGGGTTGACCTGGTCGGCGGGGGCGGAGCCGGCGGAGCGGACGTCGATGGTGTCGCCGGCGAGGTGGCGCAGCCAGCCGGCGGCCATTTGGGAGCGGCCGGCGTTGTGGACGCAGACGAACAGGACGCTGGGCTTGTCGGTCATTCGTGAGATCCGATCAGACGACGGTGGGGCTGCGGCGTTCGATGAGGGTGACGTCGCGCCAGATGCCGTGGTGGCGGCCGACGCGTTCGCGTGTGCCGACGGTGCGGAAACCGCAGGCGGTGTGTAGGGCGAGGCTGGCGGTGTTCTCGGGGAAAATGCCGGATTGGATGGTCCAGATGCCGGCCTGCTCGGTGGAGGCGATCAGGGCGTCGAGCAGAAGCCGGCCGACTCCTCGGCCGCGGGCGTCGGGGTGGACGTAGACGGAGTGCTCGACCACCCCGGCGTAGACGCACCGGTCGGACACGGCCGAGCAGGCCACCCAGCCGAGGACCCGGCCGGCGGAGTCGACAGCCACCCAACGATGGTCAGGCAGCCGGGTCGCGGTGAACCGCCCCCAGGGTCGGTGGCTCCGTTTCGAAGGTGGCGTGGCCCGTTGCGATGCCGAGCCGGTAGATGTCGAGCACGACATCGGCGTGCTGGTCGCCCATTGCGGTGATGGTGATGCCGGCGGTGCTGGCGGGAGCAGTCATCGGTTCTCCTGGGCAAGGTGCGGCACGACGACGACGTCGGCGGAGTCGGCGGCGTCGGGGTACCAGGCGGCGAGGGCAGCGACGGCGACCAGACCCCCGACGAGCTGGGCCGCGATGAAGCCGGGCACGGACGATGGGGCGATGCCGGCGAAGGTGTCGGTGAAGGCCCGGCCGATGGTGACGGCCGGATTGGCGAACGAGGTCGAGGACGTGAACCAGTACGCCGCGCCGATGTAGGCGCCCACCGCGGCCGGGGCTGCGGCGGTGCGGCCGCTGCGGGCGAGGGCGAAGACGAGGACGACCAGGCCGGCGGTGGCGACCACCTCGGCCAGCCAGAGGTTCCCACCGGTGCGATCGGTGCGGGACCAGGTCGCGGCGGGCAGCCCGAACATGAGGTCCGCCAGGACTGCTCCGGTGATCGCGCCGCCGGTCTGGGCTGCGGTGTAGGCGGCGAGGTCGCGGCCGGTCAGGCCGGTGCCGGCGCGGCGGCCGAGCCACCAGTCGACGGCGGACACGACCGGGTTGAAATGCGCCCCGGACACTGGCCCGAAGGTCAGGATCAGCGCGCCCAACGCGAGGGCAGTGGCGATCGCGTTCTCCAGGAGCTGGAGGCCGACGTCGGTGGGGGAGAGCCGGGCGGCGGCGATCCCGGACCCGACCACGGCTGCAACCAGCAGGGCGGTGCCGGCGAACTCCGCCGACGCCCGCCGGGTCAGGGTAAGGCTCACGCGGTGCCACCGGCGGCCGGGGCGGAGGAGACCTCCAGCAGCGCGCCGAGCTGCCGGAACGCCTCTGGCCTCACCCGGTACCACACCCAGGTGCCGCGCCGCTCGGAGTCGACCAACCCCGCCTCCCGCAGCAGTTTCAGGTGGTGGGAGATGGTCGGCCCGGACAGGTCGAACGCCGGGGTCAGGTCGCAAACGCAGATCTCGGGAACCGAAGCGATCATCGACATCAGCCGCAGCCGGACCGGGTCACCGAGGGCCTTGAACATCGGCGCGACCATCGTCGCCTGATCGGCGTCCATCGGGCTAGCGGCGATGGGGGAGCAGCAGGCGACCGCGTTGAGATCCACCACCGGCAGCGCTTGTTTCGACATGCCTCTAGGTTGACAGATTTCAAAACAGGGTGCAACGTGGGTCCTGCTTCGAAAATCATCTAGGCAAGGACGAAGCGATGATCAAGCTGTTCCGTCGCCGCCACGTCGACGTCCAAGGCGTGACGTTCTGCGAGTCGTGTGGACAGGGGTGCACCGCGGCTTGCCGCGCCGACGCCCGCTACGAGCGCACCCGCACCACTGCTCTCACCAACTACGTCCGCTGAACCCGTCAGGAGGAGAAATCATGTCTCGTATCCAGCTCGCTCTGCGCGTGTCTGACCTTGAAGGCTCGGTGGCCTTCTACTCGAAGCTGTTCGGCGTCGGGCCCGCCAAGCGTCGCCCCGGCTACGCCAACTTCGCCATCGAGAACCCGCCCCTGAAGCTCGTCCTCCTCGAGGGCGAGGCCGACCAGCCGACGGTCATGGACCACCTGGGCGTCGAGGTGTTCAGCACCGACGAGGTCAACGCCGCCACCCAGCGCCTCACCGACTCCGGCCTGATCACGCTGGAGGAGAACAACACCGAGTGCTGCTACGCCCTCCAGGACAAGGTCTGGGTACGCGGCCCCGGCAACGAGCCCTGGGAGGTCTACACCGTCAAGGCCGACTCCCCGCAGTTGAAGAAGACCGCCGAGAGCGCCTGCTGCACCCCGGCGGCCGAGACGGAACCCGCAACCAGCGGAACCGCGTCAAGCTGCTGCTGAACGTGGTGTGGGTGCCCGGCGGCCATGGCCGCCGGGCGATCGGGGCGCGGTAGGCCGAGCTCGTGACCGGCTGTTGGGGTCGCCATACGGAGAGATCGCCGGGCCCGCGTTCGAGGGTC
>NZ_JBEOVW010000078.1:0-3843 GCF_040295705.1 Micromonospora sp. NPDC002717 | reverse complement strand
CCACCTCCACAGACGGCTCCACACCCGCCGCCCACCCCGACGGCAACACACCCTCCCCACCACCCGAGAACGAACCACCCCCCACACGACCCCACACAAACGCCGCCGCACCACCAGGCAACGACCCATCCTCGGAACCCGACTCATCCCCGGAACCCGGCCCCTGCCCGGTGCTCGGACCCTGCCCGGTGCTCGGACCCTGCCCGGCCGGCTTAGGTTGCCACCCGTTAAGGATGCGCATGTTGAACGATTCCTGCCGGTTTCGGAGCTGTTCTATGAGCGCCGCGAACTGATCCACCTTCTTGCGCGTCATCTTGATGATCTTGTAGGCGTGTCCGGTTCCGTCGACCAACGGCGCCCCGACCACGACGAAAACGTCGGTAACGGATTCCGATCCGACCTGCCGCGACCACTTCCCTACCCGCAAGGTGACCAGCGTCCCAGCGGTGACATCCACCTTCGCCCCACCGAGCGTCGCGACTTCATCACCAACACGAATACGCAGGGGAGGGGACAATAGGTTATTTTTCCCCATTACGTCCTCGAAATCCTCTGCGCCGGAAAGATTCCACTGATTCTGCGGCACCCACAGCGCCCTTCTGCGCAGCGACTCGATGTCGCCTGCGGTGGGGGCGGGCTCCAGCTTCAGGTACAGGGTCTCCCCGGTAGGACGCGGTAGTTCCACGAACGCGGCGGATCGACCAGTGCTGTCATACCCGAGTTCGAGACGAACCTCTTCGATGTCCGCAGGAAAGACGAACGAACCTCCGTCGACCACCACGGCCTGTGGGATATAGACCGGGCGGCCGGCGAATTTTACGTCCAACTTTCCAAAATTCGATTCGGCGTCTAGCGACGCCGTGATGTGGTAGGACTCGACGAACGATGGGGGGTCGAGTCTCCACGACGCCTGGCCGGGCACCTCCGGCAAGTCCGGCGCGACACCGCCGGACTCACCGGCCCTGATGGGATGCCGCTCAGGCGCCGACCCGGTTAGCGGGACACGCCGATTAGCCCGTTCCTGCCGTTTGTTCAGAGTCTTTATGATCCAATCGAACTCATCGATCTTCTTGTCCGTGTCGATGAGCCGGTAGGCGTGTCGGTTTTCGTCGCCGACCAACGGTGCCCTGACCACGACGAAAACGCCGCTTTCCGATCCGGCCAGCCGCGGCCACTTCCCTACCCGGAAGGTGATCTTCGTCCCCTGGGCGACCTGCACCTCCCCCCCACCGGGGGTCAAGTGCCCCTCCTTGCCAATGACAGTACGCAGGGGGGAGGGCAATTTGTTTCCCGTCAAAATTTCACCTGGGTAAGTCACTGCGCTGGAAAGATCCCACCCATCCTCCAGCTCCCACAAAACATTTGCGGACCACTTCGACATGCCGCCGATGCTGGGCACGGTGAGGGCGGGGTTGACCACTTCCACGTACCGGCCCTGTCCGGCCTCTTCGGCCGTCAGTTCCGCGACCATCAGGGGTCGACCAGTGGCGCCAAACCCGGCTCTGTAAACAATCCGGTCCAGCGTCGTGGGGAAGTCGAACGAACCTCCGCCGGCCACGACGCCTCCCGGGAGATTGATACTGGGATCTCCCGGCACGTGGAGCCGTGTGCCCAATTGCCTTTTGGGGCTCATCCACGTCGTGCTGCGGTAGGAATCGACGAACAATGGGGGATCGGTTTTCCACGCCCGGCCGGGTTCCATTGTCTTCAGAGCTTTCCACTCGTCGAGAGTGAACTCGCGGTCGATCCCTTGGAAGATAGCGCTTTCGGTGCCGTCGGGCCGGGTGTACCGGATTTCGACAAAACCAGCACCCCGCCCTCTCCCAATCTTCCCGATAGTGACATCGACCAGATCACCCGGGCGAACAAGCCCATCGATCCCATCGATCCCATCGATAACATTGAGACGCATCTCCTGGCCGGCCAGCCGGATACTCAACCCGGGCACCGGACGAGTGAACCCCGACATCTCCGGGTCATGCCGCACCGGGGTGGCCGGGATGCGAATGGTGAATGGGACATTGAGGTCCGTTGGGCGCTGGTCTTCCCAGCCGCCCTGGTCCTTGAGATTGCGCAAGTATCGGAGGTGTGCGGCGAGTTCCTGAACCTGACTGTACGGGAAGGAGGAGCGTTGACGGATGACCGCGAGGTCACGCTGGAAGGTGTTTTCCAGGATACGCGAGTAGGCGCTGTCGGGATTCTTCTCCGCCTTGGCGATCGCCGCTTGCAGCAGACCACGCGTCTTCTCGAACTCCCCATCCAGTTCCCGCCGCGTGCGGGGATTTACCTCTTCCTGGGGGAAGCCCTCAGCGATCCGGTCGGCGATGCCGTCTTCGGCACGAGGTTTGACGAGGAAGTAAGCACCCCTCCACCACAGGACCTGTTCCGGGACGACACCGTCACCCGGCTGCGGGCCGATGCGGTACGGGGCACCGAACGGATGATGGACCCACATCGGCCGGGACAACTCCTCGGCCGCCACATGGAAAGGCACAAGCGTGACTTCGTGAACCCCGCCACTTACGACCTTGGGGAACCAGATCCGGTGCAGCGCCTTCTGCTCCTGCTCCGACACGTCCGCCGGATACGGAAGAATCTCCCTAAATTTCGACTCGGCACCCCGGGCGAGGTCGTCGGCCAACTCACGAATCACCCACGCACGCAGTCCATCCAGGCTGCGGACCTTCAACTTCGCCAACGGATCCCTAAAGGCGTCCAACACCGGCTGAAAGACCCCGGCCACCCCCATGTCAAACCGCCCAGGATCGAAGTCGAACACCCCGCGCGCCCACCGCTCGAAGCGCTCCGCCTGGTCACTGGACACCACGGCCGACAACTTGGTGATCGCCTCAGCCACCTCCTGCTCCAAGCCCGACGCGACATCGCCCCCCGACGACGCCGAGCCATGCGCCGGTGGCACCGCCCCTGCCGACGAGCCCGGCGCATCGTCCAGCGCGGGGTTCTCCGACCTCACCCCCAACACCAATTCCGCCGGATCCGTCCCTGACAGCAAGTCCACGAAGCCCGCCGGCGCACCATCCACCGGCGGCGGCGACTCCGAGCCAGGCTCCAGTGGCACCCCTGCCTCATCGGTCGAAAATTCAGGCGCCAGTGTCCGCGCCGCCGACGAGCCCGGGAACCCGCCCGCTCCGTCGGTCTCCGTTCCCAGCCAATCACGCTGACGCTTCGGCTCAGATCCCGACTCCGACGGCGGCGACTCCGAGCCATGCGCCGGTGGCACCCCTGCCGGCGAGCCCGGCGCATCGTCCAGCGCGGGGTTCTCCGACCGCAACCCCAACATCAATTCCGCCGGATCCGTCCCTGACAGCAAGTCCACGAAGCCCGCCGGCGCACCATCCACCGGCGGCGGCGACTCCGAGCCAGGCTCCAGTGGCACCCCTGACCCCTCGGTCGAAAATTCAGGCGCCGATGTCCGCGCTGCCGACGAGCCCGGGAACCCGCCCGCTCCGTCGGTCTCCGTCAGAAAATCCGGGAAAGCCAATGGTGCCCGCATATCGAGCAAACTCGACAGGTCATCCGCGTAAATCTTCAGGCTATCCGCCGGCACACCATCGATACGCGGACGCTTCGACTCAGGTCCCGACTCCGACGACGGCGACTCCGAGCCAGGCGCGTCAGAGCCGGCCGGGCCCCATTCCATCGCCGCCGGCCGACCAGGCAACGAACCGGACGACAGGTCCAAAGACTCAGACTCAGACTCTGACCCGGACGACTCCGACCCGGACGACTCTGACCCGGACGACTCTGACCCGGACGACCCAACCGGCCGCGCCAACGTGGGAGCCACAAACGACTCCTTCACCGCCAGAAACTCGCGGATCT
>NZ_JBEOVW010000077.1:0-3882 GCF_040295705.1 Micromonospora sp. NPDC002717 | reverse complement strand
AGGTGGTGGTGGCGGATGTGCGGTGGGATCGGTTCGTGTCGTCGTTCACGGCGTTGCGGCCGAGTCGGTTGTTCACCGAGATCCCCGAGGCACAGTCGGCCATCGAGGCAGCGGCCCGCAGCGAGGACGGCCCCACCGACCAGGTTTCGGCCTTCCGCCGGCGGCTCGCGGCTCTGCCGCCGTCGGAGGCCGAGGCAACCCTGCTCGACCTCGTGCGCTCCCAGGTCGCCGCGGTGCTCGGCCACGCCACCGTGGAGTCCGTGCCGCCGGACCGGGCGTTCCAGCGCCTCGGCTTCGACTCCCTCACCGCGGTCGAGTTGCGCAACCGGCTGACCGCCGAAACGGGCCTCGCGCTGCCCACCACGCTGGTCTTCGACCACCCGACCCCGGCCGCCCTGGTCGCCTTCATCCGGGAGACCGTGCTCGGCGCCTCCGGCGACGCGCCGGCCGGGCGTACGGTCACCGTCGTCGACGACGACCCGATCGTCATCGTGGGGATGGGCTGCCGCCTCCCAGGCGGCGTCGGATCGCCGGACGAGTTCTGGCAACTGCTTTCCACGGGACGCGACGGCATCTCCGACTTCCCCCTCGACCGGGGCTGGGACGCCTTCCTCGGCAGCGGACTGTCCGACACGTCCTTCGTCCGCAGCGGCGGCTTCGTCTACGACGCCACCGAGTTCGACGCCGAGTTCTTCGGCATCTCGCCCCGCGAGGCCCTCGCCATGGACCCGCAGCAGCGGCTGCTGCTGGAGACGTCCTGGGAGGCGGTCGAATCCGCCGGCATCGACCCGACCAGCCTGAAGGGAAGCGCGGTCGGCGTCTTCGCCGGCGCCAGCTTCCAGGGGTACGCCAGCGGATCCGTGGGCCGTGCCCAGGAGGTCGGCGGCCATCTGCTCACCGGCAACGCGACCAGTGTGCTGTCGGGTCGGGTGGCGTACTCGTTCGGTTTCGAGGGGCCGGCGATGACCGTGGACACCGCGTGTTCGTCGTCGCTGGTGGCGCTGCACCTCGCGGCGCAGGCGCTGCGGTCCGGGGAGTGCGACCTCGCCCTCGCCGGCGGCGTCTGCGTCATGGCGTCCCCGGCCACCTTCGCCGAGTTCTCGATCCAGGGCGGGCTGTCGGCCGACGGCCGGTGCAAGTCGTTCTCCGAAGCCGCTGACGGCACCGGCTGGTCCGAGGGCGTGGGCATGCTGCTGGTGCAGCGGCTGTCGGACGCGCGGCGGGACGGTCGTCGGGTGCTGGCCGTGGTCCGGGCCACGGCGGTGAACCAGGACGGTGCGTCGAACGGGTTGACGGCGCCGAACGGTCCGTCGCAGCAGCGGGTGATCCGGCAGGCGCTCGCGTCGGCGGGGTTGTCGGCCGGGGACGTGGACGTCGTCGAGGCGCACGGCACCGGCACGACGCTCGGTGACCCGATCGAGGCGCAGGCGTTGTTGGCCACGTACGGGCAGGGCCGCGGCGAGGCTGCGCCGCTGCTCCTCGGCTCGGTGAAGTCGAACATCGGTCACACGCAGGCGGCGGCCGGCGTGGCGGGGATCATCAAGATGATCCTGGCGATGCGGGCCGGGGTGGTGCCGGCGTCGTTGCACGTGGGCGAGCCGTCGTCGCATGTGGACTGGTCGTCGGGTGCGGTCGAGCTGGTGACGCGGGCGCGTGAGTGGCCGGCGGTGGGGCGTGCGCGTCGGGCGGGTGTGTCGTCGTTCGGCATCTCCGGCACGAACGCGCACGTGATCCTGGAGCACCCGGGGCCGGCGTCGGAGCTGGAGCTGGCGGTGCAGCCGGCGCCTGCGGCGGGAGAGCCCTCGGCCGCGGCGGTGGAGTCGGTGGCGGGGGAGGACCTTGCCTCGGCGCCCGTCGTGTCTGCCGGAGTGCCGGTGCCGTGGGTGGTGTCGGCGCGGTCGGAGCGGGGTCTGTCGGGTCAGGCGGCGCGGTTGGTGGCGTTCGTGCGGGACCGGTCCGACCTCGCGGTGGCCGACGTGTCCTGGTCGTTGGCGACGTCGCGGGCGGCGTTGGAGCACCGCGCCGTGGTGTGGGGTGGCTCGGTCGAGGAGTTGACGGCGGGGCTGGCGGCGGTGGCCGAGGGCCGGCCGGTGGTGTCGGGTGTGGTGTCGGCGGGCCGTCGGGCGGTGCTGTTCACCGGTCAGGGCTCGCAGCGGGCCGGCATGGGTCGCGAGTTGTACGAGGCGTTCCCGGTGTTCGCGGCGTCCTTCGACCGGGTGTGTGGGCAGTTCGACGGGCTGTTGCCGCGTCCGCTGCGCGAGGTCGTGTTCGCCGAGCCGGGCACTCCCGACGCCGCTCTCGTGGATCAGACGGTGTTCGCGCAGGCGGGTCTGTTCGCCATTGAGGTGGCGCTGTGGGAGCTGCTGTCGTCGTGGGGTGTGCGGGCGGACTTCCTGGCCGGCCATTCGATCGGTGAGGTGACCGCCGCGTACGTGGCGGGGATGCTGTCGCTGTCGGATGCGTGTGTCCTGGTGGCGGCGCGGGGTCGGTTGATGCAGGCGTTGCCGGCCGGCGGGGTGATGGCCGCGGTCGGCGCTTCGGAGGAATCGGTCGTCGAGCTGATCGACCTCACCGGTGCGGCGGTGGATGTCGCGGCGGTGAACGGTCCAGCTGCCGTGGTGGTGTCGGGTGCCGCGGGCGAGGTGGCTGTGCTGGTGGCGGCCGCTCGTGAGCGGGGCTGGCGGGTCAAGGAGTTGACGGTCAGTCACGCGTTCCACTCGCGGCTCATGGACCCGATGTTGGACGAGTTCGCGTCCGTGGTGGCGGGGCTGGGCTGGCAGGCGCCGAGGATCCCGATCGTGTCGAACGTGACCGGGGCCGTGGCGGAGGCCGGGGAGGTCACCGACCCGGGTTACTGGGTGCGGCACGTGCGGCAGGCGGTGCGGTTCGCCGACGGGGTGGCGGCGCTGCGGGAGCAGGGCGTGCACACGTTCCTGGAGGTCGGCCCGGACGCCGTCCTCACCGCCATGGCGGCCGAGGCTGCGGCGACCGGCGACGACGTGCGGTACGTCGCCGCGCTGCGCCGCAAGCAGCCGGAGCTCGCCGCCCTCACCGCGGCCGTCGGGCAGCTCTGGGTGGCCGGCGTCGCCGTGGACTGGGCCGCGTACCACGGCCAGGCCGGTGCCCGGCCGCGCGTGGTCGACCTGCCCACGTACGCCTTCGACCGGCAGCGGTACTGGCTGGACGACCCGCAGCCCGGCGCGACCCCGGCGGCCGTCGACACCCCGTCCGACGAGCGGTTCTGGGCGGCGGTCGAGTCCGGGGATCTCGGCGCGCTGGGCGAAGAACTGGCGGTGGGCGCGGACGAGCCGTCCACGGCGCTGCTGCCGAAGCTCGCCCGGTGGCGGCGGACGACGCAGCAGCGGGCCGCCGTCGACTCCTGGCGGTACCGGGCGACGTGGCGTACGACCGCCGTGCCGGAATCCGCGACCCTGGCGGGGACCTGGCTGGTGCTGACGGCGCCGGGGCAGGAGAACCACCCGGCGGCCGAGGGGCTGGCCGCCCGGGCCGCCCGGGTGATCCCGGTGCCGGTCCCGGCCGACGCGGACCGGGACCGGGTGGCCCGGCTGCTGCGCGACGCGATGGGGCCCGCCGACCGGGACGCGAACGTGCTGTCCCTGCTGTCGCTCACCGACCCCCGGGAGCCGGCCGCGGTTCCGGGCGCCGTCGAGGCGTCGCGGGCGCTGACGGTGGTGCAGGCCCTCGCCGAGGTCGGCGGGGCGGGCCGGCTGTGGTGGCTGACCCGCGGGGCGGTCTCGGTCGGCGCTTCCGACCCGCTCACCGACGTCGCTGGTGCGGCGGTGTGGGGTTTGGGTCGGGTGGTGGGTTTGGAGTTGCCGTTGCGGTGGGGTGGGTTGGTGGATGTGTCGGGTGTGTGGGATG
>NZ_JBEOVW010000076.1:0-3902 GCF_040295705.1 Micromonospora sp. NPDC002717 | reverse complement strand
TCCGGCATCGCCCACCTCCACAACATCATCCTCGCGGGGTGACACCAACACCGTTGCCGGGCAACGCCTTCACCGAGTTACGAGACGTCCTTTAGCGACGATAATCGGGTGCACTCATTTGTCGCCGACCCGGGCGTCACGCTGGGTCACAAGCCTTCGGGCGCCCAATCACACCGACTGCTGAGATCGGTTGGTCACTCCAGCAGGGGCACCGGGTTCGATAGCCCCCTACACTGCGCCGATGGCGCTGAGCAGAAGGACCTATCGGATCGTTGACGGCGAGCAGATCGAGGGCACGTGGCGGCCGATCTTCATTCGTAACGGTCCGTCTTACTTCCTCACTGACCTGCTGGTCTTCGCGGACGGTGCGATCAACTGTTGGGACTGGGTCGACCTCGGCGGGCTGCGCGAGAAGTTGAAGAGCGGATGGGTGGCCACGCATCTCGAGCCCGGTGCGCAGGCGTCAGCTCACCATCTTGCAAGCTGGCGCTTCGACGAACCGCAGATGTGGCTGACAGGCGAGGAGCTTCTTGGGGAAGTCGCCGACGAGATCGACCAACTCAATGGCCGACCTGACTCTACCGGCCGCTGTCTGGAAGCCTTGGACCGTTACCTTGAGAACCGAACGGAGGTCGATCGGCGGGCGCTACTGGCCGCATACTTGGCCGTCCCCGCACACCTGCGGCACTACGCGTTGGGTGACATGGACGCCAAGGACTGGCCGCTTCGCGTGCTGTGCACTCCGATCGGCGAGCGCACCACCTACGACGAGCTCGTGACCGAGGCGATGCACGCCCAGGCGCACGAGTACTTCGCCGAGCGCGACCGGTCGGTCAGGGACTGGCATGACAACCACCCCGTCGACGGCCTGGACCAGGCACAGAACCCGACGGTGAAACTCGCGTCGATCCCGGGAAATTGGCCCACGGAGCCGGGCATCGAGTGCCTGCGTAATGAGTATCCGGCCACGATCGAGATTGGCGGCGACACCTACGCCAGCGCCGTGCACGCCTACTGGGCGCTGGCCACCACCGACGAGACCGCTCGCGCGGCGATCCGCCGCACCACGACAGCCCTTAGCGTCGAGCGCGCCGTCGGACGAGCGCCGATTAGGCAGGACTGGCCCCACCTTCGTCTCACCGCGATGCACACGATCCTGCGCGCCAAGTTCAATCAACACCCAGAACTCGCAGACGTGCTCCTTGGCACCGGCGACGGCCGCATCGACTACAACATCAGCTCGGCCTACTGGAGCGGTGGTACGAAAGGCCGCAACTGGCTGGGTCGTCTCCTGGAGCTTGTGCGGTCAGAGATTGTCGCTCAACGGGCCGGCTTCCTCCCGTAGAGGGTGAGCGCGTTTCCGTATCGGCCGCTGACGTCGGCGCTCGTTAGACCCGGCAGGACTGAGCGACGCGCGCACATGCCGCGATCCGCGCCGGCGACCCCCGCCAGCCTCGTCGAAATGGCTCTATGCTGCTGCGATGCAACCCCGCTTGATCAACCAGGTGTGGCTGCCCGGCATTCGGCATGTTACGCAGGCAACTGGCCTTGGGTGGGCGGTTACCGAGTCCGCCAGCTTCACCGTGAACCTGTTCGACCACGACCTGCGTCGCGTGGCGCGATTTGCGGTGCCTCTCGACGACCCGCGGATGAACGTCGGTGCCACTAGCCAGCTCGTCGCAGCGGGCGATAAGCACCAGATTGTTGTTCTTGACCACAACGGCGCAGTCCTCTGGCGTAGCAGCTGGGATCGACTCGGCGGCAGTGCCACCGTCGGCGCCGACTTCGACCTGGACGGCGACGACATCCTCTGGGTCCGTTTGGCCGGCACCAAGGAACTTGTCGCCATCCACGCCGCGACCGGCAAGGAGATCAACCGCACGCCGCTGCCCGGCCCCGAGGCTGCCTCGTTCGTGCACCGTCCCGCGGACACCTGGACCGGCTTGACGCTGCCCCATCCCGAGCCGTCACCCTCCATGCTCATCGGTCTTAACGCCGGACACATCGTGCTGCGACCGCTGGCCGGTGACGACCTCGCCGGTTTCAGCCCAGCGGGCGACCGCTATCTGACGACGGCATTCGACGGCTTTGTGTCCGTCCGAAACGTGACCACCGACAACGTGATCGCGGAGCGACACCTCGAGGACCTGCCGGACACGCCACGAGGCTGGCGATACGTGGACCGAGCTGTGTTCCTCACCGACGAACTGATCCTGATCGCTGTCAGCACCGCAGACCTGCCGGACGACGCCGAAGGCCATCTACTGCTGTCGGCGCGCAGGCTGCGATGCCGTTCTCAGATGCGGTACCCGCACCCCCACAGATTCGGTTCCATCCATCCTGCACAGCAGCCAGGCCGATGGCTCACCCGCCATCATGAGGAGGACCGGCTTCGGCTGTGGCAGCTCGACGGTCGCCTCGACGATGAGCCGCTGCCGGGTCAAATCGCGCTGCTCTGACCGCACAACGCTGCGCCGGCCATGCCCGTTCGAGGGGAACGCCCGACGCCCGGATCTGCCGCGATCCGAGCGTCACGTAGCGAGCGTGGACGGCACGCCGGTAGGCGCCCGGACTGTCGCGTGCTATCGCTGGTCGAAACGCGGAATGAAGCGGGTTTATGGTGGCCGGATGCTTGACCTGAGCAGGCTAGACCTGGAGGAGATCGCTACCGCGCTCGAGGACCAGACCGACTACGAGCACCGATGGCTGATCAACCCGCATTCCGGTGAGATCGTGCTTTGGACGACGGACGGCGGCATCGACGGACACACGCCCGTCGAACTTGACGACCTCGACCTGGTGGGCATCGACCCGCTGCCGTCCTACGTCTGGTACCAGGACATGGCCGGCTTCGCTGAGAGGATCAGTGACGCGGCGGCCGGCCGCCGACTCGCGCGAGCTATCCAGGGCCGGGGTGCCTTCCGGCGGTTCAAGAACGAGTTGCACGAGGAGTATCCGCACCTGCTGCCGGCGTGGTACGCCTTCCGCGACGTGCGCGCAAGGCGGCGGGCGGTTGAATGGCTGGTCGACAACTCGCTGGTCGACGAGGAAGCGGGCGAGCGTTTCGCGGCCGAGCACCCGGATCCCGACCTTCCCTGAGCGGGCGTCCACGCCGCGACTTCCTGTACGACAAACGCACGGATCTGCCGCAGATAGTGAAAGCTGTGACGTGCCCGTGCCCGTGCCCGTGCGCGGTGCTGAGGTGAGGATGAATGGCCCCCGTGCCAAGCATGAGTCGGTCCCGGTACGCCGGCGTTCTCGCACATCACGACGACAAAGTCGTTCTCGTGTACGAGGAGTACCCACGGTGGGGCGGCCCCTACTGGAACATCCCGAGCGGGCGGATCGAGGACCACGAGACGCCGTTTGAGGGCGCCCGCCGAGAGTTGGCCGAGGAGACAGGTCTGGTCGTCGCAACCGCGGACCTCGTTCTTCATGGCAC
Source organism: Micromonospora sp. NPDC002717 (assembly GCF_040295705.1). Classification (NCBI taxonomy): domain Bacteria; kingdom Bacillati; phylum Actinomycetota; class Actinomycetes; order Micromonosporales; family Micromonosporaceae; genus Micromonospora; species Micromonospora sp. NPDC002717. The sequence continues at coordinate 460 of NZ_JBEOVW010000076.1, read as the reverse complement.
GGCGGCGGTGACCGGAGCAGTCACCGTCAGCCGGGTGTGGAACTTCACCGTCGACGTGGTGGATCCGACCCTGCACGTCCGCGACCCAGATGGTCTGATTCAGGAGGCCCGCTGGTTCCCCGTCGATGAAGCAAGCCGCTTGCTTCATGAGTTGCCCTACCGGCCGCTGTCGGAGCCGTCAGTTGCGGTCCTCACCCGTCAGGCTCAGCCGGGCGCCCATTGGGCGTATTCCGATCCGGAAGCGGAGCCGGTTGTCACCTACCCCAACGGGTGAAGGACATTTGCCACGTCCCTGTCCTGCTGATGACCAAGATGCCCCGAGACCTTGCTGGACCGCGGCGACGAGCCCCGCGGACGGACTACAGGGGGCTTGACCCCGGATCTTGGACACGGTGGTGATTGATTACGCCGCGGCCGTAAGGGTAGCGGCGTGGTGGGTTTCGTAGGCGTTCGGGGAGAT
>NZ_JBEOVW010000075.1:0-4100 GCF_040295705.1 Micromonospora sp. NPDC002717 | reverse complement strand
TCATCTTCCCTCGACAAGAAGAATGATCAACCAAGGGCTGTCCCCATGATCAGTCGGGGTCACCGACCAACCGCCGCAGGTTAAAGATCAAGCTAGCGTCTGTATCGAAGTGGGGCCGGAGCGGGTGCGCGGCTCTCCAGCCAGTCGGGCAGCTCGGTGAGCGGATTTCCGTCCAGGTACAGGTCGGTGAGCGCGGTCAGATTTCGCAGCGAGTCCGGCAGCACGGTGAGGTGGTTGTTGCTCAGCCAGAGCATGGTGAGTGCGGTGAGATTGCCCAATGAGTCCGGCAATGTCGTGAGGCCGATATCGGACAAACCGAGGCGAGCGAGGCCGGTGAGGTTTCCCAGCCAGTCGGGCAGACCGGTGAGCGGGTTGCCTTCCAGGTACAAGGCGGTCAACCCGGTGAGGTCCCGCACCGGGTCTGGCACCTCGGTGAACGCGTTGTCCTCCAGCCAGAGCGTGGTGAGGTTGGTGAGGCTGCGCAACGAATCCGGCAGCGCGGTCAGCCTGTTGCGATCCAGCGCCAGGCGGGTCAGGGAGGTCAGGCTCCCCAGCCAGGCCGGCAGTATCGCGAGGCGATTGTTGGACAGACAGAGATAGGCGAGGGTGGTGAGCCTGCTCAACGTGACCGGCAGCGTGGTGAACGCGTTGTCGTGCAGGTACAGGTTGGCGAGGGAACCGAGATTGCCCAGCGAATCCGGCAGGTCGGTGAGCTTGTTGCCGAACAGGTGCAGCTCCGCGAGGGCCGGAAGGTCCCCCAGCCAGTCCGGCAGGTCGATAATCCGGTTGTGGCCCAACTGGAGTTCGGTGAGGGCGGTGAGGTTCCGCAACGAGTCCGGAAGCTCGGTGAGGCGGTTGCTGGACACGCTGAGCCTTGTGAGGGTGGCGAGTTTCCCGAGCCAGTCCGGCAGGCTGGTGAGCTGATTGCCGTCCAGTCGCAGGTCGGTGAGTACGGTGAGGTCGGCCAACGAATCCGGCACTTCGCGCAGGCCGAGGAGGGTCAGGTCTAACGAGGTGGCGTGGGTTTCCAGCGCTTCGTTGATGCGGACCTGAGCGGGTGGAACCATGCTGACCTTCAATGCGGTGATTCGACGGTCGCGCCGTCGTCGCGCTACGAACGAGGATACGTGCCCCAACCGCACGCCTCAGCCCACCGCTCACGCACGCGCCGTCCGGCTGGCCCTTCAGCGGCCAACTGTCGAGGCAGGTCGTCACGCGGCCGTCTGCCTCCCTCTCGGCCGACATCTCGGCCGCCCACTCCGAGCAGGCTCACCCCTATCCGCCAGCGTCTGACCATTCGATCTTCCGCATCTGAGCGATGTCTCGCAACCCCGGTCCCTGTCTGCTGAGGACAGCCGCCACAGTCGCCTATGCGCAGGCGATCCGCGAGACAATCAGATCGGTTTCCCGTTCACCGTGCTGGCCCTTGGTTGTCAGACTTCTACTCTGAACAGAAGAACGATCGACCACGGGGCCGTGCCCACAAGGAGCCAGGGCCGGCACCGAACCGCCAAGACCCAAGTTAGGACTGCGGAGGATCTGCAATTTCCCGGGGCCGGGTGCGGTTTGCCGACGAGGTCTTCGAGGCGCCGGCGACCGACGTCCGGGTGCCCCTACGAGAGCACTCACGTCGATACGGCACGCAGGTTACGTTGACCTAGGAGATCTGGATGCGGCGTTTCCTTCTACCACTGGCCGTGGTGCTGTCCGCCGTACTCGGTCTCGCGGTCAACCTGGCTTCTGAGACGATCCCCCTCCCGCCATGGCTCGGCTGGGCCCCCTGGGTCGCGATCGTCCTGCTGGTGGTGGCCATCGTGGTGGTGGAGGGGCGGCAGGGTCGTGAGGATCCGCAGTTGTCGGCGCCGGAGCAGCTCACGGAGGCGGCGAACCTGCTTGCCCAGGCCACCGTGTCGCAGTGGTCAGCGCACGCCGATGCCTGGGGCATCGGGACGAACGCCGACCCGGTGCGGGTCACCTGGCACCGGGACCATCAGCGGTCGCTGCCGATGCACGAGGTGTTCGGCGCTTCCGAGGGAAACGTTCGGCGGGTTCCGCGCCGTCGAAGCGCCAGCCGCCGAGCCCCGGACGGAAACCACCCGGGCGAACAAGGCGTGGTCACCCGCCTGTATGCCGACCTGTATCGGCGGATCCAGCGCCAGCAACTGGTCCTGCTCGGCCCGGCCGGTAGCGGGAAGACCGCAACGATGCTGATCCTGCTGATCGAGGCAGCGAAGGAGTGCGTCAGACCGGCCTCGGCACCGGAGCGCGCCGACACGCCGGTGCCGGTCTGGGTCACCCTGGGCGGGTGGAACCCGGACGAGAGGTCGCTGCTCGACCATGTGGTCGAGGAGATGGAGACGAACTTCCCGGCGCTGCGGCACCCGCGATACGGCGCGGACGTCGCACGCCGCCTGGTCGCGCAGAAGCGGGTGGCGCTCTTCCTCGACGGCCTCGACGAGATGCCCGCGGCGGGGCAACGGGCCGCGCTCACCAGGATCGCGCGCGAGGCCGCCGGCCTGCGGATCGTGCTCACCTCCCGGATCGAGGGGTACGACCAGGCGCGTGCCGGCGGACGGTTGCCGCGCCCGGTCGTCCTCCAGCTCGACAAGGTCGAGTCGAGGACCGCCGTCGAGTACCTGCGCCGTGGTCACGACAGTGACCGGCAACGCCGGTTCTGGCACCGGCTCACCGAGCATCTGCTCAGCCGACCCGACTCGCCGGTCGCGCAAGCGTTCGCCACCCCGCTGATCCTGAGTCTGGCCCGCAACGCGTTCGACGGGCCGGACGGCGACGTACCCGATCCTGCGGAGCTGATCGGGCTCCCCTCGGTGGCGGCGGTGAAGGCCCGCGTGATCGGCCAGTTCCTGGAGCGGGCCTACCCGTCCGGTTCCGGCCGGCGCGGCGGGCGCGACCAGCGTCACCTGTTCTACCTGTCCTGGCTCGCTCACCACCTGCGGGGGCGCCGCGACCTGCGCTGGTGGGAGATCCCGACCTGGATTCCGATCAGGGCTCTGTCGATCGCGGCCGGCACCGGGATCGGGCTACCGACCGCAGTGCTGGCCAGCGCGTGCGTGGCGTTGACCGGCGGGGCTCGGTCCGATGTGTTGTTGACGTTCCTGGGCGCGTTCCTCGTGGCTGTCGCCGCGGTCGGGTTCATCCTGACGTCCTCCCCTTCCGCCTCGATGCCGACCCCGACCGAACCGATCGGTATGGACCTGCGGTGGCCGACTCGGGCGGAGCTGCGGATGCTGTGGCTGGCCGGATCGGGACCGCCGCTGGCTGTCGGGGTGGGCGTCGGACTCGTCCTCGGCCCGTTCGCCGGCGTGCTCTCCGGGTTGGCTCTCATGGGCCTCCTGATCGTCGGTCCGTCGATCGGCCGGGCCAACGTCACGTTCGGCCTGTTCGGCATCTGGCTGACGCCGCTGGCCGACTCACCAGCGAGCACCCCGGGTGGCACGTTTCGGGCCGACCGCCGCCGCACCCTGGTCACGGTCAGTTCTGCGGTGATCCTCGGTGGCGTCGTGTTCGCGCTGTTCAACGTCGCGGATCCGCCTCGGCCCGGGACGTGGTCGGTCGGACCGGAGCTCGGCATCGTGATCGGGGCGATGTACGGCGTCATCACCGGCCTCGGCCCGGCAGTGCTGACGGGCTTCGCCCAGGTCGTGTTGCTGCTGCACGGACGTCCGCCGGTACGGTTCCCGGTGCTGTTCCGGGAGGCGCTGCGGCGGCAGGTGCTGCGCCAGGCTGGTGTGGTGTACCAGTTTCGGCACGCCGAACTCCAGGACCACCTGGCCGCCGCCTACGAGCGACGGCAGGATGCGGGCCCGGCCCGCCGGACGTTGGTGCCGGAGGCCGACGGTGAGACGGTGACGACCGCCCGGTGGCCGGGCGGTCAGCGGAACCGGCCGGGACGGCTCGACCTCGGCTCGACCTGACCGTACCGCCGCATGCTTCGCCCGGGCGCTTCATCGCGGGGTACCAGGCGAAGGGCGCTTGATGCGCCTCGATCAGGACAGCGCCCGTACGAGGTCGTGCCCTGCCGCCCGCCGGGCGGCCCGGCCCCCCCGCAACAACCGAACAACCGGGGGGCACGCCCCACC
>NZ_JBEOVW010000074.1:0-4145 GCF_040295705.1 Micromonospora sp. NPDC002717 | reverse complement strand
TTTTGATAAGAGAAGAAAAAAGCAAGTTAAAAAAGACTAATTTTTTTAATTTACCAAAGCTAGTGGTGGCATGAAATAAAGCGAATACAGGAGAGGGAAAAAGCGAACGTAAGATAAAAAAAGGTATAAAAGTCACAGTTAATTCTTGACAAGTTTAGTTAGGTTTGATAGAATATAATAGTTGTCGCAAGAGACGAGGGTCTTGAAGCGATAAGCTAGACCATTGAAAACTGAATAAAGAAGAATGACTCATGTGATGTAGTAAGATACATCAAAAATCTGTCAATCAATAATGAAAGACAAGCCAGTCACTAAGGTGACTTAAATACTTTATTTGAGAGTTTGATCCTGGCTCAGGACGAACGCTGGCGGCGTGCCTAATACATGCAAGTTGAGCGCTGAAGGTTGGTACTTGTACCGACTGGATGAGCAGCGAACGGGTGAGTAACGCGTGGGGAATCTGCCTTTGAGCGGGGGACAACATTTGGAAACGAATGCTAATACCGCATAAAAACTTTAAACACAAGTTTTAAGTTTGAAAGATGCAATTGCATCACTCAAAGATGATCCCGCGTTGTATTAGCTAGTTGGTGAGGTAAAGGCTCACCAAGGCGATGATACATAGCCGACCTGAGAGGGTGATCGGCCACATTGGGACTGAGACACGGCCCAAACTCCTACGGGAGGCAGCAGTAGGGAATCTTCGGCAATGGACGAAAGTCTGACCGAGCAACGCCGCGTGAGTGAAGAAGGTTTTCGGATCGTAAAACTCTGTTGGTAGAGAAGAACGTTGGTGAGAGTGGAAAGCTCATCAAGTGACGGTAACTACCCAGAAAGGGACGGCTAACTACGTGCCAGCAGCCGCGGTAATACGTAGGTCCCGAGCGTTGTCCGGATTTATTGGGCGTAAAGCGAGCGCAGGTGGTTTATTAAGTCTGGTGTAAAAGGCAGTGGCTCAACCATTGTATGCATTGGAAACTGGTAGACTTGAGTGCAGGAGAGGAGAGTGGAATTCCATGTGTAGCGGTGAAATGCGTAGATATATGGAGGAACACCGGTGGCGAAAGCGGCTCTCTGGCCTGTAACTGACACTGAGGCTCGAAAGCGTGGGGAGCAAACAGGATTAGATACCCTGGTAGTCCACGCCGTAAACGATGAGTGCTAGATGTAGGGAGCTATAAGTTCTCTGTATCGCAGCTAACGCAATAAGCACTCCGCCTGGGGAGTACGACCGCAAGGTTGAAACTCAAAGGAATTGACGGGGGCCCGCACAAGCGGTGGAGCATGTGGTTTAATTCGAAGCAACGCGAAGAACCTTACCAGGTCTTGACATACTCGTGCTATTCCTAGAGATAGGAAGTTCCTTCGGGACACGGGATACAGGTGGTGCATGGTTGTCGTCAGCTCGTGTCGTGAGATGTTGGGTTAAGTCCCGCAACGAGCGCAACCCCTATTGTTAGTTGCCATCATTAAGTTGGGCACTCTAACGAGACTGCCGGTGATAAACCGGAGGAAGGTGGGGATGACGTCAAATCATCATGCCCCTTATGACCTGGGCTACACACGTGCTACAATGGATGGTACAACGAGTCGCGAGACAGTGATGTTTAGCTAATCTCTTAAAACCATTCTCAGTTCGGATTGTAGGCTGCAACTCGCCTACATGAAGTCGGAATCGCTAGTAATCGCGGATCAGCACGCCGCGGTGAATACGTTCCCGGGCCTTGTACACACCGCCCGTCACACCACGGGAGTTGGGAGTACCCGAAGTAGGTTGCCTAACCGCAAGGAGGGCGCTTCCTAAGGTAAGACCGATGACTGGGGTGAAGTCGTAACAAGGTAGCCGTATCGGAAGGTGCGGCTGGATCACCTCCTTTCTAAGGAATATATACAAAGACGTGAGCATTCAACTTTATTCAGTTTTGAGGGGTTTAGTGATAAACCTAAGCAAGAATCAAATTCTTGATTGTGGGGCCTTAGCTCAGCTGGGAGAGCGCCTGCTTTGCACGCAGGAGGTCAGCGGTTCGATCCCGCTAGGCTCCATTGTCAGACAAGACGTTAAAATCACTTGAACATTGAAAACTAAATAACAATATCTAATAACGATAAATAAACCAAAAGCTGTGAATTTTAAAGAATTTACAAACTTATACTTGAAAAACGATGATTATAAATCATCATGGCAAAGTTAATAAGGGCGCACGGTGGATGCCTTGGCACTAAGAGCCGATGAAGGACGTGACTAACGACGATATTCTAGGGGGAGCAGTAAGTACGCATTGATCCCTAGGTCTCCGAATGGGGAAACCCAGCTGCTACTAGCAGTTATTCATGAGTGAATACATAGCTCATGTAAAGGTAACGCAGAGAACTGAAACATCTAAGTACCTGCAGGAAGAGAAAGTAAAAACGATTTCGTAAGTAGCGGCGAGCGAACGCGAAGAAGGGCAAACCAAGAAGCTTGCTTCTTGGGGTTGTAGGACTGCAACGTGGACTTAAGCATTATAGTCGAATAACCTGGGAAGGTTAATCAAAGAGGGTAATAATCCCGTAGACGAAATAGCGCTTATACCTAGCAGTATCCTGAGTAGGGCTGGACACGCGAAATCCAGTTTGAATCCGGGAGGACCATCTCCCAACCCTAAATACTCCTTAGTGACCGATAGTGAACCAGTACCGTGAGGGAAAGGTGAAAAGAACCCCGAGAGGGGAGTGAAATAGCACCTGAAACCGTGTGCCTACAAGAAGTTCGAGCCCGTTAATGGGTGAGAGCGTGCCTTTTGTAGAATGAACCGGCGAGTTACGTTATGATGCGAGGTTAAGTTGAAGAGACGGAGCCGTAGGGAAACCGAGTCTGAATAGGGCGACTTAGTATCATGATGTAGACCCGAAACCTAGTGACCTATCCATGAGCAGGGTGAAGGTGTGGTAAGACGCACTGGAGGCCCGAACCAGGACACGTTGAAAAGTGTTTGGATGACTTGTGGATAGCGGAGAAATTCCAAACGAACTGGGAGATAGCTGGTTCTCTCCGAAATAGCTTTAGGGCTAGCGTCGAAATGTAAGTGTATTGGAGGTAGAGCACTGTTTGGGTGAGGGGTCCGTCTAGGATTACCAATCTCAGATAAACTCCGAATGCTAATACACATGTTCGGCAGTCAGACTGCGAGTGCTAAGATCCGTAGTCGAAAGGGAAACAGCCCAGACCAACAGCTAAGGTCCCAAAATATATGTTAAGTGGAAAAGGATGTGGGGTTGCACAGACAACTAGGATGTTAGCTCAGAAGCAGCTATCATTCAAAGAGTGCGTAATAGCTCACTAGTCGAGTGACCCTGCGCCGAAAATGTACCGGGGCTAAACATATTACCGAAGCTTTGGATTGATATTTTATCAATGGTAGGAGAGCGTTCTTAACCGCGATGAAGGTATACCGTGAGGAGTGCTGGAGCGTTAAGAAGTGAGAATGCCGGTATGAGTAGCGCAAGATAAGTGAGAATCTTATCCACCGTAAGACTAAGGTTTCCAGGGGAAGGCTCGTCCGCCCTGGGTTAGTCGGGACCTAAGGCGAGGCCGAAAGGCGTAGTCGATGGACAACTGGTTGATATTCCAGTACTAGATATGATCGTGATGGAGGGACGCAGTAGGCTAAGAGATGCCAGTTAATGGATTCTGGTCTAAGCAGTGAGGTGTGAGATGTGTCAAATGCATTTCTCTTTAACATTGAGCTGTGATGGGGAAGCAACTACGGTTGCGAACTCTCTGATGTCACACTGCCAAGAAAAGCTTCTAGCGTAAAGTCATATCTACCCGTACCGCAAACCGACACAGGTAGTCGAGGCGAGTAGCCTCAGGTGATCGAGAGAACTCTCGTTAAGGAACTCGGCAAAATAGCCCCGTAACTTCGGGAGAAGGGGTGCTGGTGTAAAAGCCAGCCGCAGTGAATAGGCCCAAGCAACTGTTTATCAAAAACACAGCTCTCTGCTAAACCGCAAGGTGATGTATAGGGGGTGACGCCTGCCCGGTGCTGGAAGGTTAAGAGGAGTGCTTAGACGTAAGTCGAAGGTATGAATTGAAGCCCCAGTAAACGGCGGCCGTAACTATAACGGTCCTAAGGTAGCGAAATTCCTTGTCGGGTAAGTTCCGA
>NZ_JBEOVW010000073.1:0-4448 GCF_040295705.1 Micromonospora sp. NPDC002717 | reverse complement strand
GCATCGTCAGACCATGATCGTCGGCGGCAGATCTGGCCAACAGCACCAGGGCCGGCGCGACTCACCGTGATTGCTGGAGCGGGCATCAACGCGAATACAAGACAGTTGGATTACCTGACCCTGCCAGTCATCCGCCGCGACTCGGCGTCCCGGCCGTCCCGGGCCGCCTCGCAGCGCTCCGCCAGCTCGTACTTCAGACTCCGGCGCCGGCCGCCGCTCAGGCTCTGGTCTTCCACCACCACACCACCCAACGACACCACGCCGCCGCCGGGTGGCACCTGGAACCGCTACAACCGTCATGACGACCTATCCAGGAGATCTCTTCCGGAGGTGGCCGCTCGCGGCTCTCTACAGCAGCAGCAACGAACCCCTTCGTCACTGCTGGTGAAGCCGCTCAGCGTCCGCCCACATGCTGATTTGCCGATGACAGTACGTTTGAAAACTGATGAACATGCATTTCGGCGTAGGTTGCCCGAGACCACTGGAGTTTAGGCGGATTCGAGGTACGTGCTCTCGGTTTGTGTGGGTGTTGATCGGCCGGGTTGGTGGTACGGCCGTGGTGCCGGCGGCGTGGTGGGAGTGGACAAAGGGGCTTGCCAGCCCGATCGACAAGGCGGGCGAGGCCGACGGGATCCGCGTGCTAGAAGGCAGGGTCGAGTGCGCCGATCCCGCCCACTCCGATAGCGGGTACGCCGACCGCTGGCGGGTGGCGGCCGATACGGACGTGGACCGGCTGCGCGCCGATCTCCTGGCTGGGGTGGCGCGGGCGGCGGACCGGCTGGTCGAGCTGTTGGAGCCGGGCCGCTACCTCGACGAGCTGCTGGCACTGCGCGACAAGCAGGTCGGCCACTGGCAGCCATTGGTGGTGCTGCTCGCCGCGCGCGGACCGTCGTCGGAGTTGGACGCCGCATGCGTCGGGCTGCGTGACGCTTTCGCCGGCCGTCCCCGCGCGGCCGAACATGTCGACCGCATCATCGACTGGGCACGGGCTCGCGCGTTGCGCTGACCGTCCACGCACGGCGCCAAAGGCGCAGCGGGCCTGGACCCATTGAAGGTCATCATGGCCACAGTATCCATGGAGATCGCGATGGCGAAGGAAGGCGTCTGGATCTGCCGCTGAGCGGGCGTCCCGGGTGTGTTACGAGGGTGCGTGCAGCGAACAGCCGTTCCTTTCCGGGATAGTGCGCACACCTGGCTCAGCCCGGATGGGCCACGATACGGTTCGAGCGTGATGGCCGGCCTTGCCAACAGCCCTTGATCTTCGTCGATGTCGACGGACCGCTGATCCCGTTCAAAGCCCGGCCGGTTACCCGCGAGCGGTCTCTGGGCGGTGCCGTCGTGCAGCCACTGGACGGTACTGGCAAAGTCGGCGGCCTGACCGCCGCGTTGGCGCCCCGGGCCCGCCGGCTGTTGGTCGACCAGGTCCGGCGGTACGCGGCGGGCGAGCCGCTCGCGAACGTCGTTGTCGGGCCGTAACCTGCGGGTTGATGTCATCGAGGGCCTGCAGGAGCGGGCTGGGCTGCCCGCCGTGTAGGACCGTGCTGACGACGTGTCGGCTCCCGGGTAAAGCCCGGGAGCCGCCGCGGTGAGGATTACGCCAGCCCGCAGTTGGGGCGGCACTGCCAGTGTCAGCAGTTGGCCTGGTACACGGCGAGGCCCTGCTGGTAATACGTGAAGTAGCGGCGTGCCAGGGTGCTGTAAAGGGTGCGGGTTGCCGGATCCTTGCTGCTGAGCGCCAACATGTTGTACTTGAGGTACATGTTGAGGTCGCTGGTGTACTGCGCCTGCAGGTCAGCGCAATAGGGGCTGGTCACCGATGTGGCCGCATCGGCCGCGTGGGCCGGTCCGGCGAGGCCTGCCACTGTGGTGGCGGTGATGGCGGTGGTGAGTGCGATGCGGAAAAGGGAATTACGCACGCCGCTCCTCCTTAATTGAGTCTCGTGAGTCCGCCGGAGTCGGTTGCCGGGCGGACCAACCTCTCGCAACAACCGGACGCGAACCTGAAGGCTTGAAGCGGTCTCGGCCGTGGGTGATTGCGATCGCTTGTTGCTGACATGGATGTTAGGAACGGCGTACCTGCTTGGTCGTCGACCGCGGGGTTGATCAACGGGTGGACGACACCCGGTTCTCGCTCCACCCGTGGATGGACCCACGGTGGCCGCCCGGGCTCGGCGCGAGCAACCACAGGGCTGGTCTACGGCACACCAAGCGGGAGGCCGACCAAGGGAACATCCGCGCGATCTACTCTGACGTACGGCCAGCTGTCGGCACGGCGGGGCACGTCTGGTCGCCGACGAGTACTACAACGACTCGTCGCGGTTTGGACCGACGCCTGTATGACCTGCCACCAACCCGTGAAACCGTTACACCGCAATGAACGCCACAGAACCCAACGAAGCACGACTAGCACTCCAGCCGCACTTGCCTGATCTGAAGTTTTGGCAGCTCATCGGCATGATCGACGTCCGAGTTATGCCGGCTGCGCAACTGTGGATGTCGATGCTATTCGACGGATGGGTTGCGTGGTCGCACTATCTGTCTGTTGTGGTCGGTCGGAGGGCGGACAGGCTCCCGTGCTTGTGTTGATCGATGCTGCCGGTGCTCAGTAGGCAGCGCCGGGCCGGTGGGCAGCGGCGATTCGAGCACCGTCGAGCGTGACTGTTGTCGGTGATACGCCCAGGGCTGGCCACTCCATCGTGAGCTGCAGCGAGTGCCCGGGTGGTCGCGGCCACAGCCACGCCCGGTGGTCGGCGACCACGTAGTCCCGCATGACGGTGGCGCCGTGCCAGTAGCCCACGAGAGTCGGCCCGTCGGGTTGCTGGCTGTCGGTATCCCTGGCCTTCGCCGAAATCACCGGTGGCTGGCCCGGCCAGGCGATGCTCAGCCGGAGCGCATCGGGATGGAGTGGGCGGCGAACGGAGTGTCCGGGGAAGCCGAATCCGTGCTGTGCTACATCGCTGAACCTCTTCCATCCGGGCAGGTCCAGATCTGACCGCCGCGCATGGACGTTGAGGAGAATCAGGCACCCCGTCCGGTACACGGTCACCGCGGTCACGGTCAAGTCGAGACGGGCCGAGCGAAGGACGGCCTGGTCTACCGGCACTTGTACGCCGGGCTCGTCTGGCCACCGTACCCAGTCAGGGATGGACCACAGCGCTGGTGAGGTACGAAACTCCACAGTCGATGAAGTCCAGCCGCCTCGCCGAGTTTCCTCGTGTCGGTGGTAGGCCCCGACCCGGTCGGTGGCCTTGTGCACGACGGCGTGCGGAACGTCGGGGATCCTGTCGGCAGGCCAGACCAGGATCAGGTGTTCCTCGATCGGCTCGTCGTTCTCGCCCTTGGGGTCGTTTCGGGCGTCGTCGCGTCCTCGCGCCTGCAGCCGGAGCCAGTAGGCACCACTACCGGATGCAATGTCAAAGGTGGCGGCCGGTCCCGCCATGAGGGTCCGGATGGTCAGCCTCGCGCTGGGCAGCTCGAAACTCACGTCCACGACTTCGTCCCAGGATTCCGGGTCGAGGGCCGGTGGGACATCATGCGCCTCGACCGTGAGCCGAACCGGGCCGTACGCAGTGCCGGTGCACACGAGGGCCGTGTCGCCCCGCGGGCCGATGAGTCCGGTGCCTCCGGTGGTGAACTCACGGCTGATGTCGGCGTCGTGATCGGCCACAAGATACTGGCTGTGGTCAGCATCGACGGTGGTACGCACGCGGTTGAGCAGCATGCCGGACCATAGCAGTTACCGCCCGCTCACAGGATCCAGTGCCCGGCACCCACCGCCTGCGTTCGCCGGCACGTCGTGCCGTTGTTGAGATCAACAACGGAATGTGCGGGTCATGACCCTGCGTGGAGAATCAACGCACTGATTTGTCGCCGAGCGGGCGCTACGTCGCCCGGCGTGCTGCCACCCGCTCGCGCTGATGAGCGTGATGAGCCCCGCTTTTCGATCGCCCGCAGTCAGCAGCCAGCAGCCCAGGCACTTCCACTCCCATGCACTCATCTGCCGCGAACCGCTCGTCACGCAAGTAGCCGCTCACGGGTGTATGCATCCGGACGTGCCGATGAGCGGACGCGGCGTGGCCACGCAAACCAGTTGACGGCACCGGCAGGGTAATTGGTGTGCGTACGTTCAGTGAGTTGGTCGATGAGGCCGCCGTAGTGGACGTGACCGGCTGGGACTTCGACTGGCTTGAAGGCCGGGCAACGGAAGAGCGTCCGCCGTGGGGGTACTCGCGGTTGAACGCATCACGCCTGCCCCACGTCACCTCGGCCTTGGACATCGACACCGGTGGCGGCGAGATCATCGCCGAGGTGCCGCACCTACCGCCGAGAATGGTCGTCACCGAAGGCTGGCTTCCGAACGTCGAGCGCGCCCGTCACGCGTTGTCGCCCCGCGGTGTCGAGGTCGTGCCCGTCGAGCATGGACGGCCCCTGCCCTTCCCCGACGCCAG
>NZ_JBEOVW010000072.1:0-4992 GCF_040295705.1 Micromonospora sp. NPDC002717 | reverse complement strand
GAAGAGGACCAGGCCGGTCGGTGATGCTCGTCTCCACGAGCCTGGGTTCACGGACTGGGAGATCCGCGAGTTTCTGGCGGTGAAGGAGTCGTTTGCGGCTCCCACGTTGGCGCGGCCGGTTGAGTCGTCCGGGTCAGAGCCGTCCGGGTCAGAGTCTGAGTCGGAGTCTGAGTCGGAGTCTGAGTCTGAGTCTGAGTCTTTGGACCTGTCGCCCGGTTCGTTGCCTGGTCGGCCGGCGGCGATGGAATGGGGCCCGGCCGGCTCTGACGCAGACGGGCAGCCGTCCAATCCAGCGGAAACTGACCCGTTTGGTGTTGACCCGGATATTTCTGCCCTGTGGGATAACCCGCCGGGGGAGGCAGACTTTTTCGATATGAGGACACCGGAGCCCGGCTTGGGGTGGTTGCCGCCGGGCTGGCAATCGGAACTGATCGAACAGTTGTCAGCCGTTGCGGCCGCTGACGAGGCGGCATTCCGGCAGTGGGCGGACGAGGTGTTCGACATCGATCCTGCGCTGTTCGGCCAGGGAAGGTCGCCGCACCTCGCCTTCTACAAGTCGGTGTTGAACGCCTACCCGGAACTGCTGGCGCAGGAGGGCGTTACCGACCTGCGTGGAGCGCGCGCGTGGGCGACCCGCCGACTGGCCGTCGACCTCGCCAGGGGTGATGAGTCGAAGTTCAGAGAGCTTCTGCCGTATCCGGAGAGCGTGTCCCCGCAGCGCCGAAAGGCCCTGCACCGGCTCTGGCTCGGCAAGGTCGGGCACGCCAACGCCGACGGTCGCGACATCTCGCCTGTGATTCCCCATATCTTCGCCGGGGAGTTGGGCACGCCGATGCGGGTCCACCATCCATTCGGTGCCCCGTACGACATCGGCCCGCCACCGGTTGCCGGTGTCACCCGGCAACCAGTCGTCTGGTTGAACGGCGCCTACATCATCGTCCAACCTCGTGACCCACACGATGACCGCATCGCCGCCCGCATCGCTGAGGGCTTCTCGCGGCCATCGGTGACCGACCAGGTCCAACAGGACACCTTTGAGGAGGCACTCCGTCAGCTGCGGGAGGAAATCGACGAGGCGGAATCGAATCTGAATCCGACCGGCATCTACGGGCTCATCCAGCAAGACACATTCCACCGCAAGCTTGCGCTCATCCGTCAACACCCCATCTCCCCCCGCAGCCAGGTCCAGGAACTCGCAGAAAACCTCCGATACCTCCGTAGGCTCTACCTCCGCAGCAGCAACGTAGACGGCGGCTGGAAAGACCAGAACTCATGGGAACTCGAGGACCTATTCACCATCAGCTTCACCGCTTCCGTCCTCGGCGGTGACTACCGACCAAGTTTGGTGGCCAGGCTGGGCGGCAAGCCGGAACGTCTCGCCGTTGTAGACGACGTGGCCATCGCGGGCGATGTGGTCTATATCAGTTTCGGGAAGCTCAACGGAGTAGGCGTCGGTATCGTCAAAATCCGGTACACCGTGGACGGCATAACCGAACGTGCTATCTACCGAAAGGTCCCCCGCGAGTTCACTGACGACGAGCTGCGCGCCCTGAGGAAAAAGGTGCCCGGCCGGGAGTGGGAACTCGAAGACCGATGGTTCTCCTTGGACTTTTACCACATGGAGTTCCATGTGGACAAAAAAAGGAGGCTGTCCCGTCGCTTCGGACATGGCCAATTCACTATCCCGAATAACAAGATGGTCGACGGAAGTCCGTTTACCTTTCCGACCGACCTGAAGGAGGTCATTCTCCGGCTCGGGTACGGCATGGATGATCAACCCTTCGGCGTCGTGATTATCCCGGCCGACAAGAACATGACCGGACGGACTCTGTACCTGGAAATGGACCCTGCCCCCACCGCGGACGACATCAAGGGGATGCGCTCATATGCGCTGTGGGAACGAGATGACCGTCGTTGGTTCCTTTTCGATGAAATATCTGCCAGTTCCGAAATGTGGTCGCACAAAGTGTTGCCTGGCCTGGACATAAGAATCAATGGTTTGACCAAGACGTTCGATGGGAGGGAGGTGGATCTCTCTCGGGGCACGGAGGTCAAACTGCGGGTAGGATGGATGGAGGCGTCCGGACCGGATGCCGGCGCAAGGGTTCTCTCCGAAAACCTTTTCGCCGTGGTCGGGGCGCCGTTGGTCCCAAGACCGGATTCGCCGGCGCCCGAACCCGAATACGTCTACCGGCTCATCGAAACAACCGTGCAAGGCAAAGAGAAATTCGATGCTCTCGCCAAAACGCTCAAGCATCGAGAGGAGCTGGCGCTGAGGAGGCGGCGGGGTCTGCAGCCCGCACCAGACCCCCAGCCCTCGGAGCCAGCCCCCGATGCGCTGTCCGACCCGACAGCGGCGATGGAATGGTCCGGCCCGGCCGTTGACTCGGCGTCGCGGCTGGAGGGCTCCGTGCCGGTCGGGCCCTCGGACCTGCAGGGAGGCGTCACCTCCGCCGGCTTGGTCGACGTGGCCTCGGGTGGACTGCTGTCCGGTCCTGCGGGAGATTACGACCTGTCCGGTTTTGACCCGGGGATTCTTGACGCGGGGGAGGGGTCGAATTCGGGGGCGGGGGCGTATCTGTCGACGTCGGCGCTTGGTTCGGGGTTGTCGCTGGAGGGCTCCGCACCGGTCGCGTCGGGCCCGCTGGCAGGGGTGTCATGGGTGGGCGGGGCGGACCCGGGGCCGAGCGGGGCGATGACGGCCGGTGGGTCCGGTGGTGTCGCGCCGGACTTGCAGCGGAGCGTGGACGCGGCGATCACCCAGTTGTCGGCCGGGGTAACCCGTGACCAGGCGACAGAATTCGAGCAGTGGGCGGACACGGTCTTCAACATCGATTCCGCGCTGTTCAGCGGGGGGGCGCACCTCGTCTTCTACAGGTCGGTGTTGAACACCTACCCGCAGCTGTTGGCGCAGTGGGGCGTCACCAGCGTGGATGGACTGCGCGCATGGGTGGTCCGTCAACTGGCCGACGACCTTGCCCGGGGTGAAGAGTCGACGTTTAGAAAGATTCTTCCGTATCCGGGGGATGTGTCCGAGCAGCGGCGGAAAGCCCTGGAACGGATCTGGCTCAGCACGATCGGAAACAACCAAACCTTGGATCACGACGTCGCGCTTGTGCCTCTCCATGTGCTGGCCAAGGAGTTGGACCAGCCGATGCAGGTCCACCATCCGTTCGGGGCCCCGTACGACATCGGCCCGCCGTTGGTTCCCGGTGTCACTCCGCAACAGGTCCTTCGGTTGAAGGGCGCCTACGTCTTGGCCCAACCTCGTGACCCACACGATGACCGCATCGCCGCGGGCTTCTTCCGGCCCGACCCTGGCGAGCAGCGCCAACAGGCTGGGGTGTTTGAGGAGACACGTGGTCTGCTGCGAGCGGCAATCGCCAAGGCGGAGAAGAATCCCGACGGCACCTACTCGCGCATCCGGCGAGACTCATTCCACCGCAACCTCGCGGCCATCCGTCAACCCCCCATCTCCCCCCGCAACCAGGTCCAGGAACTCGCCGAACACCTCCAATACCTCCGCGACCTCAACAACCAAGGCAGCGGCTGGAAAGACCAGCTCCCAGGGAACCTCGAAGACCCATTCACCATCCGCGTCCCCACCACCCCCGTGCGGCATGACAGGGACATAAGGGAGCTAACCCGTCCGGCCCCAGGGCTGCGCATCAGACTGAGCGGCAAGGACATAGTTCTCGGACATGTCGGTAAACTCTTCGGCCTGGGTGATGTGGTCAATATCAGTTTCGGGAAGGTCGGCGAAAAGGGCGTCGGGTTTATCGAAATCCCGTACACCGCGGACAACGGCGCTGGAAGCGTCATCTACCAACCGATCAACCGCGAGTTCACTGACCGCGAGCTGGCCAATCTGAAGCAAAAGGTGCGTGGGTCTTGGGAACTCTACCCCCCATGGGAGTTCAGCGCTTCCTATTACATCACGACGCGTCTGTTGCAACCCCGGAGAGAATTGGGCATAACCCTCGGCGGGGAGGGCGGGGCAGGTCAGGCCCATGCCACCGCCCGTCAGGGCCGTATCCCACAGGTCGAGGTGGCCGACGGAAGAAGGTTTGTCTTTCCTGCGGACATAAGGGAGGTTCGTCTCGAACTCGGGTATGACATCTTTGGTCGACCCATCGCGGTCGTGATACTCGAAGAGAACCCTATCAAGCAAACCCTGTACCTGGAGCTGGTCAAGCCCGCCCCCACCGTGCCCGATATCGGTCGGCTGCTGCAGACCGGAAAGGTGCTGTGGGAGCGAGAGGATCGGTGGCATCTTTACGACGCAATATCTATCGAAGACATAATGTTGGCGGATGGCCGAATGCCTATGCCCCTGCGTCTTAGGCTGGGCAATTCAGTCGACGTGTTGGGTGGCGGGAAGGTGAATCTCGATAAGGAAACGCCGATTAACGTGAAGGTAGGGCAATTGCCGCGGCCGGTCGGATCGGATGTCGCCATCGACATTTTCGCCGTGGTCAGGGCGCCGTTGGTCCCAAGAGCGGATTCGCCGGCGCCGGAACCCGAATACGCCTTCCGGCTCGTGCTCGTGGGTCTGGACAAGAGCATCGACGAGTTCGAGGCTATTAAAGCCCAGATCCAGGCGCGGCAGGAGCGCAAAAAGCGAGCTGAGACGGGAACTGGGCGGGCCCCGAAACGTCGGCGCACCCAGGGTGGGTTGCCTGGTGGTGCGGCGGCGTTTGAGTGGGGTCGTGTGGGGGGTGGTTCGTTCTCGGGTGGTGGGGAGGGTGTGTTGCCGTCGGGGTGGGCGGCGGGTGTGGAGCCGTCTGTGGAGGTGGCGAAGGGCGGTGGTTGGCGTGTGTCGTATCGGAGTTCGGCGAGTTTGCCTGCTTGGGGCGAGATGACGCATGTGTTTACTGATCGGTTTAGGTGGTTGGGTAAGGATCCGTTGCGGTTGGTGCCGACGCCGGGGGAGGTTCGTCCTTTCCGGGTGGAGCATGCGGGGAAGGATGCGGGGGAGCGGGTCTTCGTCGA
>NZ_JBEOVW010000071.1:1713-5139 GCF_040295705.1 Micromonospora sp. NPDC002717 | reverse complement strand
TTGTCCGGCGGTGTCCTACTCTCCCACACCCTCCCGAGTGCAGTACCATCGGCGCTGGAGGGCTTAGCTTCCGGGTTCGGAATGTAACCGGGCGTTTCCCCTCCGCCATGACCGCCGTAACTCTATCGACATATCAAACAACACCCAACCGGGTCTGTTGTTCGTTCATCGAGAGTTGCACAGTGGACGCGTAGCAGCTTAGTAGTCAAGTCCTCGGCCTATTAGTACCGGTCAACTGAACCCGTTACCGGGCTTACATTTCCGGCCTATCAACCCAGTCGTCTAGCTGGGGGCCTTACCCCACAAAGTGGGTGGGATACCTCATCTTGAAGCGAGCTTCCCGCTTAGATGCTTTCAGCGGTTATCCCTTCCGAACGTAGCTAACCAGCCGTGCCCCTGGCGGGACAACTGGCACACCAGAGGTTCGTCCGTCCCGGTCCTCTCGTACTAGGGACAGCCCTTCTCAAGTATCCTACGCGCACGGCGGATAGGGACCGAACTGTCTCACGACGTTCTAAACCCAGCTCGCGTACCGCTTTAATGGGCGAACAGCCCAACCCTTGGGACCTGCTACAGCCCCAGGATGCGACGAGCCGACATCGAGGTGCCAAACCATCCCGTCGATATGGACTCTTGGGGAAGATCAGCCTGTTATCCCCGGGGTACCTTTTATCCGTTGAGCGACACCGCTTCCACTCGCAAGTGCCGGATCACTAGTCCCGACTTTCGTCCCTGCTCGACCTGTCAGTCTCACAGTCAAGCTCCCTTGTGTACTTGCACTCAACACCTGATTGCCAACCAGGCTGAGGGAACCTTTGGGCGCCTCCGTTACCCTTTAGGAGGCAACCGCCCCAGTTAAACTACCCACCAGACACTGTCCCTGAACCGGATAACGGTCCGAAGTTAGATACCCAAATCAACCAGAGTGGTATTTCAAGATTGCCTCCACCCATACTGGCGTATGAGCTTCACCGGCTCCCACCTATCCTACACAAGCTAATTCGGATACCAATGTCAAGCTATAGTAAAGGTCCCGGGGTCTTTCCGTCCTGCCGCGCGTAACGAGCATCTTTACTCGTAATGCAATTTCGCCGGGCCTGTGGTTGAGACAGTGGGGAAGTCGTTACGCCATTCGTGCAGGTCGGAACTTACCCGACAAGGAATTTCGCTACCTTAGGATGGTTATAGTTACCACCGCCGTTTACTGGCGCTTAAGTTCTCCGCTTCGCCCCGAAGAGCTAACAGGTCCCCTTAACGTTCCAGCACCGGGCAGGCGTCAGTCCATATACATCGAATTACTTCTTCGCATGGACCTGTGTTTTTAGTAAACAGTCGCTTCCCCCTGCTCTCTGCGGCCATACAACGCTCCACCCGCGCGGGGCTTCACGTCTCCGGCCCCCCTTCTCCCTAAGTTACGGGGGCAATTTGCCGAGTTCCTTAACCACAGTTCGCCCGATCGCCTCGGTATTCTCTACCTGACCACCTGTGTCGGTTTGGGGTACGGGCCGCTAAGAACTCGCTAGAGGCTTTTCTCGGCAGCATAGGATCACTGACTTCACCTGAATCGGCTCGGCATCACGTCTCAGCCTACATGGCGTGCGGATTTGCCTACACGCCGGCCTACACGCTTACCCCGGCACAACCACCGGCCGGGCTCAGCTACCTTCCTGCGTCACCCCATCGCTTGACTACTACCCGCCAGGTTCCCACGCTCCCCATGATTGGTCCGAAGACCGCCCACAGATCGGATGGTTAGCACAACGAGGTTCATCAGGGTCGCTCTTTCGCGGGTACGGGAATATCAACCCGTTGTCCATCGACTACGCCTCTCGGCCTCGCCTTAGGTCCCGACTCACCCAGGGCGGATTAGCCTGGCCCTGGAACCCTTGGTCATCCGGCGGAAGGGTTTCTCACCCTTCTTTCGCTACTCATGCCTGCATTCTCACTCGTGCCGCGTCCACACCTCGATCACTCGGATGCTTCACTCGCGGCACGACGCTCCCCTACCCATCCACACACCTGCACAAGGAATCACGTCCAAGCGAGGTAAAAATGTGAATGCCACAGCTTCGGCGGTGTGCTTGAGCCCCGCTACATTGTCGGCGCGGAACCACTTGACCAGTGAGCTATTACGCACTCTTTAAAGGGTGGCTGCTTCTAAGCCAACCTCCTGGTTGTCTATGCGACCCCACATCCTTTTCCACTTAGCACACGCTTAGGGGCCTTAGCTGGTGATCTGGGCTGTTTCCCTCTCGACTACGAAGCTTATCCCCCGCAGTCTCACTGCCGCGCTCTCACTTACCGGCATTCGGAGTTTGGCTGATTTCGGTAAGCTTGTGGGCCCCCTAGACCATCCAGTGCTCTACCTCCGGCAAGAAAC
The DNA here is from genome assembly GCF_040295705.1 of Micromonospora sp. NPDC002717. Taxonomy (NCBI): domain Bacteria; kingdom Bacillati; phylum Actinomycetota; class Actinomycetes; order Micromonosporales; family Micromonosporaceae; genus Micromonospora; species Micromonospora sp. NPDC002717. The sequence continues at coordinate 2,759 of NZ_JBEOVW010000071.1, read as the reverse complement.
ACGCGACGCTGCACCTAAATGCATTTCGGGGAGAACCAGCTATCACGGAGTTTGATTGGCCTTTCACCCCTAACCACAGGTCATCCCCCAACTTTTCAACGTTGGTGGGTTCGGCCCTCCACGCGGTCTTACCCGCGCTTCAGCCTGCCCATGGCTAGATCACTCCGCTTCGGGTCTAGGACACGCGACTGAATCGCCCTATTCAGACTCGCTTTCGCTACGGCTCCCCCACACGGGTTAACCTCGCCACATGCCACTAACTCGCAGGCTCATTCTTCAAAAGGCACGCCGTCACCCCGCAAGGCTCCGACGGATTGTAGGCGAACGGTTTCAGGTACTATTTCACTCCCCTCCCGGGGTACTTTTCACCATTCCCTCACGGTACTCGTCCGCTATCGGTCACCAGGAAGTATTTAGGCTTACCAGGTGGTCCTGGCAGATTCACGGCAGATTTCAGGGGTCCGCCGCTACTCGGGAACACCCACAGGAGACCAGCCACTTTCACCTACCGGACTATCACCGCCTACGGTCAGCCTTTCCAGACTGTTCGGCTAGCAACTGGCTTTATAACTCCTCACACGAGTGTCAGCTCGTGTAGCAGGGTCCCACAACCCCGACCACGCAACCCCTGACAGGTATCACACGCAGCCGGTTTAGCCTCAATCCGCTTTCGCTCGCCACTACTCACGGAATCACTAATTTGTTTTCTCTTCCTACGGGTACTGAGATGTTTCACTTCCCCGCGTTCCCTCCATACACCCTATGTGTTCAGGTGCAGGTGACACCACATGACTGATGCCGGGTTCCCCCATTCGGACACCCTGGGATCACAGCTCGGTTGACAGCTCCCCCAGGCCTATCGCGGCCTCCCACGTCCTTCATCGGCTCCTGGTGCCAAGGCATCCACCGTTCGCCCTTGACAACTTGACCACAAAGATGCTCGCGTCCACTGTGCAATTCTCAACAAACGACCAACCCACAACCCACAGCCCCACACCAGCATCACCACAGCGACCGGTATGCGAGACCAGGCCATGCCTGGCAGG
>NZ_JBEOVW010000070.1:0-6105 GCF_040295705.1 Micromonospora sp. NPDC002717 | reverse complement strand
GTGGTGCTGCTGGTCGGCGGTGTAGCCCCAGGACTTGCGGCGGATCGCGAAGGTCGTCCAGGCCCGGTCGAAGCGGGTCGCCTCGGCGGTCATCCCCACGTGGGGTGCCGGGCCCGACCCCGTGAGGCGGAGGTACGAGTGGACGAGCGCACCCGGCTGCGGCTGGACGTCGCGTACGACGGCACCGGCTTCTCCGGCTGGGCCGCCCAGCCGACGCGACGTACGGTCGCCGGGGTGCTCGTGGAGACCCTCGACCTGGTGCTCGGCGCGGGGACGGCGACGGGGCTGACCGTGGCGGGCCGCACCGACGCCGGGGTGCACGCCACCGGGCAGGTCTGCCACGTCGATTTGCCCACCGCCGTGTGGCGGGAACACGAGGGGCGGCTGCTGCGCCGGCTGGCCCGACTGCTCCCCACCGACGTGCGGGTGCGGGCGATGACCGAGGTGCCCGCCGACTTCGACGCCCGGTTCTCGGCCACCTTCCGCCGCTACGAGTACCGGGTCACCGACGCGCCGTGGGGCGCCGAGCCGCTGCGCCGGCACGAGGTGCTGGCCTGGCCGAAGCCGCTCGACCTGGACGCGCTGAACGCCGCCGCGGCGGGGCTGGTGGGGGAGCACGACTTCGCCGCGTACTGCCGGCGCAAGGAGAACGCCACCACGCTGCGCGAGGTGACGCGGCTGGACTGGCGGCGGGACCCCGACGGGCTCCTCGTGGCCACCGTGCAGGCCGACGCGTTCTGCCAGGCGATGGTGCGCAGCCTGGTCGGCGCGATGCTGGTCGCGGGGGACGGGCGCCGTCCGGTCGGGTGGCCGGGCAGCCTGCTCACCCGCCGGGAACGTTCCAGCGAGGTGACCGTGGCCCCGGCGCACGGGCTGACCCTGGTCGCCGTGGGCTACCCCGACGACCCGGCCGAGTACGCCCGCCGCGCCGAGGCGACCCGCCGGCTGCGCGTCCCCGTGGAGGGCTGACCGCAGCGCTGCCGCGGACGCACCGGGTCGACCTGGGCGGGTGACCCCGCCGGGGTGCCGAAGTCAACGGGTGCGCGGCCCGGTGGCCCGCGCACCCGTCCACACCCGGGGGCTCGTCACTCGCCCGGCAGCTCGCTCCCGTCCTGTGTGCCGGTGCGGTCCGCGCCCTCGTCGGTCGGCTGGCCGGCCGTCCCACCGGCCGCCCGGCGCTCCAGCACACCCTGGTTGAGGTGCAGCTCGATCATGTCGAAGAGGATCTCTCTGGCCTTCGTGTCGCCCGACCTGATCGCCGCGCCGTTGACGCGGGCGACCACCGCGTACGCGAGGTAGTGGCCGCGCACCTGCCAGCCGACCCGCGCCGGCGCGGTGGCGATCGCCTCGGTGCCGTTGTCGGCCGGCATGCCCCGGAATCGGCCCTGCCGCTCGTCGAGCATCTGCCGGATCCGGTCGCGGGCGCGTTCGGCGCTGGCATGGTCGGTCAGGTTGAACAGGCCGGCGGTCACCAGGTGGTCGCCGTCGGGCGTGCGCAGGGTGGCCCGGACCACCTGGTTGCAGCCGAGCCGGACCAGCAGGTCGGCGACCTCCCCGGTGGCCGCGACCGCGCAGCTCGCGCTGGAGTGGGTCTTCAGCACCCGGTACGCGGGCTGCCCGTCGGCGACGACGAGCTGCGTGCCGGGGAACAGCTCCTTGGCCGTCAGCGGCGCCTGGTCGGTGTCCCGGGAGTCGAGGTCGTGCGCCCCGGCCTCGGCCGACTCGGCCACCTGGGGCTGGCCGGTGGGCGTGGCCTGCGGCGTCCGGTCGCGCTCGACCAGCAGGGCGGCGGCGCCGAGGCCACAGAGCGCGAGCAGCACGAGCACGGCCGCGCCGCCGACCAGCACCTGCCACAGCCGGCCGCCGCCCCGCTGCGGCACGGGCCGCTCGGCCGCCACGGGTGCCTCGACCGCCACGAATGCCTCGGTGGCCACGGGTGCCTCGGCCGCTACGGCCGGCTCGGCCGGTGCCGGCGACACCTGCACGTCCGGCGGGGCCTGCGGGGCCTGCCCGTCCGGCGGCGCCTGCGGGACCTGCGCGCCCGGCGGGGCCTGTGGCTCCGGTGAGGCCGGCGGGGCTGGCGAGGCCGGCGGGGCTGGCGAGGCCGGCGGGGCCGGCGGGGCCGGCGGGGCCGGTGGGGCCGGTGGGGCCTGCGGGTCGGGCGGTACCTCTGCCTGGGGCGCCGGCGGTGCCTGTGGCGCTGGCGGAGTCTGTGGCGCTGGCGGAGTCTGTGGCGCTGGCGGCGGCGTCTGCGGCGCCTGTGGTGCTGGTGCGTGCTGCGCGGGGGACACCGGGACCGAGGCGCGGACCGGCTCCGGCTCGGCGGGGGGCAGCGTGACCCGGTTGGGCCGGGGCAGCGACGGCGTCGGGAAGCGGGACGGGGAGGGGCCGGCCGGCGGACCGGCACCGAGCACCGAGCGGCCGGACCGGGGCTCTGGGTACTCCATGAATGCTTCCTCATCGGACTCGTACCGATACACCATGTCGCCCAGGGTAGGAGGGCATTGCCCCTTTAGGGGGTAATAACGGGAAATTGGGTGCCTGACTGTTTCGTGTCGTGCTGTGGCCGCTCCTCGGCCCCGGACCGGCCGGTGGCGAGGGCGGTGCGAGAATTGCCGGCGTGACCGGCGACCACTACTTCACCGCTGAACCCGCGACTGCCGCCCACCCGCGTGAGGTCGAGTTCGCCGTCGCCGGCCGCGACTACACCCTGACCTCCTCCGGAGGGGTCTTCTCCGCCGCCCGCCTCGACCCCGGCACGGCGGTGCTGCTGCGCAAGGCGGAGCTGCCGTCCGCCGACACGGCCGGCGCCCTGCTCGACCTCGGCTGTGGCTTCGGGCCGATCACCTGCGTGCTGGCCACCTCGGCGCCGTCGGCGACCGTCTGGGCCGTCGACGTCAACGAGCGGGCCCGGGAGCTGACCGCCACCAACGCGGCGCGGGTCGGCGCGGCCGACCGGGTACGCGTCGCCACGCCGGACGACGTGCCCGCCGACGTGACGTTCGCCCAGCTCTGGTCCAACCCGCCGATCCGGGTCGGCAAGGACGAGCTGCACCGGATGCTGCTGCGCTGGCTGCCCCGGCTCGCCCCGGACGGCGTCGCCTGGCTGGTGGTCGCCCGCCACCTCGGCGGCGACTCGCTGCACCGCTGGCTGGCCGACCAGGGCTGGCAGGTCGAGCGGCACGCCAGCCAGAAGGGCTACCGGGTGCTGCGCGTCACCCGATAATTGGTTGGGCCGCCCGGCGGGTGCTCGGGCAGGATGCCGGCGTGGGATACGTGGACGTGGCAGCCGTCGGGCATCTCCTCCCCGACGGGCGGGAACTCTTCACCGACGTCTCGTTCCGGGTCGGGGAGGGCGCCAAGGTGGCCCTGTTCGGGCCGAACGGCGCCGGCAAGACGACGCTGCTGCGGATGGTCGCCGGCGACCTGCCGGTGAAGACCGGCGCGATCGCGCGGGCCGGCGGGCTGGGCGTGATGCGCCAGTTCATCGGCATGATCGGCGACGAGTCCACACTGGCCGACCTGGCGCTGTCGCTCGCCCCGCCGGCGCTGCGCGACGCCGGCCGCCGGCTCGCCGAGACCGAGGCGGCCATGCGGGCGGCCGAGGTCCGCGGCAAGTACAGCACCGCCGCCGGCAAGGCCCAGCTGGCGTACGCGGACGCGCTCGCGGCCTGGGGCGAGGCCGGTGGGTACGACGCCGAGGTGCTCTTCGACACCGTCGCCACCATCGTGCTCGGCCTGCCGTGGGACGGCGCCCGGGAGCGACCCGTCCGGACCCTCTCCGGCGGCCAGCAGAAGCGCTTCGCCCTCGAACTGCTGCTGCGCGGCCCCGACGAGGTGCTGCTCCTCGACGAGCCGGACAACTTCCTCGACGTGCCGGGCAAGCGCTGGCTGGAGGGGCGGCTGCGCGAGTCGGCCAAGTCGGTGCTCTACGTCTCGCACGACCGGGAGTTGCTGGCGCACACCGCCGACCGGGTTGTCGCCGTGGAGGGCGGCAGCGCCTGGGTGCACCCCGGCGGCTTCGCGAGCTGGCACTCCGCCCGCGTGGCCCGGCACGCCCGCCTCGACGAGCTGCGCAAACGCTGGGACGAGGAACACCAGAAGCTGCGCGAGCTGATGCTGATGTACAAGCAGAAGGCCGCGTACAACGACGGGATGGCCTCGCGCTACCAGGCCGCGCAGACCCGGTTGCGCAAGTTCGAGGAGGCCGGGCCGCCGCCCGTACCGCCGAAGGACCAGGACATCCGGATGCGCCTGACCGGCGGGCGGACCGGCAAGCGCGCGGTGGTCTGCGAGCAGCTGGAACTCGACGGCCTGACCTACCCGTTCGACCTGGAGATCTGGTACGGCGACCGGGTCGCGGTGCTCGGCGCCAACGGCACGGGGAAGTCGCACTTCCTCCGGCTGCTCGCCCGCGGCGGCAGCGACCCCGACCCGGCCAACGGCCCGGTCGACGGCGCGGCGGCGCTCGCGCCGGTCGCGCACGACGGGGTGGCCCGGCTCGGCGCGCGGGTGCGCCCCGGACACTTCTCGCAGACCCACGACCGGCCGGAGCTGATGGCGAAGACCCTCGTGGAGATCCTCTGGCGGGGGGACGACCACCGGGCCGGCATGGACCGGCACGCGGCGATGGCGGCGCTGTCCCGGTACGAGCTGGCGGGGCAGGGCGACCAGCGCTTCGGCACCCTCTCCGGCGGGCAGCAGGCGCGGTTCCTGGTGCTGCTGCTGGAGCTGTCCGGCGCGACGCTGCTGCTGCTCGACGAGCCCACCGACAACCTCGACCTGGCCTCGGCGGAGGCGCTGGAGGCCGGGCTGACCGCGTTCGAGGGGACCGTCGTGGCGGTGACCCACGACCGCTGGTTCACCCGCTCGTTCGACCGGTTCGTGCTGTTCCGGGGCGACAACGAGGTGGTGGAGACCCCGGAGCCGGTCTGGGACGTTGGCTGAGGCATCCTCGGGCGGCGGGCCGGCCGGCATAGGGTGGATCTCGTGACTGAAATGACCTACCGCCGGTTGGGCGACTCCGGGCTCGTGGTGTCCGTCGTCGGCATCGGCTGCAACAACTTCGGCCGTAAGCTCGACCTCGACGGGACCCGGGCGGTGGTCGACGCCGCGCTGGACGCCGGCATCAATTTCTTCGACACCGCCGACATCTACGGTGAGCCGCAGGGCGCCTCCGAGGAGATGCTGGGCCAGGCGCTCAAGGGCCGCCGCGACGACGTGGTGGTGGCCACCAAGTTCGGCATGGACATGCACGGCCTCAACGGCCCCGACTTCGGCGCCCGGGGCGCGCGGCGCTACATCGCCCGCGCGGTCGAGGCGTCGCTGCGCAGGCTCGGCACCGATCACATCGACCTGTACCAGATGCACGAGCCCGACCCGGGCACCCCGATCGACGAGACGCTCGCCGCGCTCGACGATCTCGTCCGCGCCGGCAAGGTGCGCTACCTGGGCAACTCCAACTTCGCCGGCTGGCAGATCGCCGACGCGGACTGGGTGGCCTCGTCCAACGGCCGGGCCCGGTTCATCAGCGCGCAGAACCAGTACAGCCTCCTGGCGCGCGGCGTCGAGGCCGAGGTGGTGCCGGCGTGCGAGCGGTTCGGCCTCGGGCTGCTGCCGTTCTTCCCGCTGGCCAACGGGCTGCTCACCGGCAAGTACAAGCGGAACGAGGCCCCGCCGGCCGACAGCCGCCTCGCCGGTGGCGGCCGGTACGCCGAGCGCCTCGCCGCCGCCGACTGGGACACCATCGAGGCGATCGAGGCGTACGCGAACGAGCGGGGACTGTCGATGCTCCAGGTGGCCATCGGCGGGCTGGCCGCCCTACCGGCGGTGACCTCGGTGATCGCCGGCGCCACCACGCCCGATCAGGTGCGCTCCAACGCGGCGGCGGGCGCCTGGCAGCCCACCGACGAGGACGTCGACGCCCTCCGCGCCATCCTCTGACCCGCCCGCGCGCCGACCCGCGCGCGGGCGGGTCGGCGTGGGCCCCGCCCCCCCCCCCGGCCGGGGGGGGGGGGGGGGGGGGGACGGGGGGTGACCCCCCCCCCGACCCCCCCCCCCGGGGCCGCCCGGGGGTTGGAACCACCCCCAAAGGGCGGGGCGGGG
>NZ_JBEOVW010000069.1:0-6656 GCF_040295705.1 Micromonospora sp. NPDC002717 | reverse complement strand
ATCTCCCCGAACGCCTACGAAACCCACCACGCCGCTACCCTTACGGCCGCGGCGTAATCAATCACCACCGTGTCCAAGATCCGGGGTCAAGCCCCGGCACGCAGCGAACTGCTGACGTTGCTCGTGCTGCTGCTCGCCTCGGCAGTGCTGCTCGTGTGGTGTTTTGGCTGTGCCGCCGTCTGGCTGTACAACTGATCGGGGTCCGGCAGGAGCAGCGCCGCTTGGGTCACCGCTCTGGCTGACGTTGCAGTATTAGGCTTCGCGGTTATGACCGGGGCGTCTGCTATGTCGATGTTCGCCGCGCTGCTGGATCGCTCGGTGGCCCGCATCGGGGAGTTGGCGGCCGATGGCCGCCGTTTCGACCGGCAGGCTGTCGCCGAGATCGCGGACGTCTGGGACAACAACACTTCCCTGCTGTTCAGTACGGCGCTGAGTCGCCCGGCGTGGTTGCGTGAGCGGCGGGCGAGGGCTGCGCTGGTGTGGATGGCAGACCTGGGACCGTCTCGCCGGGCCTGGATGATCGAGCAGGCCGAGGTTGCCGGACACCGGTTGGAACCCCTGCTGCCCCTGCTTGTCCACCGCGGCGTGCATTACCGCGACTACCAGGGGCAGGTTCAGCCCGGCATCGCGTCGCTGACCGCGACGGCTGTCGAGAGCGTCGCGAAGGACTACGACCTGGCCCGCGCGCAGGTCCGCGCCGTGCGGGTGGAACGCGCCGGGCACAAAATCTCCGGCTACGTCGCCCTCGCGACTCCGCGCCGCTATGCCACTCCGGACGGCTACGGGGACGCGGTCGTGCAAATGTTCCTCAGCGACGTGCGCGACGTGCGGTTCGACAGCGGTGACGGGGCCGGCGCAGCCCTGGCCGCCGATACCGCCGGAGTCGAGGTCCGTGTCGGCGCCCAGGGTTACCTTCGCGCCACCTCGGCCACCGTCGGGTTCGACGACTCGTCGTGGCACCTGTCCCGCGCCGGCCAAGCCGCGGACGTGTGCACCCCACACCGCCGCGCTGCCGGGCGCAAGCCTAGACAGATCAAGCAGCCACAGGCGCTGGGCGAGGCAGCGTATGCCGCTATGGTGTTGCACCAGGCGATGCTTGAGATCCGAATGGTTCGCTACGCGAAGGTTGTCGGCCGGGTTCCGCTGCGGGAGCTGTGCGATGCCCTCGCGGGCGCCGGCGCTGGTGTGCTTACCGCCGCCGGCCAGCACGGGACGGCGCGCGACCATGCGTTCCGGCGGTTGGCCCAGGATTGGATTGCTGGGAGTCCCAGCCTGGCCCGCCGGATCGCGGGTCGGTTCGCAAAGGACCACCGGACCCGAGCGTTGGTTCCATCCGGCTCACGCCAGCCCACGGCGGTCGGCATGCCAGGGCAAGCCCAGCTCACGTTGGCTGCCTACACCGCCGCCCACACCCGGTACGGCGTGGCACACGACGCCTCAGCCGTGGTCAACCTCGCCGTCCCAGACTGTGACGACAACTGGGGACTGTGGGCGATGGAGTTCCCACGCCCCACGCGCCTGTCGCTGCGTATCGCCGCGCTGACCGGACCCCACGCCGTATCGCACACCACCGACGTGTTGCTGTCCCTCGGCAACGACGCCTTCGCCGTTATCCGTCGCGAGCCCGACGTCCACTGCCACTGAACCTGCTTGCACTGGATCCGTACGTCCGGTGGCGCCGATGAGAACGTGCACAGGGTGGGCAACGCGACGTTGTGCCACCGGCAATGCCTGACTCTGATCAGGCTGGTGGGAAGGGGCGGTATGCCGTCAACGTGGGTTGTCATTGGGAGACGTGTCGGGGACCGATGGCGGTAGTCCGTAAATGCCGGTCGCAGTCACGGTGGCATCGTCGATCGTGTTCGGGTCGATGCTCCAGCGACCGGCCATCGCCATCACGTCGGACTCGGACGGCGTCGTCGCGTACCAGGCTGTCCACTCCTCGTCCGACCAGTGTTCCCACCCGAGCTCAGTACCGCGAATGCCGATGCCCAACCCGATCTCGTCGGCTGTCGGATCACCGACGAACAGCGGCACCTCGCCTCGCTCGCCGATGAAGCAGTAGGCGCGCAACAGCTCACCATCCAGGGCCCGGGCCCAGGCGTGATAGTCCGGGACCCGCTCGTTGACGAAGAACTGCACCTCGCCCAGTTGTCGGCTCAGCTCCCTGAGCCAGTCGGGGAAGGGCGGCTCGGTCGCGTCGAAACCCGTCGGCATATGCAGCCGGCTGTGGGCGAGGGTCCAGCCTGGCACCGGTGCGGCCACGTACACGCCGTACCGGTAGGCCCGGTCGGTGCCGGTGGCCCAGTCGAGGACCTCCCGGTCGTGCAGCTCAAGCGCATCGGCGACCTCCCCAGGGGTCCGGTCTCGGACTGCCAGCCAAGACGTTTTATACCCGAACCCGGCCACGCTGCCCATGATCCCAGGAGCCTGTTCACGGCTGCCCGGAGGCATCCGGATTTGCCGCCGTCCGGGCGTTACTTGGCGTTTCCTGTGTGGGTGACACTCAACTTCTGTCGGGAACTGTCGGCCGCCGGCTGGATCGCCCACAGCGACCTGCCGTGGCAGCAGCTTGTGGGCCTCGGCCCTGCGGGCTTCGACGCCTACGGGCGGCTTCGGTTCCTGCCCGATCCGACACGCCCCGGCCAAAGCGAGAACGACGTCGATGCGGACTGGCCCACCGACCAGCTGCCCACCCTCTTCGAGGTGCTGGCCACCCACACCACGACCCCCGAAGACTGCTACTTCTGCGTCTGGGAAGGCTTCGGCGACGCCGACGACGCAGCCGACGACGACGCCGTGTACATCGACGAGGAGAACACAGGCGCCCTGCTCGAGCGGCTCGGCGGCCAGCCGGGACTGGCACCCACACCCGCTGCCCCGCCCTCGACACCGCGTGTGCCCAAGGTTGTGGTGCCCCACCGTGCGTACTGGTTGTTTCGAGGGCCGTTAGCCGACGTCGGCACATGGGACACCGCTGCGGGGTGGCCGGGCCAGCGTCGTCTCAGCAACGCCGAGCCGGCATTCGCCTGGCCCGCTGATCACGCCTGGTGCGTGGCCAAAGACGTCGATCCGCACTGGGCCGGGATCGGCGGGACCCGGGCGCTGATCACCCAACTCACCACCGACCCGCGCCTCGACGTGGTCCCCGCCGACCCCACCCAGGACCAGCCGCTCTACCGATGAACAGCCCGGTGCCCAGTTGACGAGTGCTTTGCGGACCGCTGACAGGGCCTGCCACGCTCAGGTCGGAACGCACGGATCTGCCGCCGATCGGGCGTCACGGAACGCGACGAGGAGCGGCTGCGGCCGGCGTAGTCGTGCTGGGAAGCGCGCACCGAACACCTCGGTACAACGGTCCGACTTGAATATCTGACACCGAGGCCCGAACAGGACAAGCCCATTCGCGAGGGTAGGCGTCCGGCGCGTCTCGGGCCGCGATTCGGATGCCTCCGCCCACCTCACCGCTGCGCAAAGATGAACCCGCCCTCGACGTTCGGGGCTGGGCGGTGCACCATCTCGGCCTCGACGGTGAAGCCTGCGGCGTCCAGCCAGGCCGCGACCCGATCCGGTGGGCGGCGGTGCACGTAGACGTTCATCGGGTGGCCACCGTAGCCCTCCGTCTTGAGTCGACTGCCGTCGCCGGCATGGAATCCGAGCAGCATGACCCCGCCGGGCCGCAGAACGCGGTGGAACTCGGCGAGGGCTATGGATACCTCGTCGTCGGGGACGTGGATCAGGGAGAACCAGGCGAGCAGGCCGGTCAGGCAGTCGTCGGCCAGTTCGAGGCGCGTCATGGAGCCGACCTCGAAGCGCAGGCCGGGATGGTCCCGTCGGGCCACGTCGATCATCGCGGGGGACAGGTCGAGGCCGAACGCGTCCAGGCCGATGCTGTGCAGGTGGGCGGTGATCCGGCCGGGGCCGCAGCCGACATCGGCGACCGGCCCGTTCCCCTGGGCGCGGACCAGTTCGGCGAAGAGGGCGAGGATGCCCCGCTGGAACGGTTCGCGGGCGAGAGCGTCGCGCAGCAGGTCGGCGTAGCTGACCGCTACCGTGTCGTAGGAGGTCCGGGTGTCGTCCAACCATCCAGGAACGCGCATGCGCCGCACGATAGCGCCGACCCGGGGAGCGGCGTCGGTCTGGCCGACACCATGATCCATCTGCGTGACTCAGACCGTAGTCATGTCGTCCCCAGCTCGTGATCAGGTACAGGGATCTGCCTCGGAGCGCTCGTCACGCAAGTAATCGGCTCGCGGGTGCATGCATCCGGACGTGCCGAAGAGCGGATGTTAACCGCGTGGTGTGGTTGAAGCGGGCCCGGCCATCATCGGTGTCTTCTCACTGAAGCGGAGAGTCCATGCTGACGGTTGACTGGTGGCAGCTGCGGCACGCGTACGGCCGGGCGATAGACACCCTGGAGCATCTGCGCGCGCTGGAGGTCGGCGATGCCGAGGCCCGCGAGGCGGCGCTGGAGCACCTTCAGATCGCGGTGCTGCATCAGGGTTTCCCCGAGACCGCGACCGCGCCGGCCGTCCGGGCCGTGACCGCGCTCCTCGCCGAAGGCCGGGCGCACCCGGACACGGTCGATTCGCTCGTGGAGTTTCTGGGTGATGCGGCCTCGAGCGTGACCGGCTTAGCAGGGGACCCTCACTTTGCCGAGGAACTGCCAGACGTCGCCGATGCCGTGGCAGCGGCATACCCGGTGGTGCTTGCGCTGCTGGAAACGTCGGTGCCTGACCGCGCTCTGTTCTATGCGGAAAACCTCGTGGCGATCGCCCGGATGGCGCCACTGATAGACCGGCGCGAGGACCTCGCTGCCGTTATCAGAGGCTGGCTGCAACGCGGCCCCGGGCCGCGAGCCCCTTGGGTTCACTGCCTCGGCCAGCTGGGCGTGGATCTCCGTGGCCTGCTCTTTGACCCAGACCCCGCGGTCCGGCTGCGGGCCGCGCTGGCCCACGAGGACGATCCGCGGAGCCAACAGCTGATCCTCGCCGTGCTGGCGGAGCCGCCGTCTCCAAGCCTGCACCAGTTTGAACTCGTCGCCGCAGCGATCCGCGTCGCCTCCGACTTCGACAGGATCGCAACGGCCGCTTGCGAGGTTGCCAGGCGGGACAGTTGGACCGGATTCGACGACGGGTGGGGTGCGGTCGTGCGTTTTGCCTTCGCCGAGCCGTACGGCCCGTGCCGGCCATTGACCGACTCACAGCGTGCGCTCCTTCGTGCTCTGGTCGCCAACGATCAACTCTGGGATCCGAAGAACGGCAGCTGCGGGCTGGTATTCAAGGAGGCCGGGTTACCACGCGGCCGGGATGCCTGCCGCCAGCTTGCCCAGTGATGAACTCTGATGATCCGGGCGTCCTGATCTGCCGCCGACCGTGCGCGCCGGTCTCCTACGCCTCGTTACCGTGGGTAAACGGACGGGCGAGGCAGGTAACCAAAGGCGTGACGGTCGAGGCGGCGTCGGACTCGCGAAAGTCGATACGGTGGGATGTCCTAGGTGCCGCGAGCGTAGGCGTAGTCGATGAGCGTTAGGCGGTACGGTTCGGGCACCTGCGGCGCCAGTTCGGTGAGCGTGTCCAGGTCGGCGGCCGATCCCGTCGAGCGGGCACGGTATGCGGCGGCGGCCGCCCGCATCGTGACGTCGTCCGGCTCGAGTTCCTCGCCGCGAGTGGCCTGCGTGGCGGCCTCGGCGAAGTCGCCTTCCTCGGCGGCCAGATCGGCCAGGTCGAGGTACAGCGACCAGTTGGCAGGGTCGAGCGCTAGGGCACGCCGGAAGGCAGCGGCCGCCTCGGCGCGGTTGCCGACGTGACGCCAGGTGCCGGCGCGGACGACCTCGGTGAACATCACGCGCCGCACGGCGTCGGCCCGGTCGCACAGGGCGAACGATGCGTCGGTGCGGCCGGACACGCGCAGCAAGATCGCCATGCGGGCCATCGCGTCAGGGTCCGCATGGCGCTCGCAGACCGCCTCGATCGCCCGGAACCACGGGGCCAGGCACTCGCGGACAGCATCAGTGTCGAGGTCACGGTCGTAATCGCGGATACGCATCGTGGCCTCAGCGACGGCGGCCGGGGTTACCGCACCGAGGAATCGCTCGTCGCCGAACCACGGCGCGGATGCCCACGGGACGTCTGGCTGGTAGCCGGTGATCGTGCCGAGCGACATCGCGGCCTCGTCCATGTCACCGTCCACAAACGACAAATAGGCGCGGGCTAGCATCGGTCCGATCGTGTTTGCCGTCGCGACGACGGCCGTGACCTCGGCGGGCAGCTCTCGCCGCAGGTTCTCCAGCGCGGAGTACGGCTCCGGATCGCGCGGATCGGCGGCGACCGCTCGAGCGATGAAGCTCGTCGCTGCGGAGGGCGAGCCGCCGCAGTGGGCCATCACCTGGGCGAGGGCGAGCGCTCTCGTCGTCGACACGATCGACACTTTAGCGCCGGCCGGCAGCGCGGGCGACGAGGTCCATGCACCGCCAAAGGGCGGTGCATGCCCGGGCCAGGCGAAAGCTGCGCAGAGCGGCTACGGCCAGAAGGTCGGCACTGTCGCGACGACTGCAGCCGTCTAAAGGACGTCTCGTAACTCGGCGGTCGGTCCATGGTGGATCATGTCGGGGTGCAGGTGATCTCGGCGACCCGTCAGGAGTGGATCTTTCCGTT
>NZ_JBEOVW010000068.1:0-7840 GCF_040295705.1 Micromonospora sp. NPDC002717 | reverse complement strand
CCGAGGCCGCACAGACCGTGCAGGTGTCGGCGTACCCCGACCACTACGCCCAGTGGGAACAGCAGGCCGCCGACCTCGTCGCCAAGCACTGGAACCACTGACACACAGGCGCATGATGCCGCTGGCCGGTACCCCGCCCGGGGTGCCGGCCAGCGGCGTCCTCGCGTCACAAGCGGGGCGGACACGCACCGGGTCGGGTCGCGGCTGGGCGGTCGCGTGCGGGTGCGGCGGTCAGCGGCGGTGGCCGAGTACGACGTCCACCAGGGCGGCGACCAGCGCCAGCGCGATGACCGCGGCGGCCAGCAGGAGGGAATGCCGGAAAGCGACGGCGTAGTCGCCGTCGCTGCCGGCCAGCGACGAGAAGAAGACGGAGCCGACGGCGGCGATGCCGGCGGCGGAGCCGATGCGTTGGCCGGTCTGCAGCATGCCCGCGCCGCTGCCCGCCTGGGGCACCGGCACCTGGGACAGGGTGAGGGTCTGGTTCGGGGCGATCACCAGGCCGCTGCCCAGCCCGGCGACCAGCAGCGGCGCCGCGGTCAGCCACGGCACCACAGCACCGGCGGGCGCCAGGGCGAGCACGCCGACCACCGCGACGAGCCCGACGACCACGGTGAGCAACCCGACCGCGACCAGCGGCCGGCCGAAGCGGTTGACGATCCGGCCGCCGAGGGCGGACGCCGCGGCCGAGCCCAGCGCGAACGGGGTGATGGCCACGCCGGCGACCAGCGCGCTGTAGCCGAGGCCGTTCTGGAGGTAGAGCGTGAAGACGAAGAAGATTGCGGTGAACCCGCCGAAGTAGACCAGCGCGATCAGTGATCCGAGGGCGTACGACCGGAAGCGGAACAGGCGCAGGTCGAACAGCGGATCCCGGCGCCGGGCGTACCACCGTTCCCAGGCCCCGAAAGCGGCCAGGGCGAGCAGCCCGGCCGGCACCAGCAGCCACTTCGCGCGGCCCTGCCACTGCTGCTGCTGCACCAGCGGCAGCAGCACCAGCAGCACGCCGAGCCCGAGCAGCAGCACTCCGACGGGGTCCAGCCGCCGGTGGTCCGGGGGGCCCGCCCGGCGGCCGGGGAGCAGCCGCCACCCGAGGACCACCGCCACGATCCCGACGGGCACGTTGACGAAGAACACCCAGCGCCAGCCGTGCTCCTCGCCGCCGATGGCGATCAGCAGGCCGCCGAGCAGCGGGCCGACGGCGGTGGAGATGCCGATGGTGGCGCCGAGCAGGCCGAACGGGCGGCCCCGCTCGGGCCCCTGGAACAGCTCCTGGATCAGGCCGGTGACCTGCGGGTTGACCAGCCCGGCGGCGGCGCCCTGGAGCAGTCGGGCCCCGACCAGCCACGCGGGGGAGGCGGCCAGCCCGGCGAGGGCGCTGGCGAGCGTGAACAGGGCGATCCCGAAGACGAAAGCGGTGCGCCGGCCGCGCGCGTCGCCGAAGCGCCCGGCGGGAACGAGTACCAGCCCGAACGTCAGGGCGTACCCGGAGAGCACCCACTGCAGGTCGCTGGGGGAGGCCCCGAGGGCGCGGTCCATCGAGGGGACGGCGACGTTGACGATGCTCACGTCGAGCAGCGTCATGAATGCGGCGACCAGCCCGACGCCGAGGGCCTGCCAGCGCCGCCGGTCGTCCGGGGAGGCGGTGGCGTCGGCCGGTCGCGGCGTACGCGCCGCGCTCATCGTGCCTCCCGTGGACCGGTGGTCGGGCATCGCTGTCCGCTACCCCGGTCCCCGGGAGGCGAATCGTGGCGGGCCGCCCGCCAGGTCACGCCAACTGTTGGGCGCAGAACCGGGGGCCGAAGTCCAAACCGGCCATCGGCGAGTCCTCGCGGTGCAGCAGGTTCTTCTCGGTGAGCAGGTGCAGTGGCGCGTGCAACTGCTCCTCGGTCAGCCCGGCCTCCTGGGCGATCAGGTCCGGGTACGGCACCTGCCCGCGCGCCTCCAGGGCCGCGACGGCGTCGTACACCCGTTCCTCGACGTCCGACAGTTGGACCTGCCGCATGATGTCCTCCTTCGCCTTGCCCGCCCCACGGGCGGTTGCGCCGCGCGGTTACCCCGTGGCCGGCCGAAGATGCCCACCCGATCGGGCGGTGATCCGGTCGCGCCGACGCCCCCGCAACCGGCCTCCTGGCATACGCTGCACCGGTGATCATCTGGGATCTCGCCGTCGTCGGCGCCGGCCCCGCCGGCCTCTCCGCCGCCCATGCCGCCACCCGCGCGGGCCTGCGCACACTCGTGCTGGAACGGGCCTCCCACCCCCGCTACAAGACCTGCGGGGGCGGCCTGATCGGCACCTCGCTCACGGTGGTCGCCGACCGGATCGACGTCCCGGCGCACGACCGGGTGGACCGGGTCACGTTCACCCGGGACGGGCGACGCCGGTTCACCCGACGGCACCCCGACGGCCCGCTGGTGACGATGGTGCGGCGTGAGGAGTTCGACGACCGGCTGCGGGTCGCCGCGGTCGCGGCCGGCGCCGAGGTCCGCGAGCGTGCCGCGGTCCGCGCCGTCGAGCAGGACCCCGAGGTCGTACGCCTGCGGCTGGCCGACGGGGAGACGGTGCGGGCGCGGGCCGTGGTCGGCGCGGACGGCTCCTCGGGCGTGACGGCCCGGCACGTGGGGGTCCGTCACCGGCAGGTCGACCTGGGACTGGAGCTGGAGCTGCCGGTGCCGCCGCGGGAGCAGGACCGCTGGCGGGGCCGCGTGCTGCTGGACTGGGGCCCGCTGCCCGGCTCGTACGCCTGGGTCTTCCCGAAGGGCGACCGGCTCACGGTCGGTGTGATCGCCGCACGGGGCGAGGGGGAGCGGACCCGGGCCTACCTGCGCGCGTTCGTCGACCGGCTGGGTCTGTCGGGGGTGGAGCCGGCGCACGACTCGGGGCACCTGACCCGCTGCCGTGCCGAGGACTCCCCGCTGCGTCGGGGCCGGGTGCTGGTGGCGGGCGACGCGGCGGGGCTGCTGGAACCGTGGAGCCGGGAGGGCATCAGCTACGCGCTGCGCTCCGGCGAGCTGGCCGGCGCCGCGGTCGCCGCAGGCGACCTGGCGGGCTACGAGCGGGCGGTGGCGCGGGATCTGGTGCCCTCGATGCGCGCGGGGCACCGGCTGTTGGACGTGTTCGCGCGGCGGCCGGAGGTCTTCCACGCGCTGCTGGCGACCCCGCCGGGCTGGCGGATGTTCGTGCGGTTCTGCCAGGGGCGGGCGAGCTTCGACGAGACGTTGGGCCGGGCCCCGGTGCGGGCGGCGCTGGCGCTGCTGGACCGGCTGCCGGCCCCTCGCGCGCCGCTGGCGAAGCTGCCGTCCTGACCGGGCGGACGGATGTCACCGACCCTGTCCTTCCGACCAGGATCCTAGGATGCTCTAGGGGTGGTGACGCCGGGCGCCATGGGCGGAGAATGACGGCGTCGAGGGGGAGAGCAGATGGCAGAGGACCGCTCCGAGTCGCCGTTCACCGACGACGAGTACGCCTTCCTGCGGCACGTGCGCTTCGGCGAGATGCCGCCGGCGGTCCCGCCCGAAGAGCGGGTCGCGCTGACCGAGACCGAGCCGCGCCGGGACCGACCGGATTCGGAGGCTTCGGACCGGTGGGACCTGCGGCACGGCGCCTGACGGCGCGTCGCGCGCGGCGGCGTCGCCTCGTTCGCGCGCGACCTGCCCGGGATGCGGCCCGGTACGCGGACGGGCCGCGGGCGATTCCGCCCACGGCCCGTCCGGTGATCGTCGGTCAGAAGACCGGCACGCCCTCGCGCACCAGCTTCCAGTTCGGCTGGTAGAAGTCGGCCGGGTCGATCGCTCCCTTGGCCTGCGCCCAGTCGATCAGCAGCTGACGGATCTCCTGCTGCTCGTTGTAGACCTGGGTCTTCACGATGCCGGGGAAGTTGCCGCCGCCGCTGCGGCGGTAGTTGTTCACCGCCACCACGAACTGCGCGTTGTCCGCCACCGGGGTGTCGGTGCCGGGCAGCACCAGGCGGGTGATGCGCTGGCCCACCGGCCGGGAGATGTCGATGTCGTACTCCAGGCCGGAGAAGACGTCGTAGTTGTAGTCCGGCACCGCCGGGTCGCTGATCGTCTCCGGGTCGACCGGGGCGCCCGGGGCGAGGGTCCGGAAGTACTTCGCCGAGTACTCCAGGTAGGCCCGCACCTCGGCGCCGCTGAGCACGACGGCCTCGAGGGTGTTGTCGAAGACGTACAACCCGGCCACGTCGCGGATCTTCACGTCGCCGGCGGGGAAGACCGCCGTGCGGCTGAACGGCGCCGCGATCGACAGCACCGGCAGCGCCGCGTACGACGTGCCGGCGAGCGCCTGGCCGACCACCTCGGTCTGGACGTGGTTGATGAAGTCCAGGATCGGGGTGTCCTTGTACCGGCTCTCCGCCGCCGACAGTTCCACGGTGGAGCGCGCCACGACCTGGTTGACGTACGCGACGGTCTTCTGGTGCTGGGCCCGCACGGCGGCGAGGACCTTCGGGTCCTCCACCACGGTGTTGGTGTTCAGCAGGGCGGCGGTCTTCTTGGTGATCTTCCACCGGCCCCTCTCACGGGCCAGCGTGAAGTCCATCCGGCTCAGCCGCTGGCCCCACTTCGACGGCTCGGTGAGCAGCACCTGCTCGCCGCTCCGCGCGTTGGTCACGAACTTCTCGGCGACCTCGGCGTGGGCGTGGCCGAAGAGGATCGCGTCGATGCCGGGGACCTGCTCGGCGATGAGCGCCGTCGGGTTCTCGTTCGGCAGCTCCGGGCCGTAGCTGGAGGTGCCGCTGTCGCCGCCGTGCGCGGAGATCAGCACGATGTCGGCGCCGCGCTCCCGCATGATCGGGACGTACTTCGCGGCCGTGGCGACCATGTCGTCGAACCGCAGGCGGCCCTCGACGTTGGCCTTGTCCCAGATCGCGCTGCCCGGGTTGGTCAGGCCGAGGATGCCGACCCGCAGCGGCGGCGCGGCGAAGCCGACGGAGACCTTCTTGATGACGAACGGCAGGAAGGCAGGCTTGCCGGTGGCGACGTTGACGGCGTTGGCCGCCAGCGCCGGGAAGCCGAGCTGCGAGATCCACTTGGCCAGCAGCGGCAGGCCGTAGTTGAACTCGTGGTTGCCCAGCGTCACGGCGTCGTACCCGAGCACGTTCATGGCGTTGGCCATCGGGTGCGTCGCCCCGGTGGTGGTGATCGGTTCCTGCTTGGCGTAGAAGGTGGCCAGCGGCGTGCCCTGGATGGTGTCGCCGGCGTCGAGCACCAGCGTCGCCTTGCCCCGCCGCTCGGCGCGGATCTGGTTGACGAGGGTGGCCAGCTTGGCGACGCCGACGTCGTTGTGCTTGCTGTCGTCGTACTCGGCGTCCTTGTAGTAGTCCCAGTTGTAGACGTTGCCGTGGGTGTCCGAGGTGCCGAGGATCGTGAGGTCCCAGGTCCGCGACCGGGCCGCGCCGGCCGCGTGGGCGGGGGTGGCGGCGATCAGCGGGACGCTCGCCGCCGCGGCCGCGGCGGCGAGCACCGTCCGACGCGACGGGCCGGAGGGAGAGGTCATGACGTGCCCTTCCATGGGGGTCGGGGCGCCTGGTGGGCGCCGAGCGCACCCTAACGAGCGGCCGTCACTCCTGCCACAGCAGCCCGAGGTGTCCCACACCACCAGCGTCCGGGGCCGCTCGGTGTAACACCGCCGCACCCGTTTCCGCCCGCCGGCTCAGGGTAGGGCGGTCGGATACCAGGAACCCGACAGGTGCGCGAGGAGACGTCGGTGAGCGAGGACCAGCACACCCAGCAGGACCCCACCAGCCAGTACGGCCAACAGGAGGGGCAACCGGGGCAGCAGCAGACGCCGCCCGGCGCGACCGGCAGGATGACCCCGAGGCCGGACCACGGCGAGGAGTCGTACCACGGCAGCGGCAAGCTCGACGGCAGGCGGGCCGTGATCACCGGTGGCGACTCCGGCATCGGCCGCGCGATCGCCATCGCGTACGCCCGGGAGGGCGCCGACGTGCTCATCTCCTACCTGGGCGAGGAGGAGGACGCCGACGCCCGGGAGACCGTCCGGCTGGTCGAGGAGGCCGGCCGCGAGGGCGTCGCCGTGCGCGGCGACATCACCGACCAGCGGCACTGCGAGGAGCTGGTCGAGCGGGCCGTGCGGGACCTCGGTGGGATCGACATCCTGGTCAACAACGCCGCCTACCAGATGGCGCAGGAGAAGGGCATCCTCGGGATCAGCGACGAGCAGTTCGACCGGGTGCTCAGGACCAACCTGTACGCCATGTTCTGGCTCTGCAGGGCGGCGGTGCCGCACATGTCCGAGGGCTCGACCATCATCAACACCTCGTCGATCCAGGCGTTCGACCCGTCGCCGCAGCTGTTGGACTACGCCACCACCAAGGCGGGGATCGCCAACTTCACCAAGGCGCTCGCCGCCGACCTGGCGGAGCGGGGGATCCGGGTGAACGCGGTGGCGCCCGGCCCGATCTGGACGCCGCTGATCCCGGCGACCATGCCGCAGAAGAAGGTCGAGCGGTTCGGCCAGGACACCCCGGAGGGGCGCCCCGGCCAGCCGGCCGAGCTGGCGCCGGCGTACGTCTTCTTCGCCTCCCAGGAGTCCAGCTACGTCACCGGCGAGGTCCTCGGCGTGACGGGCGGACGCCCCACCAAGTAATCCCCGCGCCCCGCGCCCCCGGGTCAGCGGGGCCAGACGGCGAGGCGGGCGCGGACGCGGGCGACGGCGGCGGCGTCCAGGCCGTAGCGGGCGAAGCGTCGGTCCGGCAGCCGGTCCAGGTAGCGGCCGGCGGCGCGGACGTCCGACGGATCCAGGGCCGGGTCGAGCTGGCGGGCCAGCTCCAGCAGTTCCGCCACGTCGTGCTGCTCCAGGGCCGCCGCCACGTCGATGTAGTCCCGGACCTCCCGCCGGTTCACCAGTGCGGCGGTCTTGTTCGCCATCAGGTCCCGCACGTCCATCACGGGGCCGAGGTCCATCACCACCGGGCTGCGGTGCCGGTCGAGGCGGGCCAGGCTGAGTCGGATCCGCCGCCCGTCCCGGCTCACCACGAAGTCCTTCAGGTCTCGGTCGAACCCGTCGAACAGGTCGGCCAGCTCGCTGTCCGGGTCGGCGTCGCTCACCTCGAACCCGGCCCGCTCCAGCGCCGCCCGCACCCCGTCCGCCGCTGCGGCGGCCGCCCCCTCGACGTCGGCGAAGAGGTCCACGTCCTCGGTCGGGCGGGTCACCAGCCCGTGAGCCGCCCAGGCCACGCCGCCACCGAGCACGAACCGGTACGGCCCGGCGGCGGACAGGGCTACGCGGGCCACCTCCCGGTAGAAGTCGTGCGGGTGCGCGGCGTTCACGCCGTACGCAGACCCCGGTGGCGGATCTCCCACGCCTGGCGTACGCCCCTGGGGAGGTTGAGCAGCCGCCACACCCGACGTAGGGTGCGCCCGTTGATGAGCACGCGGAGGTCCTCCGCGCGGGTGGTCTCCCGCAGGACGTTCTCGTACATCCAGAGCAACTCGTCCGGGTCGCCCAGGTCGAACGTGCGGTCGGCGTTCCACATCAGCCGCACCGGCAGCTCCACGACGCCGCGGGTGGGGCCGGCGAGCTCGGTGAGTGTCCGGGTCACCACGGCGGGCCGGCCCGGGCGGGCCAGGGGGGCCACGCGGGTCGCGGTGGGGGAGAGGCCGTGCATGCTGTCAGGGTAACGCCAGGTCCGCGGTTTGTCGGTGCTGGCTGTGCTGGGTTTGTCGGGTGGCCTGCGGTGGTTGGGTGCGGTTCGCGGTGGCTTTGTGGCTTGCTGTGGGGTCGTGGTGGGGTGTGGCCCGCCGTGCCCGGCTCCGGGCGGTCAGGCTATGCCGCTGAACATCGTCTGCTTCCGCGCCAACCCGC
>NZ_JBEOVW010000067.1:0-8338 GCF_040295705.1 Micromonospora sp. NPDC002717 | reverse complement strand
TGAACGCCTTCCAGATCGCCTTCGAGGGCCGGCTCACCCCGGCCAACCACTGACCACCTCAACAACCAAGATCAGCCGTTAACTTGACACTCCCGACAGGCATGATGGCACATCTGGCGTACCGGCGGTGACGGCTTGCATGGCAGACACCGCAGGTGGGTGTGGACGTTGTGCAGGCAGACACCTGACCAGTAACGGCCGCGCGCCATCGCCTTCGTCCGATACCTGACGCGACCGTCCGCCGCTGCATGCTGGCATTCCTAAGAGGGCATCTGATCTCGCTTGGTGAGGTTGGTCCGATTAGGTGTTTTCGTTTCGCCAGGTTGGGGTGGATTCTCCGGTGAGATAGCGGCTCATTGTGTTAGCCATCGCCCAATGGATCATCGCCCGGGTGCGCTGAGGGAGGGTCTCGTAGTCACGGACGAGTCGTCTGTGCTGCATCAGCCAGCCGAAGGTCCGTTCCACGACCCACCGGCGGGGCTGGACGTGGAAGCCCTTCCCCGCAGGGCGGGGCACCCGCTCGACGTCGATGCCGAGCCGGGCGCCGTGCGCCCGTACGGCGGTGTTGTAGCCACCGTCGACCCACGCCTTGACCACGTCCGGATGGTCCGCGGACACACTGGTGAGCAAGTGCCGGCCGGCGGTGGAGTCCTGCACCGACGCGGCGGTGACGATCACGGCGAGGAGCAGTCCGAGGGTGTCGGTGGCGATGTGCCGCTTGCGTCCCTTGATCTTCTTCGCCGCGTCGATGCCTTGGCTGTCCTCGCCGACGTTGCTCGAGGTCTTCACGCTTTGCGAGTCCACGACCACCGCCGACGGGCTCTCGCGGCGGCCGCGAGCGACCCGGACCCGCTCCCGCAGCAGATCGTGGATCCGCTGTGTCGTCCCGTCCGCTTCCCACTTGGCGTAGTAGTCGTAGACCGTCTTCGCCGGCGGGAGGTCGTGCGGCAGGTACTCCCACGCGATCCCCGTCCTGGCCACGTACAGGATCGCGTTGACGATCTCCCGCAGGTCATGCACCGGCCGGCTGATCCCCAAACCCACCCGCGCCGCCCGCCACGCGGTCAGCACCGGCTCGATCAACGCCCACCGCTCATCCGACAAGTCCGACCGATACCCACGCCGCTGCACGCCCACGCGGCGATCAACGAACCAGCCCCATCACCGCAACGGCCGAACGTGAATCAACCACTACACGGATCAGATGCCCTCTTACAGCAACCAGGTGACAAGTCGGGGTGACCACCAACGGCCGATGGGCAACGGATGCGGTTGGACTGGCGGGTCCGGTTGGTCCGGGGTGTTCCTCGGCTGGGCCGGCGGCACGGGCATCAACGTCCCGAGCAACGACGTCGACTACCGGGGCGTCGCCGCAGCCGCCGGGGTCGGCGCGGTGCTGTCAGCGGCCTCCTGGCTCCGCAGGCTGCCGCCCCGGGCACCCCTTGTCTGCTACGCGTCCCGGGCGCTGCCCCCGTGGCCGGCCTGACTACCGTCACGCTGACAGATTCGCCACGGACAAGATCGGCCTAATTTCGGTGTCACCAGAAAGAACACCGAAAGGGGCAGGTCATGAAGGCGACTCGACGTGTGGCAATAGGACTCGCGGCCGGGGCCGTGCTCGCGCTGTACACGTTCGGGAGCCCGGCGCAGGCAACCATGGGAGGCTTGGACCGGGCGGGCCTCGCCGCCGGTGAGTCCGGCGCCGGGAACGCGGGCTGCGCCGAGGCGAGGCCGGAGGTCACCTCCATCAGCGGCTGGGTGTCGCCCGGCGCGTGCTCATTCATCAAGCGGCAGATCAAGTTCGGCAAGGTCACCACCCCCGACCGGGTGGACGCCTACGTCGACATGTGGTCCAAGGACGCGACGCTGTGGGAGCCGGCGAACGCGAGCAGGCTGCCGGTCCAGGGCCTGGACAACATCAGGACGGCGATCAGCGGCTCGCTCGCCTTGGTGCCCGACTTCCGCTTCCGCGGCACACGCATCGCCGTGAACGGCCCCGCAGTGATGTTCGAAGCGCACAACGAGGCCACGCTCAAGGGCCACCAGGTCGCCTACTCCGCGGTCTACCGGGTCCTGCTGACCGACGACGGCAAGGTCATCCAGGGCCGCCGCTACTACGACCGGCACAGCTGGTTCAAACCGCTCGACCCCAGCCTGCCCGACCTGTTCGCCAACGTCGCCGACGGCGGCAGCCCCGACCAGGGCCGCCAACCTGTCCTCAGCCCCGACGAGCTCGCTGAACGCGCGAAGGCATGGAACAACGAGGACGCCGAGGCGCTCGTGGGACGGCTCATCGGCGCGCCGCTGTCCGCTCCCGGCCTGAATGGCGGCACGCTCAGCACCACGCAGGGCAAGCTCGCCTACCTGAGGACGTTCTTCGACCAGGTCAGAAATGTCCAGCTACAGCCGGGCCAGACCATCAAGGTCGACGGCGCGACATACCTGGAATGGCACGGTACGGTCCTGCCCGAGGGCCAGACCGACCCGGTCAGCTTCGGCGTTATCGAGCGCGTCGGCGACACCGGCGGCGTCTCGAGTGACTGGACCCTCACCTTCGACCAGCTGCCGCTCGTCGCCAACGAAGCAAAGATCATCGAGCTGTACAGCAGGCTCAGGTAACGATCGCGGCCAGCTCCGCCTACAAGGCCTTTCCCGGCGTGGGGAAGGCCCTGTAGGCCTCCCGGTAGTAAGCAGCGAAAACAACCGCAGCGCTGGTCGGAGCTGGTTTTGTAGGCGGTAGCGCCGCCTCTGCCATCAGCCGGTTGACCAGCGTTGCCGTTGTTTTCGGGTCGGAAACTACGGCTGGGCCTTCAAGGCAGCGCCCCCGCTTCGCGCGGGGCCGTCTGGGTGGCTCGACTGGTCACGTCATGCTGTCAGGGTGAGCACCAGCGGTGAGACCGACGGGCAACGGAACCGGTTGGACTGGCGGGGCCGGCTCTCCGGGGTGTTCCTCGGCACGGCCGGCGGCATGGGGATCAACGTCCTGAGCAACGACGTCGGTTATCGGGGCGTCGCCGCGGCAGCCGGGGTCGGCGCGGTGCTGTCAGCGGCCTCCTGGCTCCGCGCGCTGCCACCCCAGGCGCCCCTGGTCCGCTACGCGGCCCGGGGACTGCTGACCCTGGCTCTGATCGGGGCGGTCGTGGCCGCCTTCGGTCCGACGTCGTGGGCCGCGTATGCGACCCTGGCCGCGACGGCCCTGGCAGTCACCTCCGTTCTTCTCTCCCACGACGCCGAAGCCGCCAACAGACTGTTGGGTGGGGCGGCGTCCATCGGCGCCGGGGTGGCAGGCATCGGCCTCGGCATCGCGCTCGTGACCAGCAGCCGCACTCTGGCTGGGGCAGCGACCATCTGCATCGGAGTAGGGTTCATCGGCGGTGGCATCGCGCTCATGACCAGCAGCCGCACTCTGCTTGAGGCAGCGACCATCTGCATCGGAGTAGGGCTCATCGGCGTCGGCCTCTCATTCCTCAACGACAACACTCTGGCTGGGGCAGCGATCATCGGTGTTGGGATGGGGGCCACCGGCAGCGGATTGGTGAACCTGGTCCCAGAACCCGGCCTCAGAGAAAGGCTGCGGAGGTGGGCTACGGCTCTGGTACGTGATCCGGCGGAAGAGAAGCCCCAGCGGCGTGACTCCGACGGCGCACCCATCGAATAGCCGTGGCGGCGAGCGGGCCGATACGACACACCGCCGCCGACGTCATCGACGGACTCGTCAACGCAGCGCGACAGCCAAGCGGACCAGTCCGAGGTGCTCAGCCCACTGGCCCAGCCGACTGGCAGGGTCAGGTAATCCAACTGTCTTGTATTCGCGTTGATGCCCGCTCCAGCAATCACGGTGCGTCACGCTGACCCTGGTGCTGGTGGCCAGATCTGCCGCCAAGATCATGATCTGACGATGCGGCGGCCCACCTGGATGTCGGACTGAGGTGATGCTGTCGGACGGCTGGCGCGCCATGTCTGCGGCAGATGCGCGCGCTGATTTTCGCGGCGCCAGGGCGTGGTGATGACAGATTCCGGTGGCGAGTTCATCGCCCTCGACGGTGAACCGACCAGGGCCGCTACGCCGACTGCGAGCGGCCTCCGGACTTTGAGCCCGGCACCGAGCCCGCCCGGAGCCGCGCCGGTGGCCTAGATACGGGCGCTCACCGTCTCGACGCCGTCGCCGGTGACGTCCGCGAGGTAGGCACGCCGGCCCGCGAGAACCATCACCAAAGCTTCCGTCGTTCCGCGGACGATCGGACCGTCACCGCTGTGGAACGGCCCGTCGGTCGCCTCCCATCGCAGGCCTATGGCCACGTTGCGGCTGTTGACGGCGAAGTTCTTGGACACGAAGAACCTGGCGACCGTGGTGGCCGCCTCGACCGACGGCCCGCCATGTAGTCCGAGCGGGCGGCGGATGTCCTGGCCATGCACGACGATCTCGCCCAGCCATGCGGCGGAGGGCCCCAAGGGCGCGGTGGTGGCCGAGATGGCTGCCCGGAACTTTGCAAGCGTTTCAGCGGGCGTCACACCGAGCTGCTCGTTCAAGCGGCGGCGGTTGTGCACGTCCGGACGGAACCCGGCTGCGGCCATGCTGCGGATCCAGCGGAACGGAGTCATGTTCGCGGCCGAGGTCAGGTGCGCCAGCGTCTCCTCGACGGTCCAGGATTCGCAGAGCGACGGGGCGGCCCACTGGGCCTCGGTCAGGTCGGCGAGATCGTCGGCCAGCTCCTTACGGGCGGCGATGATCTGGTCGGTCATGTGGGTCGGCCCGACGGAATCTGCGGAGTTCATCGCTCGGTAGTTTAGTAACGGACAGAAACCGGCCACGACACCATGATCGAGTGCACTCTTCTCGACAGAAGCGGATGCGGCGTGGTCCACCGAAGTGGGGCATCTGTTGCGCTGTGTTACTGATCAGGACTGTGGCGTAGGACCCGGGGGTAACGGCGTCATCCGCTGGCCGCGACAGACCATCCCCCCTGTCTGTCGGGTGTGGGCGTGGCGGTGGCGAGCGGGTGGGGTTGGCCGGTCATGGCGGCGAGTGCGGCGGCGACAGCGTGCAGGTCTGCCTTGATGTAGGTGGTGGTGACGGGTCCGCGGCGGTCGGTGTGGCCGGCGTAGGCACGAGCGATGCCGTAGCCAAAGTGGCGTTCGACCCAGGTGAGGGTGGTGTGGCGTAGCCAGTGGGTGGAGATGCCCTGCGCGGCGACCCATGGCAGGCGCTCGCCGATGCGTTTCCATAGGTGGTCGTAGCGGCGGCTGCTGATCGGCTGGCCGTTGCGGTAGCGCAACAGCCGGTCGGTGGGCAGAACGGCGCCGCGGACGCGGGTATGCCACCACGTCGGCGAGAGTGCGCAGCCTGGCGCCGTCGTGCACCCGCACCCCCGCTCGGCCAGCAGCGGCCGCACCTCGGCGACGCTGCGGGTGATCGTCGAGCGGTGCACCCCGAACCAGGCTGCTACCACGTCGTGGGTCAGTCCATGCCGTAGGTGCACCAGCGTGGCCAGCAGGCGGTCGGTGAACGCGAACCGGTGCTTCGCGCCAGCACCGATGCGGCGACGACGTGTGCGCGTGGCGAGCCGATCACGGTGGCGGGCCTGCCACCGTGGTGCCAGTTCCGCGACCAGGCCCGCAATCACCTGCCGAGACAAGCCTGTCATTCGAGGGTTCATCATGATCGCAGCGCCAGCCATGGCACGAACAACGATCATCGATGCTCAAGGATTCGCAACCGTGCACGAGGTCGGATCCCGGCGTCGAGGTCTCCCGGATCTCGCAACGGTACGCGGAGTCGTTCAGCGTCCGGTACTCCGTGGGCACCATCTGCAGCGGCTGCATGTCCCCGCGCGTCGCGATGAACTCTCGGTTGAGCCGGTTGAGCAGCTCCACCTGGACACGACCGGCGGTGGCCGCGCTGGGGTGCGCCGTAGGCGGCTTGGTCGGCGGCACAAGTCCAGCGCGTGTAGGAGATGTCGTCGAGTGGGATGGAGAGCGCCCGGACGCCGAGGTCGGGCATGGCCTGCAGCATGGCGACCAGCGCGGCATAGTCGTTCTCGTCGGCGTAGCAGATGGAGACGCCGGGCGAGAGCGCGAAGGTAAATTCGACGTGGTGTCGGCGGGCTTGGTCGATCAGCTCGCCAGCTTGTCGGCGGGGCAGGGGTCGCGCCAGCGTGCCCGGTGGTAGAGGTCATCCTTGGGCGCGTAGACGTAGGTGTTCATCTTGACGTCGCCGTAGAACGCCAGCTGGTCGAGGCGCTCGGCGCGCGTCCACGGCGATCCGTAGAAGCCTTCGATCGATCCACGCAGCGGCATGGCCGGGAAGTCCTGGATCGCCACCGCCGGCACTCACTGTCACTGTCCCGAAAGCCAGGGAGGACGCGGGAAGGACCGCGCCGGTCAGCCGAATGACCGCACCCCAGGCGTGATGTAAAGTTTTCTAGACAGAAAGTCAAATATTCGCTACCTTGGTGATGTCAAAGATTTCAGACATCCGGAGGGCTTGTCATGACGCACGAAGAGAAACGCGCGTGGATCAGGCTGGTCGTCGCCGTGCTCGGCTACTCCGCCTACGTGGCCCTCATCGTCAGCCGCGCCGATGGTCGTTCGCTGCCCGACGTGCCGTACGCGAGCGCCCTGTTGTGGACGGTCGGCGCGGCCATCGTCGCGTCGATCGTGGCGGAGATCGGCATGGCCGTCCTGAATCCGGGCGCGCCGCGCGTCAAGGACGTGCGGGACCGCGAGATCGGGCGGCTCGGCGACCACGTCGGCCAGTCGTTCGTGGTCGTCGGCGCGGTCGCCGCGATGCTCATGGCCATGGCGGACTGGGACCGGTTCTGGATCGCCAACGTCATCTACCTGTGCTTCGTGCTGTCGGCGATCCTCGGCGGCATCACCAAGGTCATCGTGTACCGCAGGAGCCTCCCGCAGTGGTGAAGCCGACGCAGGTCACCAACTGTATCCGCGCGTTGCGCTTCGCGCACGGCGAGATGACCCAGGCCGAGCTCGCCGAGCGCATCGGCGTGACCCGGCAGACCCTCATCGCCATCGAGCAGGGCCGCTATTCGCCATCCCTGGAGATGGCCTTCCGGATCGCCCGGGTGTTCGGCGTTCCGCTCGACGACGTGTTCCAGTACCCCGACTCTCCCGAGGAGAAGTCATGAAAGCGATCGTCCACGACGTGTACGGCCCGGCCGACGTGCTCGAGCTCCGCGAGGTCGACAAACCCTCGGTCGGAGACGACGAGGTGCTCATCGAGGTACGCGCCGCTGGCCTGGACCCAGGCGTGTGGATCTTCATGACCGGCCGGCCCATGGCGGTGCGGCTCGCGGCCGGGCTGCGCCGGCCCAAGGTCGCGGTTCTCGGTCGGGCCGTCGCCGGTGTGGTGGTGGCGGTCGGCGCCGGCGTGACCCGCCTGCGCCCCGGCGACGAGGTGTACGGCACCTGTCAGAGCGGCTCGTTCGCCCAGTACGCGACGGCGCGGCAGCACCGGCTGGCACCCAAGCCGGCCAACCTCACCTTCGAGCAGGCGGCGGCGATGCCCATCTCCGCGGTGACCGCGCTACAGAGCATCCGCGACGCACGCGTGCAGCCCGGACAGCGGGTGCTGATCACCGGCGCGGCCGGGGGCGTCGGGTCGTTCGCCGTTCAACTGGTCAAGGTACATGGAGCAAGCGTGACCGGCGTCTGCAGCACCTCGAAGATCGAGCTGGTGCGTTCCATCGGCGCCGAGGACGTCATCGACTACACCCAGCACGAGATCGACCGTGGCGGCGCGCGCTACGACATCATCATCGACACCGCCGGCAATCGGCCGTTGTCGCTGCTCCGGCGCGCAACCACGCCGCGCGGGGCGATCGCCCTCGTCGGTGGCGGCCACGCCAAAGGCTGGCTACTCGGCGGCTTCCAACGCCAACTGGCCGCGCCGTTGCTCTCACTGTTCGGCAGCCAGCGAGTGCGCGGCGTAGCCGCTCGGGAGCACTACGAAGATCTCGACGAACTGACCACCCTCACCGAGGCGGGCTCGGTCACCCCGGTCATCGACCGTACCTACGCTCTCGCCGACGCGCCCGACGCGATGCGCTACCTCGCCCAGGGCCATCCCGCGGGGAAGATCGTCGTCACGGTGTAGCCCAGCCGGGAACGGCACAGCACGACCCCCGCGACCGCGATATAGCTGGCGCTCGTGTCAAGTGTCCCCAATCGGCCGGACACCAGCATCTTCCTTGGGATCCCGCCGCATGCGGGCACCCGGGCGCTCTGTGAGCGGCATGGGCGTGACGGATCATTGAGCGGTGATGACGCCTGCCGCGCTGCCGGCCGACCCCGGTGCGTTCTCGTTGGCCGTTCCGCCGCT
>NZ_JBEOVW010000066.1:0-9220 GCF_040295705.1 Micromonospora sp. NPDC002717 | reverse complement strand
GCGTTGCGCGACGTCCCCGAGGGCACCCCGGTCATCGTGAAGGTCCTGCCATGACCCGGCCGGATCCCGCCGTCCTCGCCCGGATCGCCGAGAAGCGGGAGCGGCGCCCCGACCCCGGGCCGGTCGGCGGCTCCGAGGCGCTCCGCCCACCACCCGTCCCCGCGCGACGGCGGCCCCCACCGTCTCCGGCGGGGGCCGCTGCGTCGACGCTCGGCGGAGCCGGTCAGCACCAGCCGTTGACCGCGCCGTTCACGCCGGTCCACAGGAAGGCGTCGGCGACCCAACTGCCGTCGCTGAGCCGGTTCCACAGCGACGTGGTGCCGTACCGGCCGGTGTGGCTGGTGCCGTTGGCGGAGCAGGAGATGGTGACCGTCGCGCCGTCACCCACCGAGCCGAGCACGGCGTAGCCGGTGCCGGGGCCGGACCGCTTGTTCACCGTGCCCCCGCCGTTGGCGTCGACCACCGCCTGGTTGAAGCCCAGCGCGCCGTAGTTGTAGACCGCGCCACCGGCGCCCCGCCAGGTCGAGCCGTGCCGCGCCCCGCCCTGGTAGGCCGAGGCGCCGTTTTCGAACACCCACTTGCCGAGGCCGTGGCCGGCGATGGGCACGTAGGCGCTGTTCTGCCGCAGTCCGAAGTGGACGTGCCGGCCGTACGCGGCCCCGCCGCAGGTGACGTCGGTGCCCGTGTAGCCCAGGTAGGCGCCCTGGCCGACCGCCGTGCCGTTGGCCGAGATGTTGCTCCACAGGTGGTAGTAGTCGGTGGAGTAGCCGCGGTCGTGGATCACCCGGATCCACCCCCGGCACATCGTGTACGCCGTGCCGGCCCGGGCCGCGCGGACCACCTGGTCGCCGCCCGCGAGGTCGATCGAGCTGTACGGCGTCTCGTAGCCGCCCCAGCCGTGCGGGCCGCTGGTCAGCGTCCAGGTCTGGCCGACCGCGAACGGCAGGGCCATGCCGGTCCGGTAGTCGCCGCCCGCGTACATCGTGCCCGGGCTGCGGGTGAGGACGCCCTTCTCCTGCTTGCCGACCAGGGGCGACTCGGCGGCCAACTCGCCGAACTCCGCCTCGCCGTCGAAGCTCACCTGCCACCCGCCGGCCTCGGCGCGGGCGATGAAGATCGCGCCGGTCGGGTGGACGTCCTCCTCGTGGCCGGTGAGGGCGACGGCGGTGCCGAAGGCCCAGCGGCCGCTCTTTCGGGTGACGGTGACCCGGGTGTCGGGCTCCTCGGCGTGCGCCTCGCCGGCGACCCGGGCCTGCCCGAGCAGCTTGACGGTCACGGCCTGCTCGACGCTCGCCCGGGCCGGGTCCGGCGTGGGCGCGGCGGCGTGCGCAGCGGTGCCCGCGACCAGGAGTTCCGTCGCCAGGAGGGCCGTGGCTATGCCGGCCCATCGTCTGATGTGCACCATTGACGACCTCTCAAATTGAAGTACATCGCTAAGTGGTGCTGACGATAGACAGAACCAAGAATATTGTCTACATGTTGACACGCTTGCAATGAAGGTATGTTTCGGCCCGCCGGCCGCGTCGGCGAGGCGCGGCCGGCGGACGCCCGGGCAGGGCAGCCGGCGGGTGGTCAGGCAATGCGGCGGATGCGGCGGACGGCCAGCAGGAGCAGCAGCGCCGCGAGCGCGACGAAGATGCCGACCTCGATGCCCTGGAACAGCCAGAACCGACTCTCCGGCTGGTAGAGCCACCAGTTGTAGGCGCCCGGCCCGAGGCCCAGGTCGGCGCCGCAGGCCCGCCCGTCGGGGCCCGTGGCACCGGGCGGGCAGATCACCTGGGCGTTGGGTGCGACGAGTTTGCCGTTGGCGTCGTGGACGCCGTTGGAGAGGATCCAGTCGCGACCCCTGATGGCGAGCTCGTCGGTGGAGCCCTGCACCGGGTAGGTCAGCTCGCGGGCGGGCAGGTAGCGGGGCCTGGCCAGCGCGGCCACGGCGACGCGCAGGCCGAGGAAACCGACCAGCGTGCCGGCCATGGCGGGCAGCGCCCGGGGCCAGACGGTGCCGGCGAAGACGCCCAGCGCGACCGCGAAGAGGGTGTACCCAATCGGCACCACGCCCTGCATGTCGAAGAAGAACGCGTCGAACCGGCTCTGCCGCCAGCCCTGGTTGAGCGGGGTCAGCCACCAGGACATGCCCAGCCCGTAGACGACGGAGACGAGCAGAGCGGCGGCTCCCACGAACCCGAACTTGACCAGCGCCCAGCGTTGCCGGCTGACGCCCTGGGTCCAGACGAACCGGTGGGTGCCCTGCTCGACCTCGCGGGCGATCAGCGGGGCGCCCCAGAACAGACCGACCAGCAGCGGCAGCACGAGGAAGAGGATGCCCGCCAGGCTCAGCGTGCCGAACTGGTCGTGGAACTGGTTGAAGGCCCTGTCGCAGGTCTCGCCGAGCCCCGGCGTCGGGCCCGGGTCGCCCGCGGCGACGCACTCCGGCAGGCCGTAGTCGTCGAAGGCGTCGCGCATCGCCAGGCCACTGATGATCATGAAGGCGCCGAGGACCGCGAGCCCGCCCAGGGCGAACAGCGCGTCCCTGCGGTGCTGCCGCCAGGTCAGCCAGATCATGCCGGCACCCCCCATTCCTCGTGGCTGGCCTGCGCGTCGCCGTCGGCGAGGTAGGCCAGGATGACGTCCTCCAGGGACACGTCCCGCACGCTCCACCGCGGGTCGGCGACGGGCCCGTCGGTGCGCACCAGCAGGGTCGACTGCCGGTCGGTGTGGCTCGCCCGCACGACGTCGGCGACGCCCGGGATCGGCTCGCCGCCGTGCCGGGGGCCGATCAGGCGCCGGTGCGCGGCGACCAGGTCCTCGACCGCGCCGGCGAGCCGGACCTGGGCGGCGTTCAGCACGATCAGGTGGTCGCAGACCCGTTCCACGTCCGCCAGCAGGTGCGAGGAGAGCAGCACGGTGGTGCCGGAGTCGGCCACGCTGCCCATCAGGGTCTGCAGGAACTCCCGCCGGGCGAGCGGGTCGAGGCTGGCCACCGGCTCGTCGAGCAGCAGCAGCCGGGGGCGCTTGGCCAGGGCGAGGGCGAGCGCGACCTGGGCCCGCTGCCCTCCGGAGAGCTTGCCGACCGGCTTGTTCGGCGGGATGCCGAGATCCGCCAGGCGGGTACGCGCCATCGCCGCGTCCCAGCGGCGGTTCAGCCTGCCGCCCGCCGTGATCAGCTCGGCCGCGGTGAAGTCCCGGTACAGCGGCGTGTCCTGGGCGACGAAGCCGATGTCGGCCAACGCCGCCCGGTTGTCGTAGGGGGGCTCGCCGAACAGCCGCACCGCCCCGGCGTCGGGCCGCAGCAGGCCCACCGCCAGGTGCAGCAGCGTGCTCTTGCCCGCCCCGTTGGGCCCGACCAGGGCAGCGATCCGCCCGGCCGGCAGGCGGAACGAGCAGTCCCGCAGCGCCCAGTGTCTCCCGTACCGTTTGCCCATCTGGTCGGTCTCCAGCACGGCCTCCATGGCGTGTCCTCTCATCCTGCCGACGTGGCGTTCTGCGGCGGGGCGTCCACCGGGAGCGTGGCCCGCATGGTCGTCTCCACCAGGGCGGTGATGTCCTCGGGCGTCAGTTCGGCCGCCTGCGCGCGGTGCAGCCAGGCCACCAACTCCGCCCGCAGTTCGGCCTGGTTGGGCAGGGACGTTCCGGCGAGGGTGCGCGTGACGAAGGTGCCGACGCCCGGCCGCCCCTCCGCGAGGCCCTCGATCTCCAGCTCGCGGTACGCCTTCAGCACCGTGTTGGGGTTGATGGCCAGCGACTGCGCGACGTCGCGGACCTTGGGCAACTGGTCCCCGGGGGCCAGCAACCCCACCCGCAGGGCCTGTTTCACCTGCTGCACGAGCTGCATGTAGGTGTTCACCTTCGACCGGCCGTCCAGCACGAACTCGATCACCCGCCGCGCCTCCCCTGTTGTCTTACGACAGTAGGACTATAGAACAAGTGGGCGCCGACGGGAGCCCCTTCGTCGACGTGCGCGCCCTTCCGGACGGTCCGGGGAGATCCGGCGCCTCACGTCCGCTCGACGAGCTATCGACGCTTCCGGATCCGACCCGGCCCCGCCTGTCGCCCTGTCGGCGGACGCGGTTCAGACCAGGCCGGCGACGGCGCCTATCGCGGTGATGGCGACCGCCACCTGCTCGGCAGGAGGACCGTCGACCGGCCACGAGCCGTCCGGGCGCTGGGTGGCGGTGAGCCGCCGGACCACGGCGCGGAACACGGGATGGTCCCGGGGCAGCAACGCCGTCCGCAGTGCGCATCCGGCGCGGGCGACGTCGGCCGGCGGCGCGTCGAGCAGCCGCCGCGCCAGGACGTCCAGTCCCTGGTCCGCCTCCTCGCGCAACCCCACCGCCCACAGCAGGGCGGCGGCGAGCCAGGTGGTGGTGAGGCACGACGGCCAGGCGCCGGAGGCTCCCACGGCGTCGCGCACCGCCCGGGCGGCCCGCCCGGCCGTCTCGGGCCGGTCCAGGACCGCCAGGCACCAGCCGACGTAGGCGGGCAGGTAGAGCGGGTCCTGCGACGGCAGGTGCCCGGCGTCCACGGCGGAGCGCACCGTGCCGTCCGGCGCGACCAGCGCGGCGAGCCAGTCGGCGCAACGGTCCACCCGGGAGTTGTACCGCAGGTCCAACTCGATGATCCGGGCGAGCCGTTCGCACGTCGCCGCCACCGAGGGGGCGCCGGCCGACCAGGGTGCCGGGAAACCGCCCTCGGGAGACTGGTCGGCGAACAACGCGTCCGCCACGTCCAGCGGCGCCGGCCACACCCCGGTCAGCACCGTCGCCAGGCGGTGCCCGTCGGACTCGTCACCGTGGGCGATCACCCACTCGACCGCCGCGCCGTTGTCGATCACGAACCGACCCTGACCCTCACCCGTGGAGGTACGCGAGGACCGCCAGCACCCGGCGGTTGTCGTCGTCCGACGGCGGCAGCCCCAGCTTGCTGAAGATGTTGTTGATGTGCTTGCTGACCGCCTTCTCGGTGACGAACAGCCGCCCGGCGATCGCCGCGTTCGACCGGCCCTCGGCCATCAGGGCCAGCACCTCCCGCTCCCGGGCGGTGAGCTCCCGCAGCGGCTGTGCCGTCGCGTTGCGGGCGAGGAGCTGGGAGACGACCTCCGGGTCCATCACCATGCCACCGCCGGCCACCCGGCGCACCGCGTCGACGAACTGGTCGACGTTGGACACGCGGTCCTTGAGCAGGTAGCCCACTCCCCCGCCACGGTCGGAGAGCAGCTCGCGGGCGTACAACTGCTCGACGTGCTGGGAGAGCACGAGGATCGGCAGGCCCGGCAACCGGGTCCGGGCCTGCAACGCCGCCTGGAGCCCCTCGTCGGTGAAGGTCGGTGGCAGGCGCACGTCGACGACCGCGACGTCCGGGTGGTGCCGGACCAGCGCCGGCAGCACGGACGGCCCGTCGGCGACGGCCTCGACCACCTGGAAGCCGAACGCGTCGAGGATGCGCGTCAGCCCGTCCCGGAGGAGGGCGAGATCCTCCGCGATGACAACTCGCACGGCAGCTCCATGGTCACGACAGTCGGTCCGCCGGGCGGACTCGTCACGGTCATCGTGCCATCGAAGGCTGCCAGACGGCGTTGCACGCCCGACAGGCCGGTCCCGGAGTCCGGCGTCGCGCCGCCCCGGCCGTCGTCGCCGACCACCATGGTCAACCGACCGTCGCGGTACGCCAGCCGGATCCACGCCCGCGCCGCGCCGCTGTGCTTGGTGACGTTGGCCAACGCCTCGGCCACCGCGAAGTAGGCCGCCGACTCGACCGCGGCCGGCGGGCTGCCGGGCAGCGCGACGTCGAGCTCCACGGGCAGCGGCACCGCCAGCGCGAGCGCCCGCACGGCGCCGTCGAGTCCGCGTTCGGCCAGCACCGGCGGGTAGATGCCGCGGACCAGGTCGCGCAGCTCGACCAGGGCGCGACCGCTGGTCTCCTGCGCCTCGGTGAGCAGCCGCTGCGCCGCGGCCGGGTCGTCGGCCATCAGCTTCTCGGCCAGGCCGATGCTCATGCGCAGCGCGACGAGCCGGGCCTGTGCCCCGTCGTGCAGGTCGCGCTCGATCCGGCGCAGCTCCGCGGCCTGGGTGTCGACCGTGTCGGCCCGGCTGGCGGAGAGCTGCCGGACCCGCAGCGCCAGCTCCTGCGCCCGGGTCGGGGCCAGGAAGAACCCGGCGAAGCGGAAGTGCAGCCACACCAGCCACTGCGCGACCACCAGGCCGGCGAACAGGAACAACCATCCCTGGGGTACGGACAGCACCGCCTGCACGAGGTTGTCCATCGGCCAGAACACGCCGTAGCCGTACCAGTCGACGTTGAGGAACAGGACCACGGGCATCAGCAGGACGCCCTCCAGCCCGTACACCGGCAGGACGAACGCCAGCAGGCAGGCCCCGCCGGTCACCATGCCCGGCATCAGCCAGGCGATGTCCCGCCAGGTCGCCGGGTCACCGACCACCCAGCGGAACCGCCGCCAGGTGCCGAGCCGGGCGCCCTCGGGCGCCGGCGGGTACGGCGAGGCGATCGGCATGCCGTGCCACCCGGCCACCCGGCGTTGCAGCCCGGTCGACCACCGCACCAGCACGGTGACCGCGGGGAACAGCGCGAACCCGATGCCGAGGGCCGGGATGAGCGCGAGCGAGACCACCGACAGCACGAACAGCGCCGCGTTGGTGGCCAGGCTGAGCAGGGCCACGGCCAGGCCCTGCACGGCGGCGAGCGCGCCGGGCCGGACCGACTGCCTGACGAACGCGCGTACGGAGCTGTCCACGGCGCCCATTCTCCGGCACCGGTCCCACCGGAATCGGTGGTGCTAGCACCACCCACCTTCGGGACCTGGCACCCCTGCCCCCGCCCCCCTCCGGCCGAAGGATCGAGACGTGACCACAACCAGGCAGGAGAGACCCGACATGTCCCGGCGGCAACGACTGGCCGGCCTACCGTCCGGCCGACGCACCAAGTACGCGATGCTCGTCTTCTGGCTCGTCCTCGTCGCGGTGGCCGGACCGCTGGCGATCAAGCTGACCGAGGTGCAGAACAACGACACCCTCGGGGCGCTGCCCGCCTCCGTGGAAGCCAGCCGCGCGGTGCAGCGGGCGGAGGCGGCGTTCCCCGACTCCCAGGCGCCCCTCGCGGTCGCCGTCTACGTACGCGAGAGCGGGCTCACCGACGCCGACCGCGCGAAGGTCGACGGCGACCGGGCCGCGTACGCCGCGTACGCCGACGGCGGCCAGGTGCCGCCCCCGGTCCCGAGCGAGGACGGCAAGGCGGTGCTGGTGTCCTTCCCGGTCGCCGGCGACGACGAGCAGCGGGCCGACGCGGTGGCCGACATCAGGGACCGGCTGGCCGCCGACGCCCCCGACGGGCTGCGCACCGCGCTCACCGGCGAGGCCGGCGCCACCGAGGACGTCTTCGACGCGTTCGCCGGGATGGACACCGCCCTGCTGCTGGCGACCGCGGGCACCGTCGCGCTGCTGCTCCTCCTCACGTACCGCAGCCCGGTCCTGTGGCTGATCCCGCTCCTGACGGTCGCGCTGGCCAACCAGCTCGCCAGCGCGGTCGTCTACCTGCTGGCCGAGTACGGCGGCCTGGCGGTCGACTTCCAGAGCCAGAGCATCCTCACCGTGCTGGTCTTCGGCGTCGGCGTGGACTACGCCCTGCTGCTCATCGCCCGGTACCGGGAGGAGCTGCGCCGGCACGCCGACCGGCACGCGGCGATGGCCGTGGCGCTGCGGAGGTCGATCGGCGCGATCTGCGCCTCGGCGGCGACCGTCGCGGTCGGCCTGCTGTGCCTGCTCGCCGCGCAGCTGCCGGCCACCCGGGGCCTGGGACCGGTGGGCGCGGTCGGCATCGCCGCGGCGTTCCTCGCCATGACCACGCTCCTGCCGGCCGTGCTGGTCATCTTCGGGCGCTGGCTGTTCTGGCCGTTCGTGCCCCGCCACACCCCCGACGCGGTCGTCGACGACGAGGCGTCCCGGCACGGGCTGTGGCGCCGGGTCGCCGGCGTCGTCGGTCGCCGCCCGCGCGTGGTGTGGCTGGGCACGGCGGCGGCGCTGGTCGCCCTCAGCTTCGGCATCGGCAACCTCAGCATCGGCATGCCGGCTGACCAGTCGTTCACCACCGAGGTCGGCTCGATCACGGGCCAGCGGATGATCGCCGCGCACTACCCGAGCGGCACCGTGGCGCCCGCCGAGATCCTGGCCACCGCCGGCACGGCCGACCAGGTGGTGGCCGTCGCCCGTGCGGTGCCCGGGGTGGCCGAGGTCGGCGAGCCGCAGCGCTCCCCCGACGGCCGGTGGGTACGCGTCGCGGCCGTCCTCGCGGACACGCCGGACAGCGACGCCGCGCTGGACACCGTCGACCGGCTCCGCGCCGCCGTGCACGCATTGCCCGACGCGCAGGCGCTGGTCGGCGGGGACACCGCGTACCTGCTCGACGAGGAGCGCACCGTCGGCCGCGACAACCGGGTCGTCGGCCCGCTGATCCTGGCGGTGGTGTTCGCCGTCCTGGTGCTGCTGCTGCGGGCCCTGGTCGCGCCGCTGCTGCTGCTGGCGAGCGTGGTGCTGTCCTACGTCGCCGCGATGGGCGCGGCCGGGCTGATCCTCGACGCCATGGGCTATCCCAAGCTGTTCGTCGGGATCCCGCTGCAGACGTTCCTGTTCCTGGTCGCCCTCGGCGTGGACTACACCATCTTCCTGGCCACCCGGGCCAGGGAGGAGACGGCACGGCTCGGGCACCGCCGGGGCGTGCTGCACGCGCTGACGGTCACCGGCGGCGTCATCACCAGCGCGGGCGTGGTGCTGGCGGCCGCCTTCGGCGCGCTCAGCGTGCTGCCGCTGGTGCCGTCGGTGCAGTCGGCCGTCATCGTCGGCGTCGGCGTGCTGCTGGACACGTTCCTCGTGCGCAGCCTGCTCGTGCCGGCCCTGGCGCTGGAGATCGGCCGCCGCACCTGGTGGCCGGGCGTGCTGTCGCGGCGGGGGTCACAGGTCCGGACGCAGCCCGTCGAGCCGGCCGCGGCGAGGGCCCGGTCAGGGCTCGCGTAGCGGGACACTTCCGGGGGCGTAACGCCCGGCCGCCCGCCACCGGGCGGGGGGGGGGGGGGGCCGCCGCCCGGGGCGGGGGGGCCCCCCCCCCCCGGCCCCCCCCGCGGCGGGGGGGGGGGGGCGCCGCCCCGGGGGGGGGCGCCCGGGGCCGGCGGCGGGGGGCGGGCGACGCCGCGCGCGGCGGGGGGCCGGCCGCGGAG
>NZ_JBEOVW010000065.1:0-9572 GCF_040295705.1 Micromonospora sp. NPDC002717 | reverse complement strand
CTGAACGCCTTCCAGATCGCCTTCGAGGGCCGGCTCACCCCGGCCAACCACTGACCACCTCAACAACCAAGATCAGCCGTTAACTTGACACTCCCCCCCTCCTGTGTCAAGAGGCGGCGGCGAGGGTTGTTCTAGGCTGGGGTGTGGCGGGTCCGGGAAGTGACTTTTCCGAAGTGTCGATCTCGGGGTTTGGGTCGGCCGCGCTGGATTGCAGAGTCGCCCCCGCGTGTCCTCCCGGACCCGTCTTGAGCAGCTTCGCGTCGGCCACCATCTGCCGGTAGACGATGTCGGACAGGCGCCGTTTCAGTGCTCGTAGGGCCTCCATCGGGGTCTTGCCCGCGGCCAGTCTGCGCCGGTAGTAGCGGCGTCCTTCGGTGTCCCGGCGCAGCTGGACGATGGCCATGATGTGCAGGGCCCGGTTGATGCGCCGGTTTCCGGCTCTGGAGAGCCGGTGCCGGTTTTGCTCGCCGGACGAGGCGTCGATCGGTGCGGTGCCGTTCCACGAGGCGAAGTGGTCGCGGCTGGTGAACCGGGCGATGTCTGCGATTCGGCGGCCTGTTTCAACGCATCATGATCGTCACCGCCTGGCTATGGCTAACCCTGCTCGCCCACGGCACCTACCACCGCGCTGAACGCCCAAGCGCCACCACCGCCGTCCGATAGCCCATCGCTCACCCATCTGGCACCTGGTAGTCGAACTGGAAGGCGACCCGCCCGTCATCGTCCGGATCTGCCGCTGACATGGCGCGCCAGTCGTCTCGACAGCATCACTGTCAGTCCGGCATCCAGGTCGGCCGCCCCATCGTCAGACCATGATCGTCGGCGGCAGATCTGGCCAACAGCACCAGGGCCGGCGTGACTCACCGTGATTGCTGGAGCGGGCATCAACGCGAATACAAGACAGTTGGATTACCTGACCCTGCCAGTCAAGCACCGCGTGACCAGTGGTCCGGCTTCGGCCGGTCACGGGCTCGCGGCGATCCCGCGCTGGACCGGGCCGCTGCGCATCACCCTGTCCGGCCTCAGCGGGCAGGGTGATACAGACGTCAAAACTGCTGAGTCTGGTCGGGAAGTTGACGGGTTGAGGTAAAATCCTGGACATAATTCGCAGGCGTACGGCAACGGTGCGGACCTATTCTGCCCGTCATGACCGACTGGAAGAGCGTCGAGGCCGCCGACTGTGCCGTGCCCGCTGACCGGCCCATGGACGACCTCGTCCGCGAGCTGTCCCGTGCCCTGGCAGATCCCGATCCACTGGTCCGGGACGGCGCGCCCTACGCCGTCCTCGCGACCTGGATCGCTCGCGGGGCGATCGGGACGTCCCGGCGGCTGGAGCTGGGGGACGAGATGGCGACCCGGTTCACCGACCCGCGGGTCGAGGCCCGCACCTTCGCGCCCCTCGTGCTCGACATGCTGGTGGCCGCGGGGGACTTCAAGGCCGGCTGGG
Organism: Micromonospora sp. NPDC002717; assembly: GCF_040295705.1. Lineage (NCBI taxonomy): Bacteria > Bacillati > Actinomycetota > Actinomycetes > Micromonosporales > Micromonosporaceae > Micromonospora > Micromonospora sp. NPDC002717. The sequence goes on along the minus strand of NZ_JBEOVW010000065.1, from coordinate 8,125 downwards.
TGGAGGCGTTCGAGCACTGGTACCCGGCGGAGCAGGATCTGCGTGGCCACGACGAGACGCTCGGCTGGCTTCACGCGGTGGCGCACGGCGCGGACCTGCTTGCCAGCTTCGGTCGCCACCCCGAGGTGGCGCCGGTGCGGATGCTGAACCTCGCCGCCGCGCGGCTGACGGCGCCCACCGACCACGTCTACGACCAGATGGAGGACGACCGCCTCGCCCGGGCGATCGCCCGGGTCCTCACCCGTACCGACCTGAGTGAGCACGATGCCGTCGGCTGGCTGGATCCGATCGCCGACCGCTTCGGGGCCGACCGCATCAGCACTCCGGTGCCCGCTCACATCAGCAACTGCCTGCGTACCCTGCGCCTGCTCTACATCCTCGCCGACCGGGGCGTGCGCCCCACCAGCGAACTGCCCGCGGAACCCCTCCACCACCGCGACGCGGTCAAGTCCGGCATCGCCACAGTCCTCGACCGGATCGTCAGACGCTGATCGACGGCACCCGGTTCGGCCGGGCACCCCGCCAGCTCTTCCCCAGCCGGCCCGCCCCGGCCACCTTTCCGCGGTCATGTGCGGGATCGGCGTCCCGGTCGCAGCCGTCCGCGGTGCCGCCATCCGACAGCAGCTCCTCGAACTGCCCGCCCCGTCATCGCGGACGCTCTCGGCTACCACGACAAGACCACCAGCCGCCTCCTCGAGGAGACCGGCGGGACGCGGAGCCGTGCGCGGCTGGCGATCACACAAGGTCACCAGCCGGTGGGACTCCTCGGAGAACTGGCGACAGTTGAATACGAGAGCCCACCAGTACCGAGGGCCTGATCCGATCAACCGTGCCCGACCAGCCCCGGCGATATCTCCATGAGGATGAAGGGGCGAGCGAGGTGGTTCAGGGGCCGGCTGGACAACGAGATCGTGGAGGGGTAAGACAGCACAGGCGAGGCTCCCGTGCTGGGGCATCGGGTTGGGTCTATTTGCTGTCTTACCTGGAGCCTCGCCCTCATCGATCTGCGACCCTCGCCTGCCCGTCTGACCTACAAGATCAGGTTGGAAAGGGCTCAGTGTGGGCGACCGTCCCGGTAGCACGGCGCGGAATCCTCGCGCCTTCCAGCGCCCACGCGTTCCGACAGCGCGCAACCAGACCTGCGCAGACTGACACTTCGTCGCCCTTACGACGTGGTGGGTGTCACCTGGCCTTCCTGATCCACGAGCCCGGCGAGGTGTCCGGCACCGACTGACCGTCGTGGTCACCGCAGCGGTGTGTGCCGTGGTGGCCGGCTACCGCTCGTACGCCGGGATCGCCGAATGGGTCGCCGACGTGCCGGCCACGACGGCTGTCGCTCTGGGCATGACTCCCGACCGGCGCCCATCGGAAGCGATGATCCGTCGACTGCTGCAGGCCATGGACCCGCAGCTACTGTCCACGGCGATCGGTGTCTGGCTCGCCAGCCGGGCCACCGCCACCACCTCGACGACCGGCCAGGCTGCTGCCCCGCTGGCGTGCCGACTCGTAGAGCACTACGGTCGCGGCGGCCGCCGCGTTCAGGGAGCTGGCGGCCCCGGACATCGGGATCCGGACGAGCTGGTCGCAGGACTCCCGCCAGCCGACGCTGAGACCGGTGGTCTCGTTGCCGATCAGGAGCAGCGTGGGCTGCGTGAGGGCGTACTCAGCGGCATCCAGCGCGCCGTGCTCGTCGGCGCCCACGACGCCGATGCCGATGCCGTTGGCGCGAAGGTCGGCGACCCAGGACAGCACGGCCTGGGGTGAGGGCGCCCGGACCACGGGCAGAGCGAACAGCGAGCCGGTGCTCGCCCGCACCACCTTCGGGTCGTACACGTCGGCGGCATGGCCTGTGACGATCACGCCGGACGCGCCGAAGGCGTCCGCGGACCGGATGAGGGTCCCGATGTTGCCGGGGCTGGTGGGCCGGTCGAACACAACGGTGAGCATGGTCGGCCCGGCCGGGATGCGGCGCAGGTCGTCCTCCGGCAGCCCGACCACGGCCAGCAGCTCCGGAACCGCGTCCGCCTTGCCTCCCAGCTCGTGCATCAGTTCACGGGAGACGGCGAACTTCTCGGCCCGGACCGTGTCCAGGGCCTCACGTGCCCAGCCGGACAGCTGAACGTCGGTGTCGTAGAGCAGCTCCCGGATCTGCCAGCCGTGTTCGATGGCCATGGCGATCGGGCGTACGCCCTGCACGAGGAACTCGCCGCGGCGCTGGCGCTTGGTCCGATTGCGCAGCAGAGCCTCCCACTGCTGGAATCGCGCGTTGCGGCCACTCACCCGCACCTTCACCGCCTCCCTCGCACGTCGGGGCCGGGGGTGTCCTGCCCGAGTCCTCGGCGGATCGCGATTTCCACGGGCGAGTACGCGCCGTCGGCCCGTTCCAGCTCGTACGGCGCGGCCGGCATCAGCGGCGGCTGGGCCATGAAGCGCGGCCGCGTCCCGTGGTGCGGTTGCGCCGCGTGCACCAGGAACGGATGGCACAGGAAGACATCGCCCGGGGACCCGGTGGCCAGGGCGAGTGGCCGGTGATCGGACGCCGCCACCAACTCGGGCGCTAGGTCCAGCCCGCTCGCCCCGTCCTCCCCGTACTTCTCCAGCACCTGCGGCACGTCGAGGTGTGAGCCGACGCGGATCCGGGTCGGGGCGTCCTCCTCGCCGACCTCGCTGAACAGGAACAGCATCAGCAGCGCCCGGCCCCGGGAGTACAGATTCGTGAAGTACCAGGTCGCGCCCTCCGGCAGGTAGCTGCCCTCGATGTGCCAGCCCGCGTCGTTCGGCTCCTCCCGGTGCGGGAAGCGCAACGGGAACGTGCCCAGCGAGTAGCGCGGCTCCCAGCGTCCCGCGCCGACGAGCAGGTCGTACGCGTGATGGAGGAACGGGGAGTTGGGTGCGGCGGCGAACGGCCCCTGCGCCATGCCGGGCACCCAGTGCACGGGCTGCGTCCACGTGGCGGGGTCGTCCGGGTCGCAGCCCGTCTCCCGCCACAGCAGCCGCGCGCAATCCGCGGCCACGCGCGGTGCGACGGCACCCGCCACCTTCACGAAGCCGTCGCGAAGGAACCGGGATACCAGGGTCGTGTCATCCATGGCCCCATCCTGCGGCGACACCGATCCCGATCACCCGACACTTTCCGCGCCGCTTCTGTCGGGTGTGCCGCAACAGCGCTCGGACACGATACGCAGGCACTGTCGCACCGCAGCACAGCTCAGGTTCCGCCCAACTGTCGAAGGGAGCGAACCCATGGAGACGCGCATCGTCGACCGTCCCGCGTTCCGGCTCGTGGGGCACGCTGCCCGGGTTCCGCTTATCCACCGAGGCGTCAACCCGTACATCCAGCGGCACATCGCCGCGCTGCCGGCCGAGGAGCACCTGCGGTTGAAGGCGCTCGGCGACACCGACCCAAGCGGGCTGCTCGCCGTCTGTGACGACGTCGACGCGGACTACGACGAGGGCAGCGAGCTGACCTACCTGCACGGGGTCGCCGTGTCCCCGCGTACGCCGATCCCGGACGACCTCGACGTCATCGAGGTCCCGGCCGGCCGATGGGTGGTCATCCGGGCCGCGGGTCCGCATCCGCAGACCCTGCGGAAGACCTGGGCCACGGCCGCCGCCGGGTGGTTTCCCTTCCACCCGTGGCGGCTGCGGCCGGGCCCGGAGATCGTCGCGGTGCCCGAGCCGACGAACGACCTCACCGCCGCGACCCGTGAACTCTGGCTGCCCGTCGAGCCGGCGTAGCGAATCGGTGAGCATTCGACCGGCACTGCAGGTCACCGGTCAGTCGGCCTCGACCGGTGCCTCGCCGAAGACGGCGAAGCTGACGACCCAGTAGGCGACGTAGAGGCCGAGCAGCACGTATCCGTGCCAGCGCCGTAGCCGGCCGGTGGAGAGCAAGCATGCGGCGAGGGCGGTCATGCCGACGAGCACCGGCAGGTGCCAGGAGAGCACCTCGTCGTCGACGACGACGCTGCCACCGGCGAGCAGGGCCCCGGCAAAGTCGTCAGGTGATGCCGAGTAGGGCCAGCGGGCGGGTGCTGTCGCGGGCGTGATGTCGGTTGGCGGCGGCGATGTTGGTGACTCCGGTCAGGCGTAGGGCGCTGATGGCGGCGTTGCGGAGGGCGGCCATGACTTCGGGTCCGGTGCCGGTACGGATCTGGGATCGATCTTCGTCGTAGGTGACGTCCCGCACCCAGTGGATCTTGTTTTCGATGTTCCAGGGGCCGCGGATCCACGCGGCCAGTTGTGCCGGTTTCGCTTGGTGCACACGCAGGTCGGTGATGGCGTAGACGGTCTCGGTGGTGAAACGTTTCGGCTGGTCCAGGTGCCGTCTGCGGCGGCGGATCTGCAGGGCTTGAGCGGCGTGTGGAAAGTCGATGCCGGTGGAGATGGTCAGGGCCTTCACGGTGCGGATCTCGCGGCGGCCGTGCCCGCGGTCGGTGTCGCGGAAGGCGTCCGGAACGCCGCGCCAGGGCAGACCGCAGAGTTGGCGGTGCAGGCTGGGCTGGTTGCCCTTGACGGTCAGGATCCAGTGCGCGCCGCGTTCGGCGAGGTAGTCGACGTGCTCACGCTGGCAATGCAACGCGTCGGCGGTGATCACGGTGTCGCGCAGGTCGCCGATCTGGTCGTGCAGCGGTGCGAATCGGGTGATCTCGTTGGTCTTGCCATCGACGTCGGCACTGGCCAGGACCAGGCCGACCGCCTGGTCGCAGGCAGCGAGGACGTGCCAGGCTGGGGTGTCGGTGGTGCGTGAGTCGCGCAGGGTCTTGCCGTCCACGGCGATCGCTCGACGGGACGCTGACATGCCGGCAGCAGCCCGCCCGGCAAGCCAGACGCTGACCGCCGCGGTAAGGAACTGCGGGTCCATAGCCTGCAACAACCGGGGAATCATCGCCTCGGACGGGCGCCGGTCCGGGGCCATGCCGAGCGCGAACGCGGTCGCCGCCGGCACGTCGGCGATCCACTCAGCGATCGCGCTGTACGACCGGTTGCCGGCCACCACCGCGCACACCGCAGCGGTCACCACGACCGTCAACCGGTGCCGCACACCTCGCCGGGCCCGCGTATCAGGCAGATCGGCCAGCGCAGCGAGCAGTCCACCAGCGGCTTCGGACACGGTCAGAGCCGGTGCACGCGACACCGACGAGATCAGCGATGATGGCAGGGCGGGCATGACTCACTTCGGCGATCAACACGGCGTAGGAGCCTTGATGATCTTCTGATCCGGTCATGCCCGTCTTGCTGCCGCCAACAGCGGCGCTTCTACTCCAGTCCACTCAAGTCAGACACCGCCACGACTTTGCCGGGGCCCTGGACCCTGGCCCGCAAGATCCTCTACCAGTCACCGCGGTGGCACCAAGCAGCCCGAGCTTCCGGACCGCCCCGCCGCGCCTACCGGCGGGGGCAGAGCCGCCGGCCTCCGTAGCGCCCGCGAGACGCACTGCCGGACGCGCCAAGGCTGGAGGCCGCTCTTCCGCGCCCGATAGGGTCAGGCGACGGCAGGAACAGTGACCCCATGTCACGCTCATCGCGTCGACCCACCCAGGGCCGGCGACGATGCAAGCGAGACGAAAACGGTCCCCGGGTGGCACCCCAGGGACCGTCGATGGTCCCGCCTGCCGGCAACCCGGAATGGCGCGATGGAAGGTAGGAACCAGATGGTTAGCGTAACCAGACATCCTCGGCGGAGCCAGCCCGACCCGGCACTAGCTGCGGAAACGGCCGGGATCGGCGGAGTTCTGCTGGTCGCGACGCTCGCGATCGGCTCGATGGTGGGGATCGTCGTGCTGAGCGAGCAGGTCGCCGGTCAGGTGGCGCCGGCCGCCATCGCGGCCATCAGCGCGGTGTCCCTGGCCGCGATCGGGGCGGTCGGCGTGGTCCTGCGGCGTAGGCCTCGGCGGTCCACCAGCAGGTAGAAGGACATCACCGACTCGGTGGAGCTGCTCCGCTGGCTCGCCCACGACCACTTCACGTTCCTCGGCTACCGGGAGCGGCAGGCAGGAGGTGGGGTGCTGATCAAGTACCCCACCTTCCTATTGGATCGACAAGAAGATGGTCTTCATCTTCATGGGCGACACCGCCAACCCGATGACATCTTCGACTTGGCGCACAACCGGACCGCCCTGCACAACCTGTTCGTCCTGAAACCTGCGGCAGGACGCGCCGCACGTGAAGAAGAAGGACGGTTCACCTACAACCTCAAGATGTACCTGGACAGACCGGCGTTTGCGACGGGGCACCAGCTCAGCCGAAGATGCGCTCGACGACGGCCGCCTGTTCGGCGGCACCGGCGCGGAAGTAGCGGGCGGTCGTGTCGAGAGAGGCGTGGCCGAGCAGCGCCTGCACCTCGGCCGGGTCGGCGCCGTCCTGGCGAAGCCGGGTGGCGTAGGTGTGGCGCAGCCGGTGCGGGCGTAGGCCGGGCTGGCCGGCGTCGGCGCCCACGGCGAGCACGGTCTGGGTGATGCCGGAGGTGGTAAGCCGACCACGCTGGCCGGTCCACAGCGGTCCCGGCTCGCCGCCTCGGTGGCGGATCCAGGCGGTGAGCCAGTCGCGGGCCGGCGGCGGCACGGGGACTTGGGGGACTTCGTCGCCCTTGCCGTGCAGGCGGATGGTGCCGGTGCGGGCGGATGGTGCCGGTGCGGGCGGTGAGGGCGAGGTCGTCGAGGTCGAGGCGGGCGCACTCCTGCGCCCGGGCGCCGGTGTAGAGCAGCACGGTCACGATCGCGGCGTCGCGGACGCCGCAGCGGTCGGCGGCGCGTTCCACCGCTCCCTGCTCCTTCGGCGTGAGCGCGTCGGGCTCGCCGGGGCGCGGCACCCGGACGCGCTTGACCTTCAGCCGTAGACCGGCGCCGACCTCGTAGAGGAGATCGACGGCGGCGAGGGCTTGGTTGACGGTGGACGGGCTGGCCTTGGTGGCGATGAGGTGTCGGCGCCAGGCGGTGACGGCGGCCTCGGCACCGACCTGGTCAACGAAGGCGTCCGGGTGCTGTGCAGCTCTGGGCAGTCGCGCCACGACCCGGCCAGCCCTCGGAAGACCTGGAACGGCAATGTCATGCCCCTGCAACTGGGGCCATGAGTTGATCGCCGAGCTGAGGAGACGGGATGGCTGAACCCGCGGAGCTGGAGGCGCTGTTGCGCCTCATGCCGCCCGAGACGGAAAGCGACACGACGGTCGACTGGGACGAGATCACCGAGTCCTGGGGGCGACCCTTTCCGGCCGTGTACCGGCGCTTCATGGCGGTCTACGGTGCGGGGATGATCGAGGACTACCTGGTGATCGGCGCACCGGAGCCCTGGGGCGAACCGCCCGACGGGGACCGCGGCGACATGCGTGCCGGTACGGCGTTCGTCAGGGGCCTGTGGCAGGAGTCGCGTAAGGAGCTGTTTCATGGCCTCGACGTCGCTGGCCGCTACTGCGTCCAGCGGTCGGTCGCCCCAGACGGTGGCCATGCGCTGCCAGTAGGTGCCGTAGGTGCGTTGGGCGCCGGGGCCTGCTGCGGCGATGACGCGGGGTAGGTACTCGGCGATCGTCGGCAGGGCGGCTGGGCCGTCGGTGTGGGATTGGAGGTCGGTCAGGGTGACGCCGAGGTGAGCCAGGACCTGCTACGCGGCGGCGATGGTGGTGGCGTCAGCGGACATGTCCAGCTCCCGCAAGTCGAGTGTGTAGGTCGGCGAGAGGAGGCGGACGACGGTGCTGGCGGGGTGCACGACGAGCAGGTCGTGGGTGACGAGAGCGGCGAGCAGCACCGGCTGGCCTGGCTTGATTCCGCACATTCGCCGGGCAGGTGCCGGTAGGGGCAGTTCACCGCGGCTGCCGATCTGGTGTCGTCCGTCGTGGGCCGAGCAGACGACGAGCATTCCCTCATGTGGCTGGATGTCGAGGCGGCGGCCAGGCTTCCAGCCCAACGGGTGCAGGACCTGTTGCGCGGTCACCCGGCCGCAGTTTGACGGGACAGCCATCCCCAGCAGCACGCCCTGCGCGGCGGCGAACACCGGCGGAGGAACGTGAAGAGGCAGTGCCGGCATCGGCCTCGGGCACGGGCGGGGCCGGGTGGGCAGGGCGGCAGGAACGAGCGGACGGATGAGCTGTTCGTCGTGTAGGCGGGAAGGTTGTGTCATGCCGGCGACA
>NZ_JBEOVW010000064.1:0-12171 GCF_040295705.1 Micromonospora sp. NPDC002717 | reverse complement strand
CCTGTCGAGCTGCCCCGTCTGTGGGACCACCCGTCACACCAGGCTCGGTCGCCTGCCGGGGCGCGTGTGCCCCATCTGTGCGGGCAGCTCGACAGGGACAAGATGGCGGCACCCGTGGGGTCTGGTTGTGTCCCATCTGTGAGGGCAGCTCGACAGGAGCCGGGGTGGCGGGTGTCCCGTGGGTCCGGTTTTCGGGTGTGACCGGGGGCATCGTGGGGGCGGAATCGTGGCCGGGCCGGGGTCGTTACACCCTGCGTACGGCCGAGCAAGACCAACGCCGCCGCCTCCGGGCGGGCTGGCGTGCAGGCCCCGGGCCCGGCCCCGGCCCCGGCCCCGGAATGATGGTGGGCCGCCGGTCGTTACACATGGTCCCGGCCAGCGAAGGGCGACCCCCTCGCCCCCGCGCGACACGGGCCACTGCCGGTCTCCAGGTGGCCGGTTCTGATTCTTCCCGGCGCGTGACGCCGGATCCCCTTTGAGTTTGTTGAGCGCCGGACGGTGCTTGCGCCCCGCTGAACCCCCCTTCGGCGTGGGTGCCAACCCCCGAATGGAGCATCTGATGAACACGATCATGCGTAAGAGCGTTCTGGGTATTGCTGGTCTGGCTGTTGCCGGTGGTCTGGCCGCCGGTCCGCTGAACCACGCCGACACCGCCCCCGAGGCGGCGACGCCGGTCACCGCTGTGGCGGTGCAGGCCGACAAGCCGGCCGTGGACACCGCGAAGCTGATCCCGCACGGTGTGCAGGGTGCGCAGTCGCGCATCGACCTGTCGGATGAGCAGGTCGGCAACGTGAAGGCGATCATCGCGGCGACGAAGAAGGCCGGGATGGACGAGCGGGCCGCGGTCGTGTCGATCGCGACGGCGTTGCAGGAGTCGAAGCTGGAGAACCTGGGTCATCTGGGTGACCGCAACGATCACGACTCGCAGGGCCTGTTCCAGCAGCGCCCCTCCAGCGGTTGGGGCACGGTGGAGCAGATCACCGACCCCGAATACTCGACCACGGCATTCCTGAAGGGTCTGAAGCAGGTCGACGGGTGGCAGGACATGCCCCTGACCGAGGCCGCACAGACCGTGCAGGTGTCGGCGTACCCCGACCACTACGCCCAGTGGGAACAGCAGGCCGCCGACCTCGTCGCCAAGCACTGGAACAACTGACACAGGCGCATGATGCCGCTGGCCGGTACCCGCACGGGGTACCGGCCAGCGGCGTCCTCGCATCCGGCCGTCAGCGGCCACCCTCGGCCAGCTCGGCGAGCATCCCCTCGCAGCTGCGGACCACGACCTGTGCGCCCCGCCGCTGGGTCAGCCGGAGCGAGCTGTCCTCCGCCCGGTTCCGCCAGCTCCACTGCGCGTCGGCGGCGACATCCCAGAGCTGCTGCGTGGTCGCGCCGTGTTCGACGCCGAGCCGCGCGGCCAGGCCGACGCCGTCCCCGCCGACCAGCCGCCGTGCCTCCTCGGCCAACTCGGTGTCGAATCCGAGCCGGGTGTTCCGCAACGCCGCGAGCAGTCGCAGCTCCCGGAACTCGTGCGCGCCGGCGAGGATCTGCTCCAGCATGGTGAGCAGCTCATCGGTGCCCGGTTCGGGCTCGGCTCGCAGCAGCGCCTCCACGGCGACCATCGCCGAGCGCGCCTTGAGCGCGTCCCGCCGGTCGATGAGGAGGCGGTTCACCGACTCGCGCAGCTCGGTCAGGCCGCTGCGGCGGATGAGTTCGGCGGACAGCTTGGCCCGGTTGTCGCAACCGGTACGGACCAGGGTGGTCGCGAGCCGGACCCCGAAGAGGCCGAGCCGGTCGAGCAGCGCGGCACGTACCTCGGCGTCCAGCCGTACGGGTAGCTCGCCGCCGGCGAAGCGGTCGGCCGAGAGCAGGTGGGGCTCCAGGGCCTCGCGGGGCACGCCGGCCAACTGCGCGAGCACCGCGAAATCCGACTCGCTGAGCACCCGGCCGGCCAGGCCGATCAGCCCGCTGCACGCCACCGTGTCCACGCAGAGCGCGTTCACGCGGGGGTCGCGGTACTGCCGGCGGGCGAGTTGGCGGGCGGTGAGCAGGGCGTCGATCTGTCCGCCGCCGGTCTCGTCGGCCCGGGACAGCACCAGGACGACGTTCACCGGGGCCGCCTGGCCGACGGCGCTCTCCCGGCTGGTCTCCAGGACCCTCAGGTCGGTGCCGCGACCGTCCCGGGTCAGGTACAACACCGCGTCGGCGTCGCGCAGGACCCGGTCCATCACCGGCGCCCGGCCGTGCTCGTCCACGCCGGTGATCGCGGGCGTGTCGATGAGGGTCACCTGCCGCAGGGCCCGGGTGGGCCACCGCACCACGATGTCGCGCAGCTCGCCGGCTCGCCAGCCGACGAGGTCCACCCGCATCCCCGTCGTCGACTTGACCATCGCCAGCTCCTGCGGCGGGTGACTGGTCGAGTAGGCGATGGCGCGTGGCTGCGGCGCGTCCTCGTACCAGGTGAAGACGTCGGTGCCGTCCGCGTCGCCGACGGGTGCGACCTCTTCGCCCATGATGGCGTTCAGCACCGTGGACTTCCCGGAACGCCAGGGGCCGGCGACCGCGATGCGCAGCGGCTGCTCCAACCGCGCCAGTTGGTGGCGGAGACCAGCGGTGGCCCGGGGGTTGTCCCGGTAGAGCTGAAGGGCTCGCTGCAGCAGCCCCCACACCGCCTCGTCGAGCCGCAGGCCGACGGTCATGCGGGGGACCCCAGCCCCGCCGGGGCGGTCCGGGCCCCGGTCAACTGTTGGGCCTGGTCGTAGAGCGCGGCCAGCCGGGTCATCTTCAGTCGGATCTCGCGCTGGCGCTGCTCGCGGACGGCCATGTCGGTGTCGGCAGCCTGCTTGGCGGTGCGGAACGACTGGATGATGGCCTCCTGCAACTCCTCGGTCAGCGCGGTGAAGTGGTCTCGGAGCATCCGCTGCACCTGCCGGACGGTGTCCCGGCAGTCCTTGTTCATGCGGACGAAGTAGTCGTCGACGTGGCGCTGGATCGCCGTCTTGACCGTCGACTGGCGGCGGCGGAGCAGCTGTCTGCTCTCGTCGTGGATGCTCTTGCCGCCGAACAGCGCGCCGGCGCCGATCGAGACAGGGTTGATCATCGGCATGCCGGCCAGCGTGAGCGCAAGGCCGAACATCAGCAGGCCCCCGTACGAGCCCTTCATGCCGGTGATCACCTTCTGGCTCGCGGTGAACCGGTCGATGTGCGGCCGTTCGATCTCCGGCAGCCGGTCGCCGAGGTCCTCCGGCACGGTCACCGACCAGGGCGGCAGCACGTCGTAGCCGTACCGGGCGAAGTTGGCGGCCACCCGGCGCGCGGCCCAGTCGCAGCGCTGGACCAGCCACTCGTGGTTCGCCTCCGCCGCCTCGGCCAGGCTGCGTTCGAGCCAGTCCTGGAAGGTGTCCCAGGCGACGAGCGGGTCCGCCGTGTCGAACGCCTCGTCGACCATTCGCAGGATCTGGCGGGTCCGGTCGCGCAGGTCGTACTCGATGTCGGAGAGCAGGTCGCCCATCTCGTCATTGAGGGTGTTCTGCCAGCGCGTGGAGCAGCGGCGCAACTCGTCGACCTCCCGCTGGGCCGCGTGCAGCTGGGAGATCGGGCCGGACTGCTGCTGCGCCTCCTGGCTCTCCAGTTCGGCGCGGAGCGGCGCGGCGAGCTGTTCGACCACCGTTCGAGCGGTCAACGCCACCGAGGCGCGCGCCAGCGGATCGGCCTTGCCGGCCAGGTCCCGCTGGAGTCGGGCGATCAGCACCGGGAAGCCCGACTCGGCGTTGAGCTCGCGGTCGTCGGTGACGGCCGCCCGCAGGCGTAACGCCGACGAGACCGGGATCAGCGCCGCCGGTACGCCTGCCTCGGCGAGGTGTCGCCGGTTGCGCTCGGCGACGGTACGCCAGTCCGTCACCAGGTCGGTCTTGGTCTGCACCACCACGACGTTCGGGTGCGACCGGGTGATGTGCAGCAGCATGTTGATCTCGGCGACGGAGAGTTCCCGGGTCGAATCGGAGACCAGCAGCACCGCGTCCGCACGACTCACGGCGGCGATCGGGGCGCCGCCACCGATCGCGGTCGCCTCGTCGCTGCCGGTGGTGTCCACCAGCACCAGTCCGGCGCCGAGCAGCGCGCGCGGCAGTCCGATCTCGACGTGCGCGGGGCCGCCGCCGGGCCGACGCCCGAGCGTGCCGGCCACCGCGGCCGCGATCCGGTCCACCGGTACCGCGGTTCGCTCGACGGTCCCGGCGTCGACCGGGCCCGCCGTGGGCGGCGTGTGGACCACCGCCGCCGAGGCGACCTCGCCGTGGCGCACGACCGTCGGCAGCACAGTGGTGGAACCGTCCCCGACCGGGCAGACCGGAGCGTTGACGATCGCGTTGACCAACTGGCTCTTACCCTGGTTCGGCTCGCCGACGACCAGGACGCGCAGGGTCGGGTCGAGCAGTTGGACGCGCTTGTCGCGGACGGCTTGGAGCAGGTCGCCCCGTCCGTGTTCGCGGCACGTGCGGGCGATTCCGTCGAGCACGTCCAACCAGATCCCCGCCATCACCGCACCAAGTGTGCGGATTTCGGCTCAAATATCAAGAGGGATGCGGAGAAAGCCGGATCGCCGTCCGCGATCCGGCTTTCTCGCCGTCGTCCGGAAACGGTCAGAGCAGACCGTCGCCGAGACCCAGCAGCCCGCCGCTGGAGGAGGCGGAGACCTCGCCGTGGACCTCGGCCTTGCCGCTCACACCGCCGGTGACGTCACCGGTCACGCCGCCGACCGCGCCGGTCACGCCGCCGAGGACGCCGTCCACCTGGCCCGTCACGCCGCCCACAGTCGACGGCACGTCGACCGGCGGGACCAGGCCGGTGCCGCCGTCGCCCAGACCGAGCCCGCCCAGCGCGTCGTCACCACCCAGCGAGCCGACGATCCCGCCGACCTGGCCCTCGGCGCCGGACAGCGCGCCCCCGAGCAGGCCGTCCGGGGTGCCGAGCAGGCCGTGGTCGGTGGCGTCGAGCACGGTGCCCGGGTTGCCGACCGTGCCGGCCAGATCCCCGACCACCGGGTCGGCCGTGGTGTCCACCGCGCCGACCACGTCGGCGTCGAGGGTGTGCGCCAGGTCGTGCACCCCGACGAGGTTGGTGTCGAGACCGCTCTGCCCGACGCCCAGGCCGATCCCGGGCAGTACGGTGGCCGTGACACCGACGGCCGCCGGGTCGACGGTGATGGCGCCGAGCACACCGGCCTTGACGTCCAGGCCGCTGTAGCCGCCGATGCTGAGCTCCGGCGTCGCCGTCTGCAGCTGACTGACGGCGCCGGTGACGTCTGCCACGAGCGGGTCGGCTCCGAGCTGACCGGTCACCGGAGCCACCGGGGCGAGCCCCTGGGTCGGGGCGTAGTCGACCACCAGCGGGACGACGTCCTGCACGTCGGCGGGGGTGATGTCGGTGAGGCCCGCGGCCTGCAGCGCGCCCTCCGGGTCGAGGTCGAACGCCGCCTTGGCGTCGGCGTCGGTGAGCAGATTGAGCACGAAGTCGTGCAGGGTCATGTGCGGGATCTCCTCGATGTGCGTCGGCGACCGTTGATCGTCGACACCGACGCTATTGCCGGTGACCGGCTCCGGTCATCGGGGACGAGCCCCCGACCCGCCCTGCCGGATTAGGGCACGCGTCCCCTCGTACGTTAGGGGGAATGGGGGTCCCGTCCCGGCCTGATTTAGGGTCCTGATGCCGGAGTGATCTCTGGTACGAACGTAGGAGCCCACGGGGTTTGCCGGGGGTGGTCGCCGCGCGGTGTGGACGCCGTCGCCCCGACCGGCCGACTCGCGGTGAGGGAAGAAAGCGCATGCCGTACGTCCTGGGGATAGACATCGGAAGCACCAACACCGCGGCCGCCGTTGCCCGGCGGCAGGGCGCGACCTGGAGCCGCCCCGAGGGGGTCCCGCTGGACGCGGGGTCGGTGATCGTGCCGTCGGTGCTGCACCTCGCCCTGGACGGCAGGCTTACGGTCGGCGAGCCCGGCGCCGACGACGGGGCCCGGACGGCCCGGGGCTTCGTGCGGCGGGTCGGCGACGACGTGCCCCTGATGCTCGCCGGCGAGGCGTGTCCACCGCAGACGCTGACCGCGGTGCTGACGTCGTGGGTCGTCGAACGCGTGCGCGACCGCGAGGGCGAGCCCGCCCAGGCCGTCGTGCTCAGCCACCCGGCGGGCTGGGGCCGGCATCGGCGCGAGCTGTTGCACGTCGCCCTGCGGGAGTTCGGCCTGGGCCACGTGACGCTGCTTCCGCGTACTGTCACCGTGGCCGAGAGCCACGCGGCACGGGGGTTCCCGGGCAGCGCCGCCGCGGTCTACGCCCTGGGCGGCAACACCTTCGAGGCGGCCCTCGTCCGCCGCACCCCACGCGGCACGTACGAGACCTTCGGCTTCCCGCAGGGGCTCGAGTGGATCGGCGGTGCCGACTTCGACGAGGCGCTCGCCGAGCACGTGCGCACCGCACTCACCCGTGACCTCGGCGGCACCGCACCCCGGCAGGCGTACGACCCGCCGCGCGGGCTGCTGCCCGGGTGCGAGCGGGCCAAGCGTGAACTGACCGTCGGCACGCAGACCGACGTGCTCCTGACGCTGCCGAGCGGGCCGGCCCGCGTGCCGGTGAGCCGGGTGCAGTTCGAAGACATGATCCGCCCGGCGGTGCAGGCGACGATCGACCTGCTGCTGCGGACCGTACACTCCGGTGGGCTGGCGCCGACGCAGCTCGACGGCGTCCTGCTCGCCGGCGGGTCCACCCGGATCCCGCTGATCGCCGAGCTGCTCGCCGCGGCCCTTCCGGTACCGGTCGAGGTGGAGCCCGATCCGCAGCTGACCGCCGCGACGGGCGCGGCCCTCGCCGCCTGTCAGATGGTGTCGCCGCGTCCCCGGCGCGAGGGGCGGGACGACGGCCCGGCCCCGGCCGGCACCGCCGGCCGCGTCGGCGCGCCGGCCGTCGCGCCGCAGCACCGACCTGATCACCACAGCGGGGTCGGGAGCGAGCCACCACCGCGCCCCCCGGTCCGGTTCGCCCCTCTGGAACTGCCGAAGGCGTCCCGCCTGGCGCTGGCCCGCCGGCGGGGCGGCAGAGGATGACCAGCATGACCATGAGCGGCGTCGCCGGGCACCGGCTGGTGCTGGACCGGCGGCCGCAGGGCCTGCTCGACGCGGTGGCGGCGGCTCCGGCGTCGCCGCTGGTGCTCGGCGTGACGGGCCCCGGCGGCCACGGCCGCAGCGCCTACCTCCAGGAACTGGCCGCGGTCTACCGGCGGGCCGGGTGCACCGTCCTCGAGAGCGCGCCCGACCAGCCCGACGCGGTCGACCCGGACACGGTGCTGCTGGTCGACGACGCGCAGCTGCTGGACGACGCCCGGCTTCGGGCGCTGCGCCACCTGGTGACCGCCCGCCGGCACCGCCTGGTCGTCGGCTACCGACCGTGGCCCCGGCCGGCGGCGCTGGTCGAGCTGGCCGACGCGTTGCGGCGGGACGGGCACCTGGTCCTGCTCACCCCGTTCACCAGAGAGCAGACCGCCGCCTACCTCGCCTGCGCGCCGGAGCTCGGCCGACAGCCCGACCTGGTCGACTTCGTGCACGGGCAGACCGGCGGTGTGCCCCGCTACGTCGAGCGGCTGGTCCGCGGGCTGCGCGGTCAGCAGGGGCCACCGGGCGTTCCCACGGAGCCGCCCCGGCCGGTCATCCTCGAGTTCGGGCCGGATCTGGAGGACCTGGCTCCCGACGTCCGGCGGCTGCTGCTGGCCGTCGCGGCCGGTGTGCCGCTGCCGGTGGACCTGCTCGGCGCGCTGCTCGACCGGGAGCTGGTCGAGGTGGACGAGCTGATCGGCGCGACCCGGGCGGCCGGGCTGCTCGGCGCGGACGGCCGGCTCGCGCCGATCGTGCGGCGGGCGGTGACCGCGCTGAGCCCGGTCACCGAGCGCACCACGGTCTGGCTCCGGCTC
Source organism: Micromonospora sp. NPDC002717 (assembly GCF_040295705.1). Lineage (NCBI taxonomy): Bacteria > Bacillati > Actinomycetota > Actinomycetes > Micromonosporales > Micromonosporaceae > Micromonospora > Micromonospora sp. NPDC002717. The sequence continues at coordinate 4,218 of NZ_JBEOVW010000064.1, read as the reverse complement.
ACCCAACTGCAGCTGGCCCGGGGTGGGCCGGTGCTCCCGCTGGTCCGCTCGCTGCTCGCCGCCGGAGTGGCCGGCGAGTGCCCGGCACCGACGCTCGAGGCCGCCGCCGAGGAGGCGCTGGCCGGCGAGCCCGCGGTCGCGGCGGAACTCTTCGCCGCGGCCACAGCCGCCGGGCGGCCCGCCGCCGTCCGGCAGGCGGTCGCTGCGGCGCTCGCCGGTGACCTCGACCTCGCCCTGCGGCTGGCGGACCGGCTGCTCGCCGCGGCACCCGCAGCCGAGCAGGTGGAGGCGGCGGTGGTCGCCGCGACGGCGCTCGCACACCGTGGCCAGGGCGTTCGCAGCGTGGAGCTGTACCGGTGGGCGGGCGGCGCCACCGCGGAGGCGTTCGCCGCCCTCGGCGCACTCGCCGTCGGCCAACAGGTCGACGCAGCGGACCCGCCGGCGGACGACCGTGCCGGTGGACCGCCCACCCTGCACCACAGCGCCGCCCGGCTGATGGCCGACGGAATTCGGGACAGCGTCGCCGGACCACCCACCACCGCGCTGTCCACCCTCGTGCAGGCAGCGGCGCTGCTGGAGCCGGCAGGCCGGGCGGTGCTCCTGCCGGACAGCCCGGCCGCGCTCGCCGCGTTGACGGCGATGCACTGCGGCGAACTGGACATCGCCGAGGGGGTGCTCGACCGGGCAGTGACCAGCGGCATCGGCGGTCCGCTGTTGGCCCGGCGGCACCGGTTGCTGCAGGCCTGGATCGCGATGGTCCGAGGACGGACCGGCCTCGCGGCCGACCACCTCGCCACGGTGACCGCCGGCGGCCGGCCGCTCGAATCGCGCGACCTGCTCCTCGCCAGGGCGATGGAGATGGGGATCGCCCGGCGCAACAGCGACCTCGGCGCGCTCCAGCGGGGCTGGGGCGCCGCCCTGGAGGCGCTGGTCCGCCACCCGGTCGACCTGTTCACGCTGCTGCCGCTCGGCGAGTTGGCCATCGCCGGGGCCCGCCTGGGCCACCTGAGCCGGCTGGAGCCGTACCTGCGCCAGGCGCGGCAGTTGCTGGCCCGGCTCGGCGACCCGCCGCTGTGGACCGTGCCCCTGCACTGGAGTGGCCTGCACGCGGCCATCCTCGCCGAGCGACCGACGACGGCCGACGACCACGTGGCCGCCCTGCTCGGCGCGGCGGACCACAACCGGTACGCCACGGTGGTCGCCGCAGCCGCCGCCTGCTGGGTGGAGGTGTTGCGCGGGACGGTCGACCCGGTCCGGGTGGAGGCCGCCGCCCGGGGGCTGCACGACGCCGGGCTGTGCTGGGACGGCGCTCGGCTCGCCGGCCAGGCCGCCATCCGCACCTCGGACCGACGGGCGATGACCACCCTGCTGGACTGCGCCCGGATGCTGCAGGGACGCCCGGCCGGGGCCAAGGGCGGGCAGCGCCCTCCGGGCGGTCTCGCCGACGCCGTCGCGAGCCCCGCTGGGCACCGCCTCAGCGAGCGCGAGTGGGAGGTGGCCGAGCTGGTGCTCGCCGGGTCGACCTATCGCGAGATCGGTGACCGGCTGTTCATCTCGGCGAAGACGGTGGAGCACCACGTGGCGCGGATGCGGTCCCGGCTCAACTGCGCCAACCGGGCCGAGTTGCTGTCCCTGCTGCGGACGATCCTCGCCGACCGGTCGGCCGGCGCGGCTCGGCAGCCCTGGCCGGTACGGACGCCGTCGAGGTCCCGGTCACGAGAGCAAGGAGACGACGACAGATGACGCCTTCCGTGGTCAGCGTCGGCAGCCTGAGCGACGCGCTGAACGACCTGGTCGACCGGGTGCCGGGGGCAGAGTTCGCGGTGGTGCTGTCCCCGGACGGGCTGCCGCTCGGCGGCTCCCGGAGTGTCGACGACGAGCTCGCCGGGCGACTGTCCAGTGTGGTCGGGGGACTGGAGGCCTTCGGCCTGGCCGCGGCCCGGGTGTGCGTCGGTGGGGCGCTGCGTCAGGTCGTCGTGCAGATGTCCCGGGCGTTCCTGTTCACCGCCACCACCCGGAACGGGGCGATCCTCACCGTCCTGATGGGCGGTGACGCGGAGGTCGGCGACATGGCGTACGAGGTGGCGCTCTTCGTCGGGCAGGCCGAACGGCACCTGCCGGTGCGCCTCGAAGCGGCCTCGACGGTGCGGGGCGGGGACACCGGTGCGGACTCCGGCCCGGCCCCCACCTGGCCGGTCCCTCGGTGACCCACCGCTGACCGCCGCACGAGCACATCGACCAGCGGGACCACCCGGCGTCGAGCCCGCTGACGCCGGACCAGGCCAGCCCCATAGTCAGATCAGGCCGTGCGCCAGCATCGCCTCCGCCACCCGGCGGAACCCGTCGATGTTCGCCCCGGCCACGTAGTCGCCGGGCAGGCCGTACTCTTCGGCGGTGGCCCAGCAGCGGTCGTGGATGTTCCGCATGATGCCCCGCAGCCGCTGCTCCGACTCGGCGAAGGTCCACGAGTCCCGGCTGGCGTTCTGCTGCATCTCCAGCGCGCTCACCGCCACCCCGCCGGCGTTGGCCGCCTTGCCCGGCGCGAACCGCACCCCGGCCCGGCCCAGGATCCGCACCGCCTCCGGCGTGGTGGGCATGTTCGCACCCTCCACCACCGCGACGCAGCCGCCGGCCACCAGCGCCGCGGCCTCCGCGCCGCCGATCTCGTTCTGCGTCGCGCACGGCAGCGCCAACTGGCAGGGCACCTCCCAGACGGTACGACCGGAGACCGCCACCGCGTGCGGCACGTGCCGCGCGTAGTCGTCCAGCCGCGCCCGGCGCCGTTCCTTCAGCTCCCGCAGCAGTTCCAGGTCGATGCCCTTCTCGTCGAGCACATAGCCGGACGAGTCTGAGCAGGCGACGACCTTCCCGCCGAGCTGGTGCACCTTCTCGATCGCGTAGATCGCCACGTTGCCGGAGCCGGACACCACCACCCGCTTGCCCTCCAGGCCGTCCCCGGCCTGCCGCAGCATCTCCTCGGCGAAGAACACCGCCCCGTAGCCGGTCGCCTCCCGGCGCACCTGCGCGCCCCCGTACGCCAGGCCCTTGCCGGTGAGTACGCCCGACTCGTACCGGTTGGTGATCCGCTTGTACTGGCCGAACAGGTAGCCGATCTCCCGGCCGCCCACGCCGATGTCCCCGGCCGGCACGTCGGTCTCCGCGCCGATGTGCCGGTACAGCTCGGTCATGAAACTCTGGCAGAACCGCATCACCTCGCGGTCGGAGCGCCCCTTCGGGTCGAAGTCCGCGCCGCCCTTGCCGCCGCCGATCGGCAGCCCGGTCAGCGCGTTTTTGAAGATCTGCTCGAAACCGAGGAACTTCACGATCCCGAGGTACACCGACGGGTGGAAACGTAGCCCGCCCTTGAACGGGCCGAGCGCGCTGTTGAACTCCACCCGGAAACCCCGGTTCACCAGGATCCGGCCGCGGTCGTCCTCCCACGGCACCCGGAAGATGACCTGCCGCTCCGGCTCGCAGATCCGCTCGATGATCCTCGCCTCGGTGTACTCGGGGTGCCGGGCCAGGGCCGGACCGATGCTCTCCAGCACCTCGCGCACCGCCTGGTGGAACTCCGGCTCTCCCGGATTGCGGGCGACCACGCTGTTGAACACCGTCTCCACGGACTCCGGCATAGGACACGTCCCTTCACTACTTGCTGGTAGCCACGTTGCTACCACCCGGCACCCGCGTACCCGCCAACCGTCCCGGGATACGGACCGTGACCTTCGTCCGGTTCACTATTCGCCGTGGACGACTCGATCTGGGCCGCGGTCCGGGCCTCGCGCGGCTGGCTGGACGCCGCCAACGGCACCGGACAGGCCGAAATGACCTGCCGGATCCTCAAGCTCACCGAGGAGGCGGGGGAGGCGGCGGGCGCCTGGATCGGTCTGCTCGGCCAGAATCCGCGCAAGGGCGTCACCCACACGCGGGACGAGGTGGCGGCGGAACTGGCGGACGTGGCGTTCACCGCGCTGGTCGCCATCGAGAGCCTCGGGCTGGACGCGGCAACGGTGCTCGGCTCGTGTGCGGCCAAGGTCCGGGGGCGGGTGGGGCCACTTCCTGGTTGAGGTTCGGGTCCTGGCCTTCTTCCGTGCGGGTGTTTGCCTTGCGTCGCTCTGCGTCGTGGTGGGGGTGTGGCCCGCCGTGCCCGGCTCCGGGCGGTCAGGCTTGATCCCTGCCTTCGGCCGCGCCCCGACGATCGAGCCGACCACCTCGCCC
>NZ_JBEOVW010000063.1:0-14442 GCF_040295705.1 Micromonospora sp. NPDC002717 | reverse complement strand
CCACTACGCCCAGTGGGAACAGCAGGCCGCCGACCTCGTCGCCAAGCACTGGAACAACTGACACAGGTGCATGATGCCGCTGGCCGGTACCCCGCCCGGGGTACCGGCCAGCGGCGTCTTCACGTCCGACCGTCAGTGGGGCGTGGCGGCGTGGACCCGGACGACCACGGCGGTGGCGTTGTCGTCGCCGCCGGCCTCCAGGGTGGCGCCGAGCAGGTCCCGGACCGCCTCCTCCGGTCGTGGCGCCGCCAGCAGCTCGCGGGCCAGGTGGTAGTCGACCTGGTCGCTGACTCCGTCGGTGCAGAGCAGCCACACGTCGCCGGGGCGCAGCGACACGGCGAGCAGGTCCGCCTCCGGCTCGCCCGGGTGCCCCGCGTAGCGGGTCAGCTGGTAGCGGGCGCGGGCGGCGGCGGGGGAGTCGGCCGGGTACCAGCCGTGCAGCACGCCCAGCCAGGCCGCCGTGTGGTCGACGGTCATCAGCTCCAGCAGGCCGTCGCGCAGCCGGTACGCGCGGGAGTCGCCGAGCTGGAGGAGCCAGCCCTGGCCGCCGTCGGGCTCGACGAGCAGGGCGGTCAGGGTGCAGCCGGTCAGCTCCGCCAGGCCCGCGCCGGCGGCGCGTACGGCCGACTGGACGCCGGCCACGGCGGCGCGCAACTGCCGGGGGCCGACGTCGGGCCAGGCGGCCCGGACCTGTGCGACCAGGGTGCCCATCGCCGTGGTGCCGGCCCGGCGGCTACCCTCGCCGGCGCCCATCCCGTCGGCCACCGCCGCGAACGGCAGGGCCGGGTCGACGTGCAGCACGTCGAAGTTGGCCGGATAGCGGTTGCCGACGACGCTGCCGCCGACGGCCTCCACCGTGATCTCGCCGAGCGGATGGCGGCGCGGCTGGGCGGGCGCGGGAACCTCATCGGACACGGGGACCTCGGCATCGGACACGGGGACCTCGGCGGGCCGGCGGGCGAAGGCTGGACACCGGCGGACGGTAGCACCGGGCGAGCCGAACCTGGGTGTCAACGTTGGTTGACAGGATGGCGGATGTCAACGTAAGTTGACGATATGAGTCAGGCAACGGAACTCGCCGCGGCAGCCGGCAGCACCGACCCCCGGGTCGGGCTGCGCGCCGTCCGCGCGCTGCGCCGGCTGCTCGAACGGCTCGAGGTGGTCCAGGTGGACAACGCCCGTCGACAGGGCTGGTCCTGGCAGGAGATCGCCGACGAGCTCGAGGTAAGCCGGCAGGCGGTCCACAAGAAGCACGCCGGGCGACCGGCGGTCGGATCCTCCTGGGAGGCGTGATGTTCGAACGGTTCACCGACCGGGCCCGCACCGTCGTGCGAGTCGCCCGGGACGAGGCCCGGGCCGAGGGCCAACGGCCGGTCGGCACCGAGCACCTGCTGCTGGCCCTCCTCGCCGACGGGGACAGTCTCGCCGCGCGGGTGCTCGCCGAGGCCGGCGTCCGCGCCGACGACCTGCGGGCCCGCGTCCGCCGGCACACCGAGCGGGGTGGCACCGGCCTCGCCGACGCCGACGCCGCCGCCCTGCGGGAGATCGGCATCGACCTGGCCGCGATCGTGGCCCGGATCGAGGAGTCGTTCGGCCCGGACGCGCTGCGCGAGGCGGCGCCGGCGCCGCGCCGCCGCTGGGGCCGCCGACGGTACGCGGGCGGGCCGTTCTCCTCCCGCGCCAAGAAGGTGTTGGAGCTGTCGCTGCGGGAGGCGCTGCGGCTGCGCCACCGCCACATCGGCACCGAGCACATCCTGCTCGGGGTGCTCCGCGAGGGGCGGGGGCTGGGCGCGCTGGTGCTCACCGAGGCCGGGGCCGACCTGGACGACCTGCGCCGGCGGGTGGAGACCGCGCTGCGGGCGGCGGCCTGAGCCTCCGGAGCCGGCGACCCGGGGCGGGATCGTAAACCTGTTTCCGCTGCGCGTAACGTCACCGCGTCGCCGGCTCGCTGCCGCGTCGGATCTGCTGCACACTGGCGCCGTGGATCCTCGACAGGACAGGCGCGCGGCCCCTGACGGTGGCCTGCGCTCCGCCGTGGTGGTCAACCCCGTGAAGGTGGCCGACCTCGACGAACTGCACCGGACGGTCCACGACGCCCTCGCCGCCGCCGGCTGGCCCGAGCCGCTCTGGTTCGAGACCACGGTGGAGGACCCGGGCCGTGGCCAGACCGAAAAGGCGGTCGAGGCCGGCGTGGACGTGGTCTTCGCCTGCGGCGGCGACGGCACCGTGATGTCCTGCGTCAGCGGCCTGGTCGGCACCGACGTCGCGCTCGCCGTGCTCCCGCAGGGCACCGGCAACCTGCTCGCGGCCAACCTGGGCCTCTCCGGGGACCTGGCCGCCGGGCTGGAGGTCGCCGTCGAGCGCGGTCGCCGGCTGCTCGACGTCGGCGCGGTCGAGGACCACTACTTCACCGTGATGGCCGGCATGGGCTTCGACGCCCAGATGCTCGCCGACACCTCCGAGACCACCAAGAAGCGGATCGGCTGGCCGGCGTACGTGGTGGGGGCCGCCAAGCACCTGCGCGACCGACCGATGAAGGTGTCCATCCGCATCGACGACCAGCAGCCGATCCGCCGGCGGGCCCGCTCCGTGCTGATCGCCAACGTCGGGCGCCTCCAGGGCGGGGTGCGCCTGCTCACCGCCGCCGAGCCCGACGACGGCTACCTCGACGTCGCCGTGCTCACCCCGCGTACGCTGCGGCACTGGCTGGCGCTTGGCTGGGCCGTCGTACGCCGGCAGGACCGCGTCCCCCGGATGGAGGTCTTCCGGGGCCGGCGCGTGGAGATCACCAGCAACCGGGCCCAGCCCCGGGAGCTCGACGGCGACCTCATCGAGCCGGGCCGCACCCTGAAGGCCGAGATCCGGCGGCGGGCGCTCTGGCTCTGCGTGCCGCAGCCCGCGCAGGCCCCCGACCTGGCCGAGGACGCGCAGGCGGCCGGAGAGCGGGGCGAGCAGCTCATCGACGAGGCGCACAGTGAGTAGCACCCGGATCGTGCCGGAGACCCGGCTGATGCCCGACGAGGAGCTCAACGCCGACGACGCCTGGCACACGCTGCGCCGGCAGGGCGGCTGGCACCTGCTGCGGGACGCCTTCATCCGGTTCCGCTACGGCGACGGCTTCAGCCACTCCCGCGCGTTCGCGCTGCAACTGTGCCTCGCCGTGGTGCCGTTCATGATCGCGCTGACCGGCCTGATCAGCGAACTCGGCGTGGAGGAGGGCGGCCAGGTCGTCGCCGACACGGTGCTCGCACTCACCCCCGGGGCGAGCGAGCCGGTGGTGGCCGAGCTGCTCGGCGAGGGCGACCGCACCGAACGCGCCGGGGAGCTGGCGCTCAGCCTCGGCCTGATCACCGGCCTGGTCGCGCTGACCAGCACGATGGCGCAGATCGAGCGCGGGGCCAACCGGATCTACGGCGTGGAACGGGACCGCCCGGCGCTGTGGAAGTACGTCCGCGCCGCCGTCCTCGCCCTCACCGCCGGCGTACCGGCGCTGACCGGGTTCCTGATCCTCGTCGGCGGCGGCCCGATGGGCGACTCGGTGCAGCGGCACTACGCCTGGGGCGAACTCGCCAACGGCGTCTGGGACGTGGTGCGGTGGCCGCTCAGTCTCGGGCTGACCGTCCTGGCCGTCGCGGTGCTCTTCCGGCACGCGCCTCGCCGCAACCAGCCCGGCCTGTCCTGGCTCTTCTTCGGCGCCGGGATCGCCACCGTCCTGTGGTGGGTGGCCAGCCTGCTGCTCGCCGCGTACGTGCGGTTCAGCGACGGGTTCGGCCAGACCTACGGCGCGCTGACCGGCATGATGGCGCTGCTGCTGTGGGCGAACCTGACCGGCATGGCGCTCTTCGGCGGGCTCTCCTTCGCCGCCCAGTTGGAGGCGTTGCGGATCGGCGTGCGCGAGCCGGCCCAGCCGGACCTCTGGGAGCCCGAGGCCGAGCGCGACCAGCTCCACGACACCGGCGACATGACCTCCCTGTAGTCCGTTTCGGACACCCTCCGGTGTACGCGGAGCGCCGATCGGGTATTGCGGCACGCCAGGAGCGAGAGGGAGGCTGCCGTGGACGCGGTCAGAGAGGCGTTGCGTCGACCCCTGGGTCACTTCACCGAGCGGACACTCGCCGGCCTGGCGGTCGTGCTCGGCGCCGGGGTCGGCTTCGGGGTGCTCCTCGTCCTGGTCCGGACCCGGTGGACCCCGCTGTACGACGTCGACCACGGCGTGGCCGCCTGGCTCAACGACCTGGTCGCCCCGCACGGGCCGCTGGTGACCGTGCTCAACGCGCTCACCGACCTCGGCGGCCGGGCGGTCATCGTCTGGCTGGTGTCGGTCGCCGTGGTCGGCCTGCTGATCCGCCGGCAGGGTCGGCTCGCGGTGTTCCTGATCGTCACCGGTCTTGGCGCGCTGATCCTCGACCCGGCGCTCAAGACGCTGGTCGACCGGCTGCGCCCCGAGGTGGAGGTGCCGATCGGCAGCTATGCCGGGGACAGCTTCCCCAGCGGGCACGCACTCGGCTCGATGGTCGCGTACGGGGCGCTGCTGCTGGTCTTCCTGCCGGCCATGTCGCGCCGTTGGCGCAGGCCCGCGATCGTCCTGGTCGCCGCCGTCGTGTTCCTGATCGGGCTGACCCGGATCGCGCTGGGCGTGCACTTCGTCTCCGACGTGCTCGGGGCCTGGCTGCTCGGCGCCGCCTGGCTCGGCGTCACCGCGTACGCCTTCCGGCTGTGGCGGTTGGAGCGGGGCCGGCCGGTCCCGGCGCTGGCCGAGGGGCTGGAGCCGGAGGCCGCGCACGAGGTGGCCCCCGCCCCCGACGAGGCACACCTGCTGCCGCACCCCCGGGCGGCCGTGTTCGAGCTGGTCGTCGGCTGGGTGCTGGTCCTCGGCGCGCTCTACGGCTTCGGCATGTTCGTCAGCTACCACGCCGGCGGCACCCTCTTCGCCACCCTCGACACCGACGTGCCGAGGTGGTTCGCGGAGCACCGCACCCCCGACCGGGACGACCTCAGCCACTGGTGGAGCAAGGCCGGCGACACGCACGCCATCCTGCTCATCTCGCTGGTCTTCTGCCCGCTCGTGCTGGCCGTGTGGCGGCGCTGGCGGCCGGTGCTGTTCGTCGCCCTGACCATGTTCGGCGAGCTGAGCCTCTTCCTCGCCTCCGCCGCCGCGGTCGACCGGCCGCGCCCGCCGGTGGGCAACCTCGACGGCCCGATGCCGACCTCCTCGTTCCCGTCCGGCCACATCGCCGCCACGCTCTGCGTCTGGGTCGCCGTCGCGATCATCGTCGTCCCGCGTACGGACCGGTGGTGGCGGTGGATCTTCGTGGCGCTGGCGGTGGTGATGCCGGCCGGCGTGGCGATCTCCCGCATGTACCGGGGGATGCACCACCCCACCGACGTCATGGGCGCGATCATCCTCACCACCCTCTGGATCGGGCTGCTCTACTGGGTCGTCCGCCCCAACGAGGACCTGCGCGAGGGCAACCGGCCCAGCATCGAGTCCGAGGACGTGCACACCCTCGACGACGAGCTGGCCAAGGCCGCCCGGGTGGACTGACGGCACCGATGCTGCGGGTGATGAGCTGGAACATCCGGACCGGCGGCCGGGACCGGGGCGGCGCCGACCGCCGGGACCGGCTGGCGCGGGTCGTCGTCGCGCAGCGGCCGGACGTGCTGGCCCTGCAGGAACTGTGGGGCTTCGACTCGGGCGACGTGCTCGGCGACTTCGCGGGCCGGGTGGGGATGCGCCCCCACCTCGCCCGCTCCTGCTTCGGCCAGCCGGTGGCGGTGCTGCTCCGGCCGCCGCTGCGCGCCCTCGCCGCCGCCCGGGTGCACCGGCCGTTCCACCACGCCGCGCAGCGGGTCACCGTGGCGACCGACGCCGGCCCGCTGACCGTGCTGAGCGTCCACCTCGATCCCTACTCGGGGCTGCGCCGGCGCGTCGAGGCGGGCTGGGCCGCCGCCGCGCTGCGCCGCGCGCCGGGGAAGCTGGGGCTGCTGGCCGGGGACCTGAACACCCTCGACCCCGTCGCCGACCACACCGACCGGATCGCCCGGCTCCCCGCCGCGTACCGCCGCCGTCACCTGCGTCGGGACGGGCGGACGGTGGACACCCGGGCGGTGGCCCGACTGCTCGCCGTCGGCCTGGTCGACCTGTACGCGGCGGCCGGCACGCCCGACGCCGGGCTGACCGCGCCGACGCGGCACGGCGGCGGCGCGGAGTTCTCCGGCATGCGGCTGGACTATCTGTTCGGCACCCCGGCGCTGGCCGCCGGGGTGCGGGACTGCCGGGTGGTCCGGGGCGGCGACACCGAGTACGCCTCCGACCACTACCCGCTCGTCGCGGACCTGGCCCTCGACCCGGCCTGAGCCCACCCGGTCGGTCACCTGGTCACCCGGCTGCCCGTCGGTCACCCGGCTGCCCCCGTCGGCCACCCGGCAGCCCCGTCGGTCGCCTCGACGCGCCCGCCGCCGGGTGCTTGCCGGGGCTGGTTACCGTGTGCCGGTGATCGACTCGCCGGGCCCGGCTCCGCGTGCCACCGGAACATCCGCCACTTCTGAGGCCGCGCCGCTGGTCGTGGCCGTCGCCCGGGGGATCGCGCTGGTCGTGGTGGTGCCCGTGCGGCTGGTCTGGGAGCTGGTCGCCGCCGTCTGCGGGTGGCTGCACCGCTGGCTGCTCGCGCCGGTCGGCCGGTTCCTGGACCACTGGCTGCTGCGCCCGGTCGGCTGGCTGCTGCGTCACCTGCTGTGGCTGCCGCTGGGCTGGCTCGCCCGCGGCATCGCCTGGCTGGCCCGGACGCTGGTGTGGGTGCCGCTGGTGTGGCTCGCCCGCGGGCTGGCCTGGCTGGCCCGGACGGTGGTGTGGGTGCCGTTGACCTGGCTGGCGTACCACCTGGTCTGGCTGCCGTTGAGCTGGTTTGCCCGGCTCCTCGCCCCGCTCGGGCGCCTGCTGGCGGCCGGGCTCGCCGCGCTGGGCCGGTGGCTGCTGGCCACCGGCCGGGTGCTGCTCGACGCGGCGGCGTGGGCGTGGCGGATGACCGGCCGGCTGCTGTGGTGGTGCTACGCGCTCACCCTGCGGCCGTTCGTGCTCGCGGCGGGCTGGCTGTGGCGGCACGCCGTGCGCCCGGTGGGCCGGGCGGTCGCCGCCGCGTGGCGGGCGACGGTGTCGCCGGTCGCCCGTTGGCTGCGCGGCAGCGTCGTCGACCCGGTCCGCCAGGCGACCCGCGAGGTGCTGGCCGCCCTCGGCCTGCGCCGCTGACCAGGGGCGGGCGAACGACGGTTAGAAGACCAGGTTGAGGAGGACGGTCAGGACGATCGAGGCGACGATCGAGAAGAGGATCATCAGGAGGCAGCCGAGGCCACCGCCGGCGGGGCGGATCTCCGTGTTGCCGATGCGCATGTGATCACCTGTTCGTCAGGGACGGGGCGAGCAGGGCCCGGATCGCGTCGGCGACCTGCGCCGGCGCGGTGGTCGCGACGTTGTGCGCGGCGCCCGGCACGGTGAGCGTGTGGGCGTGCGGCACCAGCCGGCCCACCTGCGACCGCCAGGACGCCGGCACCACCGGGTCCCGGGAGCCGGCGACCACCAGGGTCGGCGCGGTGATCCGGACCAGGTCCGCCTCGACGCCGTTGCGTACCGAGTGCGCCAGCGTCGCGTGGACGCGCCAGGGGCGGGCGTCCACGACGTCCCGGAGCAGGATCGGCGCCTGTAACGGCGCCTCCCGCAGGGCGTCCACCAACCACCGCCCGAGCTGTCCCCGCCGGGACCGGGCGGCCGGGTCGCCGGTCGGCCCGGCGAGCACCACGGCCCGGACCGCGTCGGGCTGGCGGGCGGCCAGCGCCGCGACGACCTCCGCGCCGAACGAGTGCCCCAGCAGGCAGACCGGCGGCATCCGGTACGCGGCCAGCCAGGCGGCCAGGTGGTTGGCGTGCCGGGCCACGTCGTACGCCGTGTCGGGGCGCTCGGTGAGCCCGAAGCCGGGCAGGTCCGGCGCGTACACGGGGTGGGTGTCGGCCAGCGCCAGGGCGAGTGGGGTCAGGTAGCGGTGGGACACCGCCAGCCCGTGCACCAGCACGACGGGTGTGGCGCCGGTGCCCGGGCCGGCCGTGCGGCGGGTGTGCGTACGGATCCCGTCGACCAGCCGCCACTCGCTGGTCAGGCCGGCGGCCGGGCGCGGCGCGGCCAGCGCGAGGCGCAGCTCGGCCGGTCCGAACCGGCCGGGCGGGGTCAACCGGGGCCGCCGGGTCGGCGAGATTCTCACAGCTCGCGCAGCCTCGGCAGCAACTGCTCCTGCGCCCAGTCCAGGAACATGGGTTGCGTCTCGCCGCCCACCTGCACGATCGCCACGTGGGTGAAGCCCGCGTCGACGAACTTCTTGAACGCCTCGACGTGCCGGTCCACGTCGGGCCCGCAGGAGATCCCCGCGGCCACGTCCTCCTCGCGGACGAACTGGGTGGCGGCGGCGAACGACTCCGGCCCGGGCAGGTCCGCGTTGACCTTCCAGCCCATCCCGAACCAGCGGAACTGGTCGTGCACGATCTTGCGGCACTCCGCCTCGTCCGGGCCGTAGCAGATGGCCACCTGCCCGTAGCGGGGCCGCCCGACGCCGCCGGCGTCCTCGTACATCTCGATGATGTGCGGGTCGGGCTCGGTGGCGACGATGCCGTTGCCGTACTCGGCGGCGAGGGTGGCCGACTGCCGGCCCGAGGCGGCGATCGCCATCGGCACCGGGCGGTCCGGCCGGTCCCACACGTAGGCGTCGGGCACGTCGTAGTGGTTGCCGGAGAAGGTCAACGTCTCCCCGTTGAGCAGGGGCCGGATGATCTGGAGCGCCTCCTCGAACATCTCGTGCCGCTGCTGCACGTGTGGCCAGCCGCCGACCACGTGCTCGTTGAGGTTCTCGCCCGCGCCGAGGCCGAGGGTGAACCGGCCGTCCGAGAGCACCCCGACGGTGCTGGCCTTCTGCGCCACGACCGCCGGATGGTAGCGGCGGATCGGGCAGGTCACGAAGGACATCAGCTCCGCCCGGCTGGTGGCGTGCGCGACCGCGCCGAGCACGGACCAGGCGTACGGGGAGTGGCCCTGCGAGTCCAGCCACGGGTAGTAGTGGTCGGAGATGACGAGCTGCTCGAAGCCGGCCGCCTCCGCCCGCACCGCGTAGTCGACCAGCTGCTTGGGGCCGGCCTGCTCGCACAACAGGGTGTAGCCGACGGTGACCATGGCGTTCTCCTTCCGAGCCGTCTTCCCGCCCGGCTCGGCGGCCGGACCCGGGCGGATCATCCACGGATACCCCCGGCGGCGCCGGTCAACCCTCGCGGCCGGCGGCGAGGCGGGCGGCGCGCATGGTCAGGTAGCGATGCTCGGGCAGGCTCGTGGTCAGGGTGGCCGCAGCCCGGTACGCGGCCACCGCGCCCTCCCGGTCGCCGGCCATCTCGCGCAGGTGCCCGCGGGCGGCGGGCAGCCGGTGGTGCCCGGCGAGCCGGGGGTCGGCGTCCAGCGCGTCGAGGGCCGCCAGGCCCGCCGCCGGGCCGTGCACCATGGCGGTCGCCACCGCGTGGTTGAGGGCGACGACCGGGTTGCCGGAGAAGCGTTCCAGCACCTCGTAGAGGGCGAGGATCTGCGGCCAGTCGGTCTCCCCGGTGCTGGGCGCCTCGTCGTGCAACGCGGCGATGGCCGCCTGGATCTGGTACGGCCCGACCGGCCCGCGGGGCAGCGCCCGGGTCACCAGCGCGACCCCCTCGGCGATCGCCGCCGCGTCCCACCGGCTGCGGTCCTGGTCGGCCAGGGAGACCAGCTCGCCGGACGGGCCGGTCCGCGCGGCGGCGCGGGCGTCGGTGAGCAGCATCAGCGCGAGCAGGCCGGCCACCTCGCTGTCGTCGGGCAGGAGCGCGTGCAGCGCCCGGGTCAGCCGGATCGCCTCCTCGGACAGGTCCACCCGGCGCAGGTCGGCGCCCAGGCTGGCGGTGTGCCCCTCGGTGAAGATCAGGTAGAGCACGTGCCGCACCGCGGCCAGCCGGGCCTCCCGATCGGCCGGCTCGGGCATCCGGAACGGGATGCCGGAGCCGCGGATTTGCTGCTTGGCGCGGCTGATCCGCTGCGCCATGGTGGCCTCGGGCACGAGGAAGGCGCGGGCGATCTCGGCCGTGCTGAGCCCGCCGACCGCGCGTAGGGTCAGCGCGATCGCCGAGGCCGGCGAAAGCGCCGGATGGCAGCAGAGGAAGAGCAGGGTCAGCGTGTCGTCCCGGTCGGCGGTCAACTCCTCGTCCGGCGGCGGCGCGGCGCGCCGGTCGTCCGGCTCGCGGCGGGCGACGAGGTCCTCGCGCCGCCGCCGGGCCGTCTCGCCGCGGACCAGTTCGACCATCCGGCGGTACGCGACCTGGATCAGCCAGCCCCGGGGGTTGTCCGGCGTCCCCTCGACCGGCCACTGGGTCGCCGCCGCCAGCAGCGCCTCCTGCACGGCGTCCTCGGCGGTGGCGAAGTCGCCGAAGCGGCGGCTGAGCACGCCGAGGACCTGCGGCGCCAGCTCGCGCAGCAGGTCCTCGACGGATGGGTCGGCGGCGTCCAGTCGTCACATCTCCACTGGCGGGGCCGACATGACCGGGCGCACCTCGATCGGCATGTTCAGCGGCCGGCCGCCGGGGCCGGGCGCGGTGGAGATGTGCGCGGCCAGCGCGACGGCCCGCTCGGGGCTGTCGCAGTCCACGATCCAGAAGCCGGCGAGGAACTCCTTGGTCTCGGCGAACGGCCCCTCGGTGACCACGGGCGCGCCGTCGGAGCCCGCCCGGACGATCTTCGCCTGGTCGGGCGCGGCGAGCCCCTGACCGTCGACCAGTTCGCCGTCGGCGACCAGCTTGGCGTTGACCTCGGCCATGAACCCGATGTGCGCCCGGATCTCCTCCGGTGCCCAGGTGTCGATCGAGGGAAAGTCCGTGCCCGCGGCGCTGAACTGCATGAGCAACATGTACTTCACGTGCGGCTCCTCACGACTGCGCACCATCATCGGTGCTCTCACCCACAGGTAGAAGCCGGCACACCGGTCCTCGACATCCTGGCCGAAGAAATTCCGAGAAATTTCGGCGCCGTCCGCCGTCCGTTACCCGGTGGTGGCGGTGAGTTCCAGCAGGAGCGTCTGCTCGGGGTGCAGGGCCGGCATCTGGAGCCCGACCGTGGCCAGCACCGCGCCGCCGAGCGTCACGCCGCCGTCGGCCAGCCAGCCCGGCGCGGCCAACTGGAGGGTCGCGGGCTCCGGCACGCCCGCGACGGGGCGCACCGCGTACCGCCACCGGGGGGCGAGACCGGGGAGCCGGACCGGCCCGGGGACCTGGGCCACCGAGGTGGCCAGCCGGGCCACGGCGTACACCGCGTGGGATCCGTCGTGGGCGACCACGCCGTGCGCCCAGACGGCCGGGTCCGGGTGGTCGACCCGGACCACCCGCCCGGCGTGCAGCAGCGGGCGCAGCCGCTTGTGCAGCGCGACCCAGGCGGCCAGCTCGCGGCGCTCGTCGGCGCCGATCGACCCGATGTCCCAATCGATCCCGTGGTGGCCGAAGAGCGCGGTCGCCGCCCGGAAGCCCAGGTCGTGCACGCGGTGGGTGGTGTGTGAGCGCTCCGGGCCGATGTGGGTGCCGACCAGCTCGGGCGGGAGCAGCAGCCCGGTCCAGCGCTGGATGGCCAGCCGCTCCAGGGCGTCGTTGCAGTCGCTGGCCCAGACCCGGTCGGTGCGCCGCAGGATCTCCAGGTCCACCCGGGCGCCGCCGGACGCGCAGCTCTCGATCTCCACGCCCGGGTGGCGGCGGCGCAGCTCGTCGAGGAGCCGGTAGACGGCGAGGGTCTGCTCGTGCACCCCGGGCCGGCCGTGGTGGCCCGCCTCGGTCAGGTCCCGGTTGTGGTCCCACTTGAGGTACTCGATGCCGGGGTGCGCGGTGAGCAGCGCGTCGAGGCGTTCCAGCAGGTACGCGTACGCCTCCGGGTGGGCCACGTCGAGCGTCTGCTGGTGCCGCCACTGCGGCGGCAGCCGGCCGGGCGTCGACAGCACCCACTCCGGGTGCGCGCGGAACAGGTCCGAGTCGGCGTTGACCATCTCCGGTTCGACCCAGAGCCCGAACTGCATTCCGTGCCCGCGCACGTGGTCGAGCAGCGGGTGCAGCCCGTCCGGCCAGACCGCGTCGTCCACGAACCAGTCGCCCAGACCGGCGCGGTCGTGGCGACGCCCCCGGAACCACCCGTCGTCGAGCACGAAGCGTTCCACCCCGACCTCGGCGGCGCGGTCGGCGAGGGCGCGGAGCCGGTCCAGGTCGTGGTCGAAGTAGACCGCCTCCCAGACGTTGAGGGTGACCGGGCGCGGCGTCGCGGGGTGCTGCGGCCGGGCGCGCAGGTGGGTGTGCAGCACGTCGCTGAGCCCGTCCAGCCCGGCGTCGGAGAAGACCGCGTGCAGCACTGGGGTGGCGTACTCGGCGCCGGGGCCGAGCACCACCTCGCCGGGGGCGAGCAGCTCGCCGCCGCCGAGCGTGGACTCGCCCGTGGGCCGGCGTTCCGCGAAGGTCACGTGGTCGCCGCTCCACGCGGTGTGCACCGCCCACACCTCGCCGTGGCCGAAGCCGAACCCGGCCGTGCCGGCGACCAGCAGCAGGGTCGCGTCGTGCCCGGTCCGGCCGTGCCGGCCCTCGCGCACCCAGGCGCCCGTCGGCCACGGGTGCCGCTGCGGGGACCGTTCCCGGCACCACCGGCCCGTCAGGTCGAGCAGCTCGGTGGCGACCGCCGGCACCGGCAGCACCGGCGTCAGCTCCCGCAGCTCGTACGCCGCCGCGCCGTCGTTGCGCAGCCGGTGTCGCAGCATCACCAGCCCGGTCGGGTCCAGTGCGATCTCGACGGTCAGGGACAGCCCGGCGCCGGCGTCGACGGCCCGGACGGTGACCCGGGCGGGCCCCGTGCCGGTGTCGGCGACGTCGAGGCCGTCGAGCCGGAAGGCGGTGGACCAGCCGGCGCGGTCGCGGTGCCCGGCCAGTGCCGGCCGGCCACTCCAGCCGGCGGACGCCTCGGGCAGCAGGGACAGCACGGTCGGCGCGTCGAAGCTGCTCGGCACGACCGGCGCGACGGTGGCGTCGACCAGGGCGGGCAGGTCGTCGGGCGGGACCGGGCCGAGGTCGGCGCCCCAGTGCACCACCCGGGGCAGTGCCGGGCCGCGCGCGTCGAGCACCAGGCTGGTCTTCGCGCGGCGTAGGTGAACGATCCTCATCCCGAGGATGCTCCCAGGGCGGTCCGGGCCGGCATGTGCCCTCACAGGCACTTCACAGCGGTGCCGGATAGGGTCCGAGCAGTCAACGACCCGCTCCAGGGTGGAGCGCGGCGTGATCCCGCGGGAGTTCCGATGGTCTTCAAGAAGATGCTGAGCGCGTTCGGTGTGGGTGGGCCGAGCGTCGACACCGTCCTGACCAACCCGAACACCCGACCCGGCCTGACCCTGGAGGGCCAGGTGAACCTGGTCGGCGGCGACGCCCCGGCCAACGTCGAGCAGGTCGTCGTCAGCCTGGTCACCCGGGTCGAGATCGAGGGCGGCGACACCGAGTACGCCGGCATCATGGAGTTCCACCGGCTGCCGGTCAGCGGCGCGTTCCAGCTCGCCCCGAAGCAGCAGCTCTCCCTGCCGTTCCAGCTCCCGGTGCCGTGGGAGACCCCGATCACCGACGTGTACGGCCAGCGGCTGCGCGGCATGACGATGGGGCTGCGTACCGAGCTGGCGATCGCCCGGGCGGTGGACAAGGGCGACCTGGACCAGGTCAACGTGCACCCGCTGCCGGTGCACGAGCGGATCCTGGAGGCGTTCCAGCAACTCGGGTTCCGCTTCAAGCACGCCGACCTGGAACGCGGCCACATCCGGGGCACGCAGCAGACGCTGCCGTTCTACCAGGAGATCGAGTTCTTCGCCTCGCCCCAGTACGCGTCGACCATCAACGAGGTCGAGCTGACCTTCGTCACCAGCCCGCACGGCGTCGAGGTGATCCTGGAGTGCGACAAGCGCGGCGGGTTCCTCACCGCCGGGCACGACGCCTTCGGCCACTACCGGGTCTCGTACGCGGACGCCGACCGGACGGACTGGGTCCAGGTCGTCGACGGCTGGCTGCGGGAGACCACCTCGCGCTACGGCAGCCTGCGCGCGCAGGGCTTCGGCGGCCACGGCCACGGGCACGGCCGGGGCCCCGGCATGGGCGGCGTGGTCGCGGGCGCCGCGCTCGGCCTTGTCGGCGGCATGGTCGCCGGCGAGATGATCGAGGACGCGATCGAGGGCGACTTCGCCGAGGACTTCGGCGGCTTCGAGGAGTAGGACCGGACCACACACGGCGGTGGCCTCCGGGGCGTACGCCCCGGAGGTGCTCGACCTGATCGGTCAGGTGCCGACCTCGCCGCTGTTCCGGCACCGCAGGGCCTGGCCGCTGGAGCTGTGGTGGCTGGTGCTG
>NZ_JBEOVW010000062.1:0-14555 GCF_040295705.1 Micromonospora sp. NPDC002717 | reverse complement strand
TCCGCGCGTACTCGACATCCGTCAGCTCAAACCGCCCACTCACGACAGACGTGGATAGCCGAACCTGCACTCAAGATCCAGGAGACACGCCCTAGCCCTCCCGCGCCCACGGCCGCAGCTTCTCCGGGTTGCGGACCGCCCAGATCCGGGTGACGCGCCCGTCGGCGACGTCGAACGAGGCGACGGTCACGACGACGCCGGCATGCTGGGCCACCAGGCCCGGCACACCGTTGACCGACCGCTCCAGGAGTTCGAGCCCCGGAGCCTTGTCGGCAATGGCGACCAGGTACTGGGCGATGCGCGCGCCACCCTCGACCGGGCGCAGGACGGTGCCGACCATGCCGCCGCCGTCGGCGGTCATCACGGCAGCCGGGTTGAGGAGACCGACGAGGGCTGCGACGTCCTTGGCCTCCCATGCTTTTTTGACGTGCCTCACCACGTCGGCCTGGCCGGTCGCCGTCACCCGACCGCGCGCGACGCTCACCCGCCGCCGGGCGGAGGCCGCCAGCTGCTTGCAGGCCGCAGGGGTCCGGTCAAGAACGTCGGCGATCTCGGCGAACGGGTACCGGAAGACCTCGTGCAGGACGAACGCCACCCGCTCGGCGGGCGTCATCGACTCCAGGACGACGAGGAAGGCCATGGCCACCGACTCGTCCAGAACGATCTGGTCGGCGGGGTCTGCACGGCCGGTGGGGTCGGCGCCGCCTGCGTGGTCCCACTCGGTGCGGTCGGGCAGCGGCTCGGGCAGCCACGCGCCGACATAGCGTTCACGGCGGGCCCGCGCCGAGCCGAGCAGGTCCAGGCAGATGCGGCTGGTCACCGTCGTCAGCCAGGCGCCCGGGGACAGGATCTCCTCCTGCCGGCTTCGCGGCAGCCCGTACCAGCGTGCGTAGGCATCCTGTACGGCGTCCTCGGCCTCGGTCACCGAACCGAGCAACCGGTAGGCGACATTGATCAGTTGACGCCGCTCGCCGACGATCTCGTCTGCGCTGGTCGCGACAGTCCCCATGCTTCCGGCCGCCCCCTCGCCTTACCTTTTGCAGGCCCGCGTCGTCGGACTGGTGAGACCTTATCGACCTACTGCCCGAGGGCGGAAAAGGGGACTGTGACATGGCCACTCAGGTGACGGCGAACGCACAACGCGGTTCCTCGTTCCTGCAGATCGCGATCGCCCTGCAGACCCTGACCATCTTCCTTCAGGCGGTCTCCGCCGGACTGCTGCTGACCTCTTCCTACGGAGAGACGCTGCACAGTGTCGGAGCCCGTGTGATGTACGGGGCGTCGATGCTGTACGTGCTCGCGGCGGTGCTGGCGTGGAAGCCGGGCGGCAGTTCCCCCCGGCCTGTCTGGCACGCGTCAGGATTCCTCGTACTCGCCTCGGTCCAGGTCGTGCTGGGCATCGCGCACGTCCCGTCGGTCCATCTCCCCCTGGGTGTGGTGATGTTCGGTCTGAGTGTGCTGGCGCTGGCCCGGCGCTGAGGTCCGATACGGGCCTTAACAAGGAACGCGTTGACCAGCGCGGTCTCTCAGGCCCCGGTGCCGGGTAAAGGCGGCAGTTCGACGGCTCCCCCGGCCCGACCTGTCACCGACCGCCGGGTGCCCGCCCCAGGGCCCGCGCCGCATTGTCGGTGGCCACCTGCCGGGCGTAGTCAGCGCCCCGGTGTGCCACCGTGGCGGATGGAGCGTCGGTGCCCATCGGGAACGGCCAGTCGCTGCCGAGCACCAGCCGGTCCGCGCCGAAGACCGACACCGCCAGGTCGACCACCTGCGGATCGTGGGCCAGATTGTCGACGTAGAGGGCGCGCACCGCCTCGGCCGGGGTGGGCGACAGCACGGGTACGCCCGGTCGGGTGGTGGTGTGACCGCGCTCCCAGCGCCCGACCACCGCCGGCACGCAGCCGCCACAGTGCACCAGCACGAACCGGATTCCCGGGTGCCCGCCGAGCACCCCACCGAAGACGAGCTGGGCCACTGCCACCGTCGTCTCGACCGGGTTGCCCAGCAGGTTGGCCAGGTAGTAGGGCTCCAGGCGGGGGTCCGCCGAGTGCGCGGGGTGCAGTTGCACGGTGCGCCGGTCCGCGTCGAGACGCTGCCACAGGGGGTGCAGCGGCGGACCGTCGAGCGGCCCGGCGTCTCCACCGGCGGCGCCCACCACCCCGGCCCAGCGGTCGTCGGTGGCGATCCGGTCGTACTCGGCGAGGGCCACTTCGGGATGTTCGAACGGCAGGTACGCCAGCGGGGTGAGCCGGGGCCGGTCGGCGACCACGGCGAGCAGGCCGTCGTTGACCGCACGGACCCACGCCGCCGCCTCCGGTCCGGACAGCCGCTGGCGGTAGAAGGGCGGCGGCACGCTGACGATCGCCTCGTCCAGCCCTGCCTGGTCCAGGTGGTTCTCGAGCCGGTCCGGGTGGTACAGGTCGGGCGGGCCGACCCGTTTGCCGCCGAGAACGGCGGCGCCGTCACCGTCGACCGCCACCCCTGGCAGGTCGGCCGGGCGCAGGTCGGGGGCGAGGTGGGCGTGCATGTCGATGCCAGGCAACGGGGCTTCCTAACGGTTGGCCCGACCGGCGGTCACGACGGGACGCGCCGACGGTACGGGATGGTGGCTGGCGTGGCCGCTGACTCGGCGGCGGACAGTCCGTCGGGGCGGAGGTGCCCCGACGGTTGGAGGGCGGCGCCACTACCGGCTGACGCGGTGGCGCCGGCGGTCAGCTTCCGGTACGCGCGTGTCCCGGCGCCCGGGCGGCGGGCACTGCTGCGGCGTCGGTGTTCATCTTGCCGATCACCCGGTCGGCCGCGTTCTGGATGTGGATCTGCACGGCGGTCACCGCCGCCGCCACGTCCCCCGCGACGCACGCGTCGAGGATGGCCCGGTGCTCGCGGACCCGCTCCTCGTTCTGCCCCGTCGGGGTGACCGTTGCGAACCGGTACCGCTCGCTGTTCTCCCAGACCGGCTCCAGACCGCGCAGCAGCCAACGCGATCCGGCCGCCCGGTAGATGGTGAAGTGGAACTCGGTGTGTGCGCGGCGGGCAGCGGTGGCGTCGCCGCGCGCGGACGCGGCGAGGTGCTCGTCGAGTGCCGCCTCGGCACGCCGGGCGTCCTGGGCGGTGAACCGGGTCGCCGCCCGTTCGATCAGTGCCGTCTCCATGGCGATCCGGGTCTCATGGGTGTCGACCGCGTCCTCGACGGTCAGCGGCATGACCCAGGCGCCCTTGTGCTGGACCACCTCGACCAGGCCGAGCGCGGCCAACCGTCGGATCGACTCGCGGACCGGGCTCATGCTCATGCCGAGCAGGTCGGCCATCTCGTTGAGCCGTAGTGGGGTGCCGGCCGGCAGCCGGCCGGTGAGGATCGCCTCGTGCAGGACCGCGGTCGCCGAGTCGGCGAGGGTGCGGTGCTGTCCGTCGGCTCCACCGGCACCGGCCCGACCGTCGTCGTTGGCGTCGCTCAGGACGGGTCGACGATGCGTTGTTGCCACGGTTTGCCTCCGGATAGCGCCGCTGGTGGATGCCGTGCTCGTCCCGTTCGCGCGGGACATGATCCATGTTCATGGGGTGCTCGGGTGATCCCACCAACGCATCAGGGCCCTGGAAATGGTACCAATTTCGTCGCTGTGGAACGGTGTGGGTCGGCGCCGCGCTGCGCCGACCCGCACCCGTCGCGGGGTCAGTGCAGCTTCGTCAGTCGCACCCGGTTGCGCAGCTCACCGAGTGCTTCCACCCGGGTCACCACCAGGTCCCCGTCGTTCAGGAACACCTGTGGGTCACGGGCGTTTCCGATGCCGCTCGGCGTACCGGTGAGCACCACGTCGCCGGCCCGCAGGGTCATCCCCCAACTCAGTTCCGCGATGATGCGGGCGAATGGGAAGGCCATCTGCCCGGTCGACGCGTCCTGGAGCAGCACGCCGTTCACCTCGCACTGGATGCGCAGGTTCGCCGGGTCCGGCACCTCGTCCACGGTCGTCAGCCACGGCCCGAGCGGCATGGTGGCGTCGATGCTCTTGCCCTTGAGCCACTGGCCGCCGTGTGCGCGTTGCAGGTCGCGCTGCGACACGTCGTTGGCCACGCAGAACGCCGCCACGTACGACAGCGCGTCCGCCTCGCTCACCGAACGGCAGTCCGCACCGATGACCAGCGCCACCTCCGCCTCGTAGTCCCACTTGGCGGAGAGTTGCGGGTCGTAGGCGATGTCGTCGTACGGGCCGACGACCGTGTCCGGGCCCTTGGTGAAGAAGGTCGGGTGCTTGGGCCGTTCCGCGGGGTCCTGCCCTTCCCGTTTGCCGCGCGACTCCTCGAAGTGGTCCCAGTAGTTCCAGCCGGTGCAGAGGATGTCCCGGTTGAACCGGCGCAGCGGCGCGTCGAGCCGGACCTCGGCCAACGGCACGGTGGTGACCTGCCGCGCGGCGGCGCGGACGGCCTCCAGCGCGTCCGCGCCACCACGAATCGCCTCGTCGAGTTCGCCCAGCTCGGCGGGGAGCACGGCGACGGTGTCGCCGTCGACCACCCCGATCCGCCGGCTGGTCTCGGTGAGAACGCTGGCGAGCTTCATCAGGCGTCCTGCTCGTCGTCGATCACGCCGATCGCGTTGATCTCGATCAGGTAGTCCTTGTTCACGAACTTGGAGACCTCCACCATCGTCGAGGCCGGCGGCTCACCGGTGAAGTACTGCCGGCGCACCTCGTGGATGGCGTGGAAGTCCTCCATGTTGCGGACGTAGACATCCACTCGCACGATGTCCTCCAGCGACCCGCCGGCAGCCGTCATCGCGGCGCGCAGGTTCTGGCAGACCTGGTGCGTCTGGGCGGCGATGTCGCCGACGCCGGTGACCCCGCCCTCGCGGTTGCGGGCGGTCATGCCGGACACGAACACCATCCGGCCCCGCGCCCTGATCTGGGTGGCCTGGGCGAAGTGGCCGTTCGGGGCGGCCAGCTCGGGGGAAACAATCTGCTGCTTGGGCATCGTTATCTTCTCTTCTTCGAGGTGGAGCTAGCGGGCGTCCGCCGGGTCGGTGTACCACTCCGGCTGGGTCGGGTAGTGCGGCCCGTCGTAGATCTCCAGCAGGACGCTCTCTTCTTCGGCGAGCGTGGGCCCGTGCAGGCTGCCCTTGGGGTTCCAGTAGAAGGAGCCCGGGGTGAGGGTGAGCCCGGTGGGCACGTAGGTGTACCGGCCGCTGAGGCAGAACATGAACTGGTTGGACGCGTGTGAGTGGCGCAGCGGGATGCCGGCGCCCTTGCGGAACCGGACCAGCGAGATGGACGCCTCGGTCTCCTCGTTGCGCCACAGCGCCTTGTGGGAGAGGCCAGCCAGCGTCTTGTCCGCCCAGTCCAGCTCGTCGGTCTGGAGCAGGATCTCGCGGAAGCGGGCCAGCACCAGACCGTCCGGGCCGGGTACCAGTTCCTCCCGGGACCGGTCGGCCGCCTCGCCGCCGTAGTTCGACGGTTCGGAGAGGTTGTTGGCCCACTCCTGCGGGTCGACGCCGGCCGGCACCGGCGGGGCCGGTACGAGCGGCTGGTCGCTCATCGCTCGCCCTGACCGGACACGAGGTTCTCCCCCAGGCACTTCAGCTCGACGAGCCGGCTGCGGTACCGGGTGGTGCCGTTGTTGGTGAGCATGTGGATCTCCCCCGGCTCGCGGTAGACCACCCCGCCGATGTCCTCGTGCACCAGGCGGGGGTCGCCACCGGCGAGCGCGTCGATCCGGTTGTCGGCGGCTTCCAGCGCGATCACCAGGTACGGGTTGAGGTGGTGGTGCCAGGGCTGCTGCTCGCCGGGCGCCAGGCTGATCTCCCAGACCCGCACCTGGTCGTTCTCGAAGACCACCTGCTGGCCGACGGCACCGAGCTCGACCTGGGTTCCGTCCGGGGCGGTCGCGTGACCGTAGTTACTCATTGTCATCCCTTTCGCAGACGAGGGTGTTGTCGGACCGGGTCACGGGCGGTGGGCAGCCGGTGATCCGGGCGTAGAGCTGGGCGGCCGTGTCGATGCCGGAGACGGGGTCGAACGGGACGATCGCCGCCACGTGCCCGTCCGGGCGGACCAGCACCAGTGTGTCGTTGTCGACCCCGAAGCGGCGCCGCACCCGGTCTCCCGGGTCGAACAGCGCCCGGTCCCGCAGCCCGGAGTCGTGCGGCGCGTCCCACCGGCTCACCACGTAGTGCCGCAGCGCGGGCGACTCCTGGGGCGGCAGTGCCGGGACCCGGCGCGGGTCGGTGAAGTAGAGCGCCACGAAGGCGTCGGCGGCCAGGTCGTGCAGGTGCACCGTGCCGGACTGCCCGAACAGCGGCAGGTCGGGGCTGCGCGCCCCGGCCAGCACCGGCAGCGGCTCGTCACCGGCGGCGACCATCGACCAGTCGCCCGTGCCGCTCACGTCGAGGCGTACGCCGAGCATGGCGCGGGTGAACGCGTTGCCCCAGTTGCCGGCGGTCATCACCCCCGGGTCGTCCGCGCGGCGGGCCATGTAGGCCCGCGCCGCCGCGGCCATCGCCGCGGAGCCCTTGGTGGCGACCGGTTCCTGCTCGACCTGGTAACCGTCGAGCAGGCTCGGCTCGGCCCAGCCGCGCAGCACCCAGGCCATCCGCCAGGGCAGGTTGGAGGCGTCCAGGACACCGGTGTTCAGGCCCAGCGCCCACATCGGGGTGATCAGGTGCGCGGCGTCGCCGAGCAGGAAGACCCGCCCGTCCTGCCACCGGTCGGCCACCCGCTGGTGCACGTTGTAGATGTTGGTGCCGACGATCTCCAGGGTCTTGGTGTCCCCGATGAACCGGCGTGCCTTGTCGGCCAGTTCCTCCCGGTCCGGCTCGGCCTGCCCGGCCGGCAGCGGGTAGAGGAAACGCCAGCAGTGCGGCTGGCGGACCAGGATCATCCACTCCTGGGGATCACCGAAGTAGGCCAGGTACGGGTAGTCGCGCGGGTTCTCCACGTCCAGGTCGACCTTCAGGTCGACCAGCATGTAACGCTCCTGGTACGTCTCGCCCTCGACCCGCGCGCCGATCTGGTCCCGGACGGCGGACCGACCGCCGTCGCAGCCCAGCAGGTACCGCACCGGAACCGTCCGCTCCCCCTCGGCGGTGCGCAGCCGCAGGTCCACCCGGTCCGGGTGCTGGACGAAGTCGAGCAGCCGGTGTCCCATGTGCAGCGCGCCGGGGGCGGTGGCGTCGAGCCGCTGCCGCAGGATCGGCTCCAGCTCGTGCTGCGGGATGTTGATGACGAACGGGAAGCGTGTGTCCTCGGTGAGGTCCCCGGTCCGGACGCTGAGGGTCTGGGTGTTCGTGGCCCGGTCCAGCTCGCCGATCTCGTCGATGCGCAGCGACCCGGCCAGCACGTCGTTCAGGGCGCCGTACCGGTGCAGCACCTCCAGGGTGCGGGTGAGGACGGTGCCGGCCTTGGTGTCCAGCGACAGCCGCTCGTCCTCCTCGAAGATGACCACCGGCACGCCGTAGTGGGCCAGGCCCAGCGCGGTGACCAGGCCGACCGGCCCGGCGCCCACGATGCCCACCGGCAACTGCTCGGTCGTGCTGCTCATTGTGCTTCGCTCCTCGGGTACGCCCGGTCACGGGTGAGGGTGGATCCGGTCATGGTCGCGGCGGGCGAGAGCAGGAACATCAGCGGGCCGACCACGTCGGCCGGTGTGCCGATGCCGGTGGCCCGCGCCCAGTGCTCCCGTTCACCACCGGTCGGGTTGGCCTGCTGGAACTGCGGGGTGTCCACCACTCCGGGGAAGACGGTGTTCACCCGGATCCGGTGCTCGGCGACCTCGGCGGCGAGCGACTTGGCGAAGGCGATCAACGCACCCTTGCTCGCCGCGTAGGCCGACGCCTGCGCCCGGCCGGCGGTGGCCAGGCCCGAGGCGAAGACCAGGATCGCGCCCGAGCGGCGGGCGATCATGTCCGGCAGGACCGCCTGCGCGCACCAGACCACCCCGTCGAGGTTCACCGCCAGCGTGCGGCGCCACTGCTCGGGGTCCATGTCGACCACGTCGCACCGCGGCTGCACCGCCGCTCCGGCCACCAGGGCGTCGATCCGCCCGTGCTCGGCGAGCACCCGGGTGACCGCGGCGTGCACCGCGTCCCGGTCGGACACGTCCACCCGGTGCTCGTGCACCCGCCCGCTGGGGTGCGGCTGGCCCGAAGCCACGTCGAACACGACGGCCGTGCCCCCCGCGTCCGCGTACGCGTGGGCGAGGGCGGCGCCGATCCCGTTGGCGCCGCCGGTGACCACGAGCACCTCGCCGGTGGCGTCGAAACTGGCCTGCATGACTTCCTTCCTCCTTCGTCGACCGGGGTCAGCCGGCGCTGGCCGGTGACGGGAGCGGCACGCCCAGCCCGGCGGCGACCTCCGCCAGTCCGGCGAAGACCGACGGCTGGAGCGCGACGCCGTCGCGCGATGCCCGGTCGTACCGGCCGGCTTCGATGTCACCGGGCAGGTGGACCTGCTCCGTGCCGGGCGCCAGCGCGGAGCCGAGCACCTGGTCGGCCAGGTCGTCGACCCGGCGGGCGATCTCCTCCGCGTCCTCGGCGAACGCCTCGGCGTCCAGGGCGAGGAAGAAGTGCGCGCAGTCGTTGGGCACCGAGACGTCGGCGTAGAGGCCCTGGACGCCCCGGCCGTACGCCCCGCCGGACAGCACCCCGGTCAGTACGTCGATCATGAGCGCGAGACCGTATCCCTTGTGGGCGCCGGACGGCAACAACAGTCCCTTGAGCGCGGCGGCCGGATCGGTGGTGGGCCGCCCCTGCGCGTCGGTCGCCCAGCTCGCGGGGATCTCGCGGCCCTCACCGGCAGCAAGCCGGATCTTGCCGAGCGCGGCCTCGGAGAGCGCCACGTCGAGGATCACCGGCTTGCCGCCCGCGCGGGGTACGCCCACCGCGAGCGGGTTGTTGCCGACCACCGCCGAGGCGCCACCCGGGGCGGGCATCAGCGGGCGGGTGTTGGCCGCCGCGATGCCGACGCAGCCGCTGTTCGCGGCGAGGTCCACGTAGCGGAACGCCCCGCCGAAGTGGAACGCCCGGCGGACGGTGACCACGCCGACGCCGTACGTCTGCGCCTTCGTCACCGCCAGCCGCATCGCCTGGTCACCGGTGAGCTGCCCCAGCGCGTGGCCGGCGTCGAGCACCGCGATGGCGCCCTTGTCCCGGACCACCTCGGCCCGCTCGGCCCGGCTGACCGAGCCGGCCCTGATCCGGTCCACGTACATCGGCAGCAGCATCACCCCGTGCGAGGGGATTCCCCGCATGTCGGCGTCCACGAGGGAGCCGGCGACCAGGCCGGCCGCCTGCTCGGAGAAGCCCAGTGCGCCGAAGACCGAGGCGACAGCGTCGGTGAGCCACCGGACCGGGACCGTCGGCGGGAAGTCCGGCGCGCTCATGACCGGTCCGCCCACGGTACGAAGAACCGCTCGACTGCGGCGAGCAGGTAGAACAGCACGACACTCAGCACCCCGAGCAGGATCATCGCGGCGAAGGCCAACGCGGTGTCGGCGCTGGCGCCGGAGGCGACGATCGCGTAGCCCAGCCCCTCGGTGGCACCGACGAACTCGGCGATCACCGCGCCGATGACGGCGAGGGTGATGGCGAGCTTGAGACCGACGAAGAGCTGCGGGACGGCGGCCGGCATCCGGATCATGCGGAACGTCTGCCACCAGTTGGTCTTCAGCGACCGGCCCAGCTCCACCAGGTCGGCCGGGGTGGAACTGAGGCCGGCGGCGGTGGAGATGACGATCGGGAAGAAGCAGACCAGGAAGACCAGGAAGACCTTGGGGAACTGGCCGAAGCCCATCCACACCACCAGCAGCGGCGCGACGGCCACCTTCGGTACGGCGTTGAGCATCAGCAGCAGCGGGTAGACGGTCCGTTCCAGCATCCGCGAGGCGGTGACGATCAGCGCCAGCGGCACCCCGACCGCGATGGCCAGCAGGAAGCCCAGCAGCGTCTCCCAGAGGGTGACCAGGGTGTTGTCCCACAGGTAGGCGGACTCCTCGACCATGGTCTGCGCCACCTGCACCGGGGACGGCAGGATGAAGCTCTCCACCTCGAAGACGACCGTGATCGCCCACCACAGGGCGGTGGCGCCCACGACGCCGAGCACGGGCGGGAGTTGCTGCGCCCAGCGGCCTGCGGCGCGTGGCTTGTCGCGGCCGGTACGGCGGGTTTCGGTGACCGTCACCGTGCCACCTCCTCGGGGGTCATGAGCAGGTCGTGCAGCTGGGCGCGCAGCACGCCGAGTTCGGCCGAGTGGCCGTCGCGTCCCAGCGAACGCGGGCGGGCGATGTCGATCCCCACGATCTGCCGCAGCCGGCCCGGTCGCGGGCTGAGTACGACGACCCGGTCGGCAAGCAGCACGGCCTCGTCGACCGAGTGCGTCACGAAGAGCACCGTCGAGGCGTGCTTCATCTGGAGGCGCTGGAGTTCGACCGTGAGGTCGGCGCGGGTGAGCGCGTCGAGCGCGGAGAACGGCTCGTCCATCAGCAGCACCCGCGGCTGCTGGATGAGGGCCCGGCACAGCGAGACCCGCTGCTGCATGCCGCCGGAGAGTTCGTGCGGCAGGCGCTTCTCGAAGCCGTTCAGCCCGACCAGGTCGAGCAGTTCGTGTGCGCGTGCCCGGGCGTCCCGGCGGTCCTGCTTGAACACCTCGGTCGGCAGAAGCACGTTGTCGATGACCGACCGCCACGGCAGCAGGGCCGGGCGCTGGAACATGAAGCCGATGTCCCGCCGTGGCCCCCGGATCGGGGTGCCGGCGACGGTTATCTCGCCCGAGGTGGCCGCCTGGAGGCCCGCCACCAGCCGCAGCAGGCTGGACTTACCGCACCCGGACCGCCCGACGATCGCCACGAACTCGCCGTCGGCGACCTCCAGCGACACATCACGCAGGGCCTCCACGTCACCGGCCCGGGTGCGGTAGATCTGCGAAACGTTACGAATTCCGATCATGGTTCGCCCCTCGCGGTGCGCGCCGCAACCAGCCGCGCGCACCGCCGTCGAAGAGGAAGTTATGACTTTGCGATGTCGTAGACGCCGATGTCTTCGGCGTTCGGCGTCGACTTGAGGGTGCCGGTGCCGGCGAGGAGCTTGATCATCGCCTCCACCCGCTCCCGCGTCAGCTTTCCGGCCGGCCCGCCGTCACCCAGGACGTACGGCCGCATCTCGGTGAGTTCGGCGGCGGCGACCTTCTCGTCGGCCGTCCGGTCGTGCTTCTTGAGCAACTGGGCGGCTTCCTCGGGGTGCTCCACCGCGTAGAGCAGGCCCTTGACCAGCGCTGCCGTGAACTTCTCGACCTCCGCGCGGTTGCTTTCCAGCTTCGCGGCGGAGACCAGCAGGCCGTTGCCGTACAGGTCGGGAAGCTTGTCCGCGTACGGCAGCATGGTGACGGTCTTGCCACCGGCCGCCTTCTCCAGCAGCGGCTTGCCGGCGGCGAACTGGCCGATCGCGTCCACGGAGCCGGCGGCGAGCAACTGCGGGAGCGACTGCGGCGAGGACGGGACGAACTTCACCGACTTCGGGTCGATGCCGGCCGCCTTGGCGTACGCCGGGAAAATGATCATGTTGGTGGAGCCGGAGCTGTCCGCGATGCTGGCGCCGGGCAGCTTCTCCGGCGAGTCGATCGCCTTGTCCAGCGAGGCGATGCCGGCCATCGACCGCTGGTGGATGGCGGCCACCACGCGCACCGGCATCTTCTCGTTGGCCAGCGTGGTGATGACCCCGGAGAGGTCGCCCGGGCCGTAGTCGGCCTGCCCCGACCCGATCAGCTTCATGACATCGACGGTGCCGGTGCCGGGCTTGATGGTGACGTTGAGCCCGGCCTCCTTGAAGTAGCCCTTCTCCAGGGCGACGTATGCGTACGCGTCCCGACCGAACGTCCCGAAGGAGGTCAGGTAGGTGACGGAAGCGGCATCGGGGGAATCGGCCTTCTCCGAATCACCACAGCCGGCGATGGTGAGTGTGAGAGCCGCTGCGGCGACGGCCGCGACGAGACGGGTGCGAGCTGACATGAGACCTCCTGCATCGGCGGGATTTATCAAATGTCAAACTTCCCGACTCGTCAAGACCTCGTTTTGGCAACACCGCCCCCTCCGGCGGTCCCGACCCGGCGACCGCACCCCCGCCCAGGCCCATTGACCTGGCAGTACGCCCCGCCGACCGCCAGCGGCGACCACAGTCGACACTGCAAGGTCGCGTTACGCGCCGACAGCGTGCACGTCGCCGCTCGGCTCGGCTCGGCTGTACGATGCCGGTACCCGGGCCGCTCGAAGGCCTCGATGTGGGACATCGTCAGCGCGGCGCCCTCGTCGGCGATGGCACTGGTCGGTTTCGGCCTGGACTCGTTCATCGAGGTGTCCAGCGCGGCCGTGCTTATCTGGCAGTGTCGCTGCTGGCTGCCGTGAAACCGCTGACCGCCGTGCTGGTGCTGCCGCCGGGCACCGCGGTCGCGGCCAGCGCCGCAGGTGCCCTGCTCCACGCCAGGCAACCGCTGCTGGTTGCCGCAGCTCCTCCCGGACGGGCGCCTCGCGGCAAAGGCGTACGGCCGACCGACTGGCGGCGGCCGAGGCACCTATGCCTCGTTCCCCGTGCCCGACAGGCCCGAGCTGGTGGCCCTGGTCGACAAGGCTGCCAACCAGGCCAGCGCGCTGTGGGCCGCTCACCGCGGTCTCAGCTGAAGGGCCGACTGCTGTGACGCGGGCGGCGCATCGACTCACCAATCTCGTAGACGCACCGGCCGCGGCGGACGCGGGCTGAACCGCGCCGAGCACGCTCCCTCAGCCGCGGAGCCGTGCGCCTAACCTTGGTGCGTAGTCCGAGAACGGGAAGGATCAGGGCGGGCGAAAGCTTCCGTCGCCGCCCCATCCGCGACGTGGCGGCCACAAGGGCGTGTCCTGTCGATCTTGGTAGCCGTTGGGCAGGCCATGTGGGTAGGGTGCTCGCCATGATCGAGGACGCTGCATGCCGTTGACCAACCCGTGGCTGACCGGGCCCACGCCGGCGAGGCGGCTCGATCGTGAACGGCTTGAAGAGCGCATTCTCAACCTACTGTCGTCGCAGAACATGTGCGTGCTCGCGACCACGGGTCCGGACGGGCCGCTGGCCACCCCGGTGCGGTACTACCCGCTCGGCTTCGCGGTGCTCTTCACCGCCGCGCCGCGTTCGCCGAAGATGCGCAACATCGCTACCGATCCGCGCGTGTCCGTCGGGATCTTCGCGCCGCTGGTCGGGCTGGCCAGCAGTCGCGGGGCTCAACTGTTCGGAACTGCCAGGGTGCTTGATCCGGGGCATCCGGACCGTGCGCACTATTGGGAGGCGTTCCGATGGGAGAACGAGCACGCCGAGCGAGGGCGACCCCTGTCCGAGCCGCCCGAGGACACACTCGTGGTCGTTGAGGCAGAGCGGGTTGTCTATACCGAGCACTGGCTGCGACGTGAAGGGTTCGCACCCCGGCAATTCTGGCGTCGCTGAAGATGCCTCTTCAGGCCGAAAAATCACGCAAGCCAAATGATGGCGGCGATGAGGACAAGGCTGGCCTGGTAGAGGGATGCCCGTTTGGCGTAGCGGGTGGCCAGGTCACGCCACTGCTTGAGCCGGTTAATGCAGCGCTCCACGACGTTGCGCTTGCGGTAGACCTCCTTGTCGAAGTCCGGTGGCCGTCCGCCGGCGCTGCCCTTGGCGGACCGGCAGGCGACCTGGTCGGAGCGTTCCGGGATGACGTGCCGGATCCCGCGCGATCGCAGGGTTCGGCAGGTGGAGTCGTGGGCGTAGCCCCTGTCCGCGACCAGCACGTCGGGGCGTTTGCGGGGCCGTCCGGGTCCGGGTTCGTTGACGCGGATCGCGTCCAGCAGCGCGAGGAGTTGGGGGTTGTCGCCGGCCTGGCCGGGGGTGAGCAGGATCGACAACGGCCGGCCGCGCCCGTCGACCGCCAGGTGGATCTTCGTACTCTCAGTCCGCCTCGGGACCGGCCGATCGCCTCGCCATCCTGCGCACCAGGCGTCGCCGGACAGGTTGGGGAGCCCCTTCTTACGGGCGCCAGCGGCATGCTGATGCGCCCGCACGATCGACGAGTCGATGCTGATCGTCCATTGCACCGGTGTGCCGTCGTCATAACCTGCGCCGCGGCCAGGATCCGATCCCACGTCCCGTCCGCGGTCCACCGGCGCAGTCGTTCGTGGCAGGTCTTCCAAGGCCCGAACCGTTCCGGCAGGTCACGCCACGGCGCACCCGTGCGCAGTTTCCACCAAGATCCCGTTGATGACCTGCCGGTAATCCCGCCACCGCCCCCGAGCACCACCCGGCTCGGGAAGCAGCGGCGCGATCACCGCCCACGCCTCATCGGTCAGTTCGCCACGACGTACCACCGGCGCATCGTCAACGATCAACCACTACAAGATCGGCAGGACACGCCCAAGGCTCACCAACTTGATTAGGGATCTTGGGTGATTCTAGATTGATGGTGTGGGATTTCTTCGATTCGCGGAGTCCGCGAAGGGACTGTACAAATAACGGCTGATCGACCGATCAAGGGAGAGACGCCAGATGACGACCGAGATCACCTCGGGGCAGGACCCGGCCGCAGGGTCGG
>NZ_JBEOVW010000061.1:0-14609 GCF_040295705.1 Micromonospora sp. NPDC002717 | reverse complement strand
CGGCATCGCCCACCTCCACAACATCATCCTCGCGGGGTGACACCAACACCGTTGCCGGGCAACGCCTTCACCGAGTTACGAGACGTCCTTTAGACAAGGGCCGCGAACCGACGCTGCTCGGCTGGGGCGCCAGCCAGTCGCGGGCGCCAGCCAATACATCAAGGCGTCGGGCGAAGAAGTTGTCTCGCTACCGGCACTTTCTATGTCATCCATCAAGGCGTCGGCAACAGAGAGGTCTCCGTTAGATTCACACTCCCCGACATCCGGCGGCCTGCGCCTCGGGCTGCTCCCTAGCCGGGCCGTCGGGGCCATCGCAGTCCTCGCCGCCGTGCCGCTCGGTACGCGTATAGCCGCCGGCATGCAACTCGCCGCAGTCATCGTACGTCGAGCGTCGATCTGCCTCGCCGGCGGACGGGATGACCTCGATCACGAGGCCTCGGTCGATGCCGTACTTGTCGCCGGTGGTGTCACCACCGGGCAGGTCGGCAGACGCTCGTGAGGTATAGCCGTTCGGCCGCCCGAGCAGGTTGTTCGGATCGGTGTCTTCGTCCTGCACGACGCCGTGAGTAAGCCCGATTCTTGCCGCAGTCAGCTTTGTGAGCACCGCCTTGGCGTCGAGCTTCACAGGGGGCGCCGGCGGCAGGACTCGGAGCTGGGGCGCTGGCCGGGGCCGGGAGGAGCCGGTGGTGTTCGCACCTGATTCGTCGCTACTGGCACAACCAGTCATACCGACCGCGGCGGCTACAACGAAGGTGATGATGCCCGTTCGGATATGCACTCGGCACATCATTGTCGGAAGCGGTCGAAGCACCGCTGCTCGGAAGCAGCCCTTGCCACAGGTCAGCCCGAGTAGGAATGGGGTGGTGTCCTGGAGCGCGTGGAACCGGGGGTGATGGTTTCATCCGCTGGTCGCGTAGCGACCGTCGCCTACCTCTCGGGTGTAGGGGCGATGGTGGCGAGCGGGGTGTGGTTGGCCGGTCATGGCGGCGAGAGCGGTGGCGACGGCGTGCAGGTCGGCCTTGATGTAGGTGGTGGTGGCGGGTCCGCGGCGGTCGGTGTGGCCGGCGTAGGCGTGGGCTACGCCGTAGCCGAAGTGGCGTTCCACCCAGGTGAGGGTGGTGTGGCGCAGCCAGTGGGTGGAGATGCTCTGCGCGGCGACCGAGGGCAGGCGTTCGCCGATGCGTTTCCAGAGGTGGTCGTAGCGGCGGCTGCTGATCGGTTGGCCGTTGCGGTAGCGCAGCAGCCGGTCGGTGGGCAGGACCGTGTCCCGGGCGTGGGCGTGTTCTTGGAGGCGTTCGGCGAGGGTCGGGGTGACGGGTTGCCAGCGCGTTCGCGGACGGCGTCGGCGTCGGGCTGGTCGAAGATCGTGCGGACGAGGGTGGCGATCCACGGCTGCGCGGACTTCGGGACTTTGGTGAGCAGGTTTCGCAGGTAATGGGTTCGGCATCTCTGCCACGCGGCTCCGGGCAAGGCCGCGCCGATAGCCTGCACCAGGCCGGCGTGGGCGTCGGAGATGACCAGGCGGGCCGCACGGGCGGCTGTCAGGAAAGGACGGCGTCCACAACCTCGGTGGCCCGCCACTCGTGCTGGGCGTACAGCCACCCGAACGCCGACACCTGCACCGTCTGCGCGGCGACGGTCAACGGAAGATCCTGCCAGCCGGGGACCTCCAACAGGGCGGTGAGGAACTGCCGGGTGGCGTACTCGGGCTTCATCAGGTCCGGAACAGCGCCCCAGCCGGTACTGGGCCGCTGCTGGAAGAGCCCGACCGAGTCGTGGTCCCAGCCGATCGCCTGGTGCGGATAGTTCTGCGACTCCGGCAGCACGCCGCTGGCGTAGTTGTACAGGTTGCTCTCCTGCATCGCCGTGGCTACCGCGATGACGAGCGCCCGGCGGGGGACATCCATCTTCTGGCCGGTGCGGACGATCGTCGTCGCGTTGTCCATCTGCGCCTTGTCCAGCCCGGCGACCGGGGTGATCGGCTTCGGCTTCGGCTTGGGCTTCGCGGTCGCCGTGACCGAGGGGGTGGGCTCGGCCGTCGCCGACGGGGAGCTTGAGGGGGTTGGGCTTTCGGTGACCGGGGCGGCGGACTCGCGGGCCATTCCGCGGGAGGCGGCGTCCGCTTCCGCCCGCTGGGCGATCTCGGCGCGCTGGTCGGGGGCTGGTGACTGGTCGGCGGGGTTGGCGGGAATCAGGGTGAAGCCGACCAGGCCGAGGCAGCAGGCCGCACCGCTGACGATCGCCATCCGGTTAAGGCGCCGCCGGTCGGCCCGGTTATCGAGACCGGCGAGGCCTGCGAGCCGCGACAGGGCATTGGAGAGTCGGGGCTTGAATCCACTGGCCGGCTGATCGATGGAGGGAACATCGTCCGAACGGTCAGCCGGTCCGCCGAGGCCGTGATGGTCGTCGAGGTTGCCGTCGTTACGCATCCGACGAGGCTAGGCAAGAGCTGCAGCGATTACATAGGGTGATCATGTGGCTCTGGCCACACTTTCCCATCGACAACCGGAGCCCCAGGGCCGCTTCGGCAGCGACGAGGAGAACCCGCGCCGTCTGGGCAAACCGGTCATTCTTTCGGCGCCCAGCACGGCAGGGCAGGAACCCCCGCAGGAGGCGAAGCACCTCCAGATGATCGACTAACTCAGCCTTTCGGGTGATATCGGGTTCAACCGTTCACGACAAGACCGATAGCAAATCAGCGCATTCACCCTATTTGATCACCGCTTCCCACCACCGGGATGACCACGGCCCAGACAAGCGTGCGGTAGGGGCACGGGGCGGCGATGACGTAGATGCTCGTCCTGCCGGATTGAGTCCGGCGCCGTATACGAAGCCTTCGGCAGGCGGGGTAAGCGCCTGGTCGTTTCTACGCTTGCCTCTGCATCGCAGCGCCCATGACGCAGCGCCCCTGGGACCCGCTCGATCCGCGATGCTGCCAGTGCGTGCCCTGATGTTTGCTGCTTGGCGGTCAGCCGCGCTTCATGAGGCGGCCGACGGCGGCCATCATCTCGGTGGCCATCTCGTCGGCCCGGCCTTCCGCCGCCCCTTCGTGCATGCAGTGCCGGGCGTGCCCGTCGAGCAGGCCGAGGGCGACCTTGTCCAGGGCGGCCTGGATCGCGGAGATCTGCGTGAGCACGTCGATGCAGTAGCGGTCGTCATCGACCATCTTCTCGATGCCGCGGACCTGCCCCTCGACGCGGCGCAGCCGCGCGAGCAGTTGGTCCTTGCTGGCGGTGTATCCCCGGGTCGGGGTTGGCGTGGCGGTCATCCGCCAACTATAGCCAACCCCCCGGGGGTATTCCCAGTCAGTCTTGCCGTCGGCGGGACAGCGGTCATTGGGTCGGCATCCAGGCCGACGCCGCACTGCCGACAGGGGCGGGAGCGCGGCGTCGACCTGGGCCGGGGCCACGGTCAGGCCCGAGCCGCCTCGTACCCGGCTTCTTCGAGTGTCTCGACGACGCGGGCATCATCGACGCCGTGGTCCGCCCGCAGCGTGGCGCGGCCGGCGGCCAGGTCCACCTCGACGGCGTCGACGCCGTCCAGCTCACTGAGCAGGTTCTTGACCTTGTTGGCGCAGCTGTTGCAGGTCATGCCGGTGACCTTGTACACGGTTGTACTCACGATCGCACTCCTCACTCATACCCGGCAGGGGTATCTGTTCGTCCGACCGTACGTCATGGCAGATGCCTTCGCAACCACGGCGAGGCAGGGGCATTCGCCGCAACGTGTCGCCTGCCGCTTGCCGGCGACACATACCCCTCCCCCCTACGTGTATATGCTGTCGGCTACCCAGAGGGGGTATGACGCATGGAGGTGCGAGGTGGACAAGATTGTCGTGGTCGGGGCGTCGCTGGCCGGGCTGCGTGCCGTTCAGGCTCTGCGCAGAGAGGGCTTTGCGGGTGAAGTGACGCTGATCGGCGCGGAGCCGCACGACCCGTACAACCGGCCGCCGCTGTCCAAGAGCGTTCTGCGGGGCGACGACGATGTCGTCTTGCCCGGGGCGGAGGAGTTCGACGGGCGTTGGCTACGCGGCAGGACGGCGGTGCGCCTGGACACCGTCGACAGGGCGGTGGTCGTAGATGACGGCACGGTGGTTCCCTATGACGGCCTCGTCATCGCGACCGGAGCCCGGCCGCGGCGGCTGGCCGAGCACCCGGCTGGCGTGCACACGCTGCGGACACTCGAAGACGCGCTCGCTCTGCGCGCCGCCCTGGCAGAACGCCAGCGGCGGGTCGTGGTGATCGGCGGCGGCTTCATAGGCGGCGAGTTCGCCTCGACCGCGCGGTCCCTCGGTCATGTGGTCACGGTCGTCGACAGCGCGGCGCACCCCATGCTCGCCGCCCTGGGCGCCGATGCCGCCCGCTGGCTGGGCGCTCATCACCGCCGCAACGGCGTGGACCTTGTCTCTGGCGTGCGTGTCACCGGCTTTCACGGCACGACGCGGCTCGCCGGCGTACGGCT
This sequence comes from Micromonospora sp. NPDC002717, assembly GCF_040295705.1. Taxonomy (NCBI): domain Bacteria; kingdom Bacillati; phylum Actinomycetota; class Actinomycetes; order Micromonosporales; family Micromonosporaceae; genus Micromonospora; species Micromonospora sp. NPDC002717. The sequence goes on along the minus strand of NZ_JBEOVW010000061.1, from coordinate 10,148 downwards.
TGCGGACGGAGAGGTGATTCCGGCAGACCTCGTGGTCGCCGGCATGGGCGTGGTGCCCAATACCGAATGGCTGGACGGTAGCGGTCTCACCGTTGAGAACGGCGTGGTGTGTGAGCCGACTCTGCATGCCCGGGGCGCGGACGACATCGTGGCCGCCGGGGACGTGGCCCGCTGGCCACACCAGTTGTTCGGCAACACCTTGGTCCGGGTCGAGCACTGGGCCAACGCCAATGACCAGGGTGCGGTGGCCGCGCTGAACCTGCTGGCCGGGCCAGAGCACGCCACGCCGTTCGCGGATGTGCCCTCGTTCGCCACGAACGTGCACGGCGCACGGATCCAGATCGCCGGCCTGCCGCATCTGGCCGAGGAGGCGAAGCTGGTCACCGGAACCTTCGAGGACGACCAGTTCTCGGTCGGTTTCACCGCCAACGGCCTGCTAGTCGGCGCGGTGGCGGTGAACTCGCCAAAAGACTTCGTCCGCCTGAAGCGGGGTGTCGCGGCGGGCAACCCACTGGAGCTGTGAGCTACCCGCACGGGGCAGACCCGAGCGTGGTCCCGATCACCGAGACCGGGACTTGATACCCCCAGGGGGTATCGGTAATCTATCGACATCGGGCGGACGGCGGCTCGGGCCGCCGAGCCGCGAGTGTCATCGACATCAACAGAAGGACGGTCGTCATGGAGACCAGGACCTACACCGTTATCGGCATGACGTGCTCGCACTGCGTCAACTCCGTCGGGTCGGAGATCGGCAAGATCCCCGGCGTCACGGACGTGCAGGTGGATCTGACCAACGGCACCGCGACCGTCACCAGCGATCGGCCGCTGGACGACGCGGCGGTCGCCGCGGCGGTCGACGAGGCCGGCTACGAACTGGGAAGGTAGTCATGCGAACTTCGATGAAGCTGGGCGCGTACGCGCTGGGTTTGGCGGCGGTGTTCACGGCCGCCCTCGGGGCCGGAGATGTGGCCGGGACGGCCCCGGCCGCGCCGGCGTCACACGACGACGTTCACGCCGGCGGCAACGCCGGTGCCGGGGAGCACAGCACTGCCGGGGAGGACGGCGGGGGTGGGCAGCTGCCGGCCGGCCTGCAGGTGACCCAGGATGGTTACCGGCTCGCGCCGGTGTCCGCGACCCTGGCCACTGGTGCGCCTGAGGAGTTCCGCTTCCGAGTGCTGGGCGCGGACGGCGCCCCGGTCACCCGGTATGTGACCAGCCACGACAAGGATCTGCACCTGATCGTGGTGCGCCGGGACCTGGCCGGCTTCCAGCACCTGCATCCGACGCTGGCTGCCGACGGCACCTGGTCGGTGCCGATCGCGGTCGCCGCGCCCGGGCAGTACCGGGTATTCGCCGACTTCCAGCCTGACGGGCACGCCGACGGGCTGACCCTCGGCGTGGACGTGCCGGCACCGGGTGACTACCGCCCGGCGTCGCTGCCGACCCCGGCCCGCACCGCGACCATTGACGGTTACGCCGTCACGCTTGACGGCGACCTCACGCCAGGCGGGTCCTCGACACTGACCCTGTCGGTCAACAAGGACGGGCGGCCGGTGACCGACTTGGAGCCGTACCTCGGCGCCTACGGGCACCTGGTGGCGTTGCGCGACGGTGATCTGGCGTACTTGCACGTGCACCCCGACGGCACGCCCGGCGACGGGCGTACGGCGGCCGGGCCGCAGGTCACCTTCCACACCGAGGTCCCGTCCGCCGGCGCCTACCGGTTGTTCCTGGACTTCCAGCACGGCGGGAAGGTCCGCACCGTCGCGTTCACCGCGGTGGCCGGACAGGCCGGCCCGGCCGGAACCGCGTCGAGTGCCGCCACACCGGCGCCCACCACGTCCGCCGGTCACGGCGGGCCGGGCCACACCCACGGGTAAGGAGACAACGACATGACATCCGTCGGTAACCGCTTGCAGGTGGCGCCGAATCAGATCGAACTGTCGATCGGGGGGATGACCTGTGCCTCCTGCGCCTCTCGCATCGAGAAGAAGCTCAATCGCATGGACGGGGTCACCGCCACGGTCAACTACGCCACCGAAAAGGCGAGCGTGACCTTCCCCGACGGCCTGACGCCGGCCGATCTGATCACGACGGTGGAGAAGACCGGCTACACCGCCCGGTTGCCAACGCCGCCCCAGCCGCCCGGCGAGGGACCCGTCGAGGAGACACCCGCGGCCGATGAGTTGAGCGGGCTACGGACCCGGCTGTGGGTGTCGCTGGCGCTGTCGGTGCCGGTGGTCGCGATGGCGATGGTGCCAGCGCTGCAGTTCACCAACTGGCAGTGGCTGTCCCTGACCCTCGCCGCACCCGTCGTGGTGTGGGGTGCGCTGCCGTTCCACAAGGCCGCGTGGACGAACCTGCGCCACGGTGCGGCCACCATGGACACCTTGATCTCGATAGGCACCCTGGCGGCGTTCGCCTGGTCGCTGTGGGCGCTGTTCTTCGGCACCGCCGGCACGCCGGGCATGACGCACCCGTTCAGCCTCGACATCGGCCCCAGCGACGGGGCGGGCAACATCTACCTGGAGGCCGCCGCCGGTGTCACGACGTTCATCCTCGCTGGCCGGTACTTCGAGGCCCGGTCCAAGCGCCGCGCCGGCGCGGCGCTGCGGGCCCTGCTCGAGCTCGGCGCCAAGGACGTCGCGGTGCTTCGTGACGGGGTGGAGATCCGCGTGCCGGTCGCCGAGCTGACGGTGGGAGACCGGTTCGTCGTACGTCCAGGAGAGAAGATCGCCACCGACGGCGTGGTCGAGGAAGGCACCTCTGCGGTCGACGCCAGCATGCTGACCGGCGAGTCCGTCCCCGTCGAGGTCAGCCCTGGTGACGCGGTGGTCGGGGCGACGGTCAACGCCGGCGGCCGCCTGGTGGTACGGGCAACCCGGGTCGGCGCCGACACGCAGCTGGCCCAGATGGCCAAGCTGGTCGAGCAGGCGCAGACCGGCAAGGCAGCCGTACAGCGCCTGGCGGACCGCATCTCCGGCGTGTTCGTGCCGATCGTGATCGCCCTCGCGGCGGGCACCCTGGGCTGGTGGATTGGCGCCGACGCCGGGCTGACTGCCGCGTTCACCGCCGCGGTCGCGGTCCTGATCATCGCCTGCCCGTGCGCCCTCGGCCTGGCCACCCCGACCGCCCTGCTGGTCGGCACCGGCCGCGGCGCCCAGCTCGGCATTCTGATCAAGGGGCCTGAGGTGCTGGAGTCGACGCGCAGGATCGACACGGTGGTGCTGGACAAGACCGGCACCGTCACCACCGGCCAGATGACCCTCGTCGAGGCCATCGCCGTGGACGGGCAGGACAGCGACGAACTGGTACGCCTCGCCGGAGCCGTCGAGGCAGCCTCGGAGCACCCGATCGCGCAGGCAGTCGCCCGCGCCGCCGCCGAGCAGCACGGCACGCTGCCGCAGGTGTCCGACTTCGGCAACCTGGAAGGCCTCGGCGTACGCGGCACCGTCGACGGTCACGACATGCTCGTCGGCCGGCTGCGGCTGCTTGGCGAACAGGGCTGGCAGGTGCCGGTCGACATCGAGCGGGCCACCGCCGCCGCGGAGGCGGCCGGGCGGACCGCGATCGTGGTCGGCTGGGACGGCACTGCACGGGGAGTGCTGGCCGTTGCGGACGTGGTCAAACCCACCAGCAAGGAGGCGATTGCAAAGCTCCGTGCGCTCGGGATGACCCCGGTGCTGCTCACCGGCGACAACACCACCGTCGCCCGAACAGTGGCAGCCGAGGTCGGCATCGACCAGGTCATCGCCGAGGTGCTGCCCGCCGACAAGGTCGACGCGGTCAAGCGGCTCCAAGCAGAGGGCAAGGTCGTGGCAATGGTTGGCGACGGAGTCAACGACGCCGCTGCCCTGGCCCAGGCCGATCTCGGTCTTGCCATGGGCACGGGGACCGACGTGGCGATCGAGGCGTCCGACCTGACCCTGGTCCGGGGCGACCTGATGGCCGCCGTGGACGCGATCCGGCTCTCCCGCCGCACCCTGCGAACCATCAAGAGCAACTTGTTCTGGGCCTTCGCCTACAACGTCGCCGCCCTGCCACTGGCGGCAGCCGGGCTACTCAACCCCATGATCGCCGGCGCCGCGATGGCCTTCTCCTCGGTCTTCGTCGTCGCCAACAGCCTACGACTGCGCCGCTTCACCACCGTCCAGTAACAGAACCACCGCCCCGCGCCGCTGCCACCCGCCGAGGTGGCAGCGGCGCGGGGCGTATTGCTGACGAAGCCCAGAGTGTCGACGCCGCTGTGCCAACGCCGGCTGGATTTTCTCAGGCGGAGCCGACAGCTGGCATGGAGTGTTCACGTCCCTCGCCAGGGCGCGCCCAGTGCCGTACGCCACCTATGTCGTAAGCGGATCCTTACGGCCGGAGAAATTTCGAAAGCCACGGTGAGAGGACCGCGTCGACAAGCTTCCCGCTCACCGGGGTGCCGGCAGGAAGATCGGTCTGGCGAGGCATCGCAACCCGCTACGACAAGACCCCGAGAGCTACCTCGCCGGCCTCCACCTGCGCGCCTCGGTGATCTGAAAAAGGTGCTCACGCGGACAACCCGTTGATCAAGAATAGGATGCAGCAGTGACCGGCGGTGAGCGGGGGCAGTCGATGGCGCAGGTGAACACGGCGGAGACCGGGCAGGGCGACGCCGGCCGCCGGGATACCGGCGCCGGGACTTGGCACGCGCGCATCCGCCGGGCGATAGGCGCCGCCTCCCGGCCGAGCCCCTGGAAGCGCGGCCTGGTGCTCGCGGCGCTGGCGCTGCTGCTCGGCCTGATCCTGCTGCTGCACGCGCAGATCACGGACCGCGGCGGCCTCGGAAGCCTGGTGGAGACCTTCCTGCCGTGGTTCGGCCTGTTCATCCCCGTGCTGCTGATCGCGGCGCTGTGGCGTCGTTCCGCCTCCGCGGTGGCCGCGCTGCTGCTGCCGGCCGTGGTGTGGCTGAACCTCTTCGGCGGGCTGCTTGGCGACAAGTCCCGCCCGGGCGGCGACCTCACCGTGGCCGAGCAAAACGTCAACGCCGACAACCCCGACCCGGCCGGCACCGCCCGCGCCCTGGCCGCCTCCGGTGCGGACGTGCTGGCCCTGGTGGAGCTGACCCCGCAGGCCCTAGGCACGTACGGGAAGGAACTGGCGAAGGCGTACCCGTACCACACGGTGCAGGGCACGGTCGGGCTGTGGAGCAAGCTGCCGCTGTCGGACACTCAGCCGGTCGACATCCAGATGGACGCCGGGCCGCTGGCGGCCACCAAGCCGGACGACATCAAGATGGCCTACAACCGGGCGCTGCGCGCCACGGTGGCCACGGACCATGGGCCGCTGGCGGTGTATGTGGCCCACCTGGGGTCCGTACGGGTGAATCCCAGGGCGGGCTTCTGGACGACCCATCGGGACAGAAACGCCCAGGCGCTCGGCGAGGCCATCGCCGCCGAGCGGAACGAGCGGGTGGTGCTGCTCGGCGACCTGAACGGCACCGTGGACGACCGCGTGTTCACCAGCATCACCTCGCAGTTGCGCTCGGCCCAGAGCGAGGCCGGGAACGGCTTCGGCTTCACCTGGCCGGCGAAGTTCCCGCTGGTGCGGATCGACCAGATCCTGGTCCGCGGCGTGAAGCCGGAGAGCTCCTGGGTGCTGCCGGCCACCGGCGGCGACCACCTGCCGGTGGCGGCCAGCATCAGCTGGTGAACACCGCGTAAAGCTCCGAATCCGTCTTGGAATCCGGGAGCGCGCACCTCAGGCGTGATAGAGGATGATGACCAAGGGTCACCGGCTTCTCCGAGTCGGCGATAAGAGCTCACCCGGACAACCCATTGATCACAACCCGATACGTGCCCTAGGCGCCCACGCCCGCAGCCCGAGATCGGCGCGCCCTGGTAGGGAGTACGGCTCGCACACCAACCTTGACGTGAAGATTTGGGCGCGCCGCGCGGCGCGCCCAGCGGGTCCTGCCAAGCAGGCTTCGGGTAGCACTGCCTCTTCGCCTGGTCGACCACGCCCTCGCACATCGTGGTGTGTCGTTCGCACCTGCACCTGCACGTGTTCGATCGGCTGGCATGAGGGTGGCCAGCCGATCGAACGTGCTGCGGGTGTTGAGTTGGTTCGCTGAGGTCAGCCGATCGGGGTTGGCTGGGTCTCGGCGGCGGTTTCCTGCCGGGTGGTGGTGCGCAGGGTGAGCGCGGCGAGCACCGCGCCCAGCGCGGCGATGGCGGCTGCACCGAGGAAGGAGGCGGAGAACCCGTCGGTGAGGGCGGGCCGGTTCCCGAGCTGGTCGGCGCCGAACGACGCGGCGACCGCAGTCATCGCCGCCAGGCCGAGCGCGGACCCGACCTGGTAGCTGGTGTTGACAATCCCGGAGGCGAGACCACCCTCCTCGGGGCGGGCGCTGGAGATCGCCGTGCCCAGGGAGGGAATGAAGGCCAGGGACATGCCCAGCGCCGCGACGAGGGAGGCGGGCAGGACGTCGACCCAGAAGTTGCCGTCGGGGCGGATCAGCGACAGCCACCCCATCCCGACGGCGAGGACGGCGAGCCCGGTGACCGTCATGGCCTTCGGACCGAACCGGGCGATCGCCCGTGGGGCGAGGACGATCATGCCAATCATGATCAGGATGGTCATCGGCAGCAGCGCGGCGCCGCTGGGGAAGGCGCTGTAGCCGAGGACCTGCTGCAGGTACAGGTTGAGGAAGAACCACATGGGGATCCACGCTCCGCCCAGCAGCACCTGCGCCAGGTTCGCGGCACCGAGGTTCGGCGTACGGAAGATGGACAGCCGCATCAGCGGTTCACGGCGGCCGGCCTGGATGGCCAGGAACACCGCGAGCAACGCCACCGCGCCGCCGAGCACCAGCCAGGTCTGGGCGCTGGCCCAGCCCACCTCCGGCGCCTGCACGATGGCGTAGACGGCGGCGGCCAGGCCGGCGGTGACGGTGAGCCCGCCGGCGATGTCGAGGGAACCGCGGCTGGCGCCGCCGGCGGGCATCAGCGCTGGGGTGGCGAGGACGGCGAGCACGGCGATCGGGATGTTGATGTAGAACACCCAGGGCCAGCTGACGTACTCGGTGATCAGCCCGCCGAGGAAGACACCGGCGGTGCCGCCTGCCGGTGCCGCTGCCCCGTACAGGGCCAGAGCCTTGGTCAGCTCCTTCGGCGTGGCGCCGAAGAGCATCATCAGCAGCGTCAGCGCCGACGGCGCGATGAGCGCGGCGCCGACGCCTTGGACGGCCCGGGCTGCCAGCTCGACCGCCACGCTGTCAGCCAGACCGGCTACGACGGACCCTACGAGCAGGATCAGCCAGCCCGTGGTGAACATGCGCCGTGCGCCGAACAGATCGGACAGACGACCGCCGAGCAGCAGCAGGCCGCCGAACGCCACGACGTAGGCGTTGAACACCCAGGACAGGTTCTCCGGTGAGAAGCCGAGATCGGCCTGCATCTGCGGCAGTGCGACGCCGATGATCGACGTGTCCATGATGACCATGAACTGGGCGAGCGCGATGAGCCCTAGGGCCCACCACCGCTTGGATCCGCTTGACATCTCCACCACTCCTCTAGCCCCTGGGGGGTATGGGTAACGGGAAAAGGTGTACCCCCTACGGGTATAGAGTGTCAAGCGATTCGCCACGGATCCCCTTGCGGGAAGCAAGGATGCAGCCCTCTTGTCGGGGATACCCCGGCCGGGTATGTTGATTGCCCGACAGAGAGGTGGGCAGGGCATGGACCACGGCTACATCAAGGACAAAGGCGATTACCTGCGGCGGCTTCGTCGCATCGAGGGCCAGGTCCGCGGACTGCAGCGGATGGTCGACGAAGACGTTTACTGCACCGAGATCCTCACCCAGGTTTCGGCGGCGACGAAGGCGTTGGAAAGCGTCGCGCTTGGGCTGCTCGACGAGCACCTGGCCCACTGCGTTGTCGCGGCCGTCCAGGCCGGCGGCCCGGATCCTCAGGCCAGACTACGGGAGGCATCTGACGCCATCGCCCGACTTGTCCGCTCCTGATCCCTCCTGCCGCCGGCAACCATCGGGTTGCCGGGAGATGCTGGCGTGCACCAGCGAAACCAGCTGAGGCCTCGCCACCGTCGACAGTGGCGCCGCGTCGGCTCGGTCGCCGTCACCAGCGCAACCCCGCTGCAGGCCGCCGACATCCGGACCGCCGTCCAACCGGCCGGTTACCGGCTCGTCAGCTGCCCGGGCCGGCCGCGCCCGCCGACGTCACCCGAAGTCACGGCGGACGAAGCGGCCCCGTCCGGTATCGCATCCCTTACGCCGAGAGGAGACCGACATGACCGGTGAAAGCCTTGGGCACCACAACGGCCGCCCGGTTCACTTGGTGCTCCACGGCACCGCATCGTGTCCCGGCGCCGGTCGCAGCAGAGCAATGCGCGAAGCCGCCGGCGTCACCGACCACTACGCCTACCTCGACGAGGACAAGGCCGCGACAAGGCTCGTCAGGCGACTGCAACGCCGCGTTCCCACCCTGGCGCAGCCGGACGGCAGCTACCTAGTCGAGCCCACCGACAAGGACTTGCGCCCCAACCTCCTCGCACGACAGGGCGCACCCGACATTCCCACCGGCTGACCGATCAGCGCAGTCCCCGGCTCCAGGCGAGGACGGACCGACGCACCTGGGGCTGATCCACAGCACCGATGCCGGCCTTTCCTGGCAGAGCCTATCCCTGTCTGGACAGGCCGACTTCCACCTGCTGCGTTCTTCCGGCGTCATCGTGTACGGCCTCGATTCCACCAGCGGAACCCTGATGGCCAGCAGTGATCGGATCACCTGGCAGACGCGCTCCACGATCGATGCCTACGATGTGCCCGTCGATCCCAGCCGCCCGGACACCCTGCTGGCAACCACTGATCAGGGCATCCTCCGCTCCACCGACGGCGGCCGCACCTGGGCTCCGGCCGGCGGCCCACCAGCGCTCCTTCTGCACTGGTCCCCGCGAGAACTGGTAGCGATCACGAAGGACAACACACTGATGCGCTCCGTCGACGCGGCGGCGACCTGGTCGCCGACCGCCGGCCGCGCTCCGGCTGCCCCGGCCGCCCTCACCCCTGCATGAAAACATCATCTACCTGGCCACCCAGGAGGGCCGGGTGCTGCATAGCGCCGACGGAGGCGTGACACGGCGGCCGATGACGCCCTGAACCGGAACCCGACCGGCTCCACCCCTTGATGCGAATGCGGCGGCCCGGTCGGATCATCCCGACCGGGCCGCCGTTCGTGCGTGTGTCAGTGCTGTCCGGGGGTGAGCTTGACCCGGCGCAGCAGCTGGGCGTTCAGCGCCACCACGATGGTGGAGGCGGACATCAGCACCGCACCGACCGCCGGGCTGAGCGTGAACCCAGCCCAGGCCAGCGCTCCAGCGGCAAGTGGGATCGCCACCACGTTGTAGCCGGCGGCCCAGACCAGATTCTGGATCATCTTCCGGTACGACGCGCGGGACAGCCGGATCACGCCCGTGACACCACGCGGGTCCGACGAGGCCAGGATGACCCCCGCGGACTCGATGGCGACGTCGGTGCCGGCGCCGATGGCCAGGCCGACGTCGGCGCGGGCCAGGGCGGGGGCGTCGTTGACGCCGTCGCCGACCATCGCCACGGTCAGCCCCCGGGCTTGCAGCTCGGCGACCGCCCGGTCCTTGTCGGCGGGCAGCACCTCGGCGAAGACCTCGTCCACCCCCGGCCGGAAGCCCAGGTCGGCGGCGACCGCCTCGGCAACCGGACGGGCGTCGCCGGTAATCATCACGATCTTCTTGACGCCCTGTTCGCGCAGGTCGGAGATGGCCTGGCGGGCCTCCGGACGGACCTCGTCCTCCAAGGCGAACGCACCCACCGCGGCCGGCTGGCCGGTCTCCGGCAGACGGATCAGATGCAGCACCGCCGCACCACGGGCCGACCATCCCCGCGCAACGGTGTCCAGCTCCTCGGGAACCTGCGCGCCGAGTTCCCGCAGCAGGGCGGGGCCACCCACCGCCCAGGAGGCACCGTCGACGACGGCCTGGACCCCCCGGCCTGGCAGGGACCGGAAGTCCCGGGCGGTCGCCCGCAGCCCCCGCTCCTGCGCGACCTTGACCAGAGCCTTGGCCAGGGGGTGTTCGCTGTCGGCCTCGACCGCGCCGGCGATCCGCAACACCTCCTCCTCCGTCGTGCC
>NZ_JBEOVW010000060.1:0-14902 GCF_040295705.1 Micromonospora sp. NPDC002717 | reverse complement strand
GCCGCTACCGCGCCACCGTGCAGATCGCCGACATCCTCATCTGGCTACGCGCGAAACCGGACCACCCCAAACCATGATCCGGGAGACACGGCCTAGTGCTGTGTCGGTAGAGATGCCCAGCCCGGAATCCGCTCCACCCACGACCCCACGCCGAAAGCCTCAGGAATCGTCGCGGTACAGGTCCCGTCTCTCGGGCAACTGCTTCAGGCCGGCCGCCTGGTAGGTGGCGACGGCGCCGACGTTGGAGCTCGGGGTGCACACGACCACGCTGGACGAACCCAACTCCTGGAGTGCGCGCGCCGCGGCCACCGTGATCGCTCGGCCGTAACCGTGACCGCGGTGTGCCGGATGCACCCCATCGGCTCGATCAGCCCGAGCTCTCGAGACAGGCGGATTCAGACCCCGACTACACCCTGCATTGGTGAAGAGCCGCTCTTCCTGAGGGTCGGCCAAAGATACGACGGAAATTGGCAACCAGTGATCTTGAGTTGAACTTGCCGCAGGTGAGGTGCTGGGCGGATCGGCGTCGGCTGCCCGACCAGGGACAGCGATACCAGACGCAGCCGGAGGCCCGATCATGTGTCACCGTTCATAGTGGACCCCGCTCAGATCGGTCAACGGCGCACCCGATAGCGCAGGTGAAGCACCCGGTTGCCCTGAATCACCACGTCAGGATCCTCCAACAGGTGCTGCGCGTGGACCGACCCGAAGTAGCGCTTGCCGGACCCGAACACGACGGGTACGACGTCCATGCGCACCTCGTCGATCAGGCCCGCGGCAAGCACCTGGCCACCGACGTCGCCAGCGGCGACCTCGACTATGCGGTCACCCGCAAGCTCCTGCGCCTTGGCCACGGCTGCCTCGACGCCGTCGACGAAGTGAAACGGCGCCTCGGGGTCCCAGCCCTCGGGCTCCGGCCGGTGCGTCACGACGACCACGTGGTCGATCCCGCCCGGAGGCTTCCCGTACCAGCCGTCCGTCATGTCGAAGACGTGGCGGCCGACGATTGTCGCCCCGATCTGGTCCCAGTACGGCCGGGTGTAGTCGTAGGACGTCTGCGACACCTTTACCTCGCCGCTCTCGTCCAACGGGACGTCACCGCTGGACAACCAGTCGAACAGCGGTCCGGGCTGGTCGTTCTCGTCCGCGACGAAGCCGTCCACCGACACCGAGCTGTACATGACCACCATGCCCATGGGGCGCTCCTCTGCTCTGGGGTGCCCCCAAATTAGCGTGTCGTGAGCTGTCGCTCTTGTAAGAAATCAATCGGCCGGCAACGGCCATCCGTCCAGCGCGTGACCGGGATGTTCGCGCAGGAACCGCCGCCGTACTTCGACGTACCGGGTCGGCGTGAGCCCGGTGAACGCCCGGAACTCGTGGCCGAAGTGGGCCTGGTCGAAGTAGCTTGCGCGACCGGCGAGGTCGCCCCAGTCGATCGGTTCGGCGGGGTTGATCGCGAACACGGTGGCGGCGAAGCGGTAGGTGCGGGCCAGCCGCTTCGGCGTGACGCCGATGAGCTCCTTGAACCGCTGTGCCAGATGAGTGCTGCTGACACCGGCTGCCACCCTCAGGTCGCCGATCGCCACCGCCCCGCTGGTCGCCGCGATGACGCTGCTCGTATGGCGGACCAGTCCCAGGCCGGCGGTCTCGCACAGCCGTCGTGTTAGCTCTTCCTCGAGCAGCGTCAGCATCTCGTGCGGTCCGTCCGCCGTGGCCAGCCGGTCTCGCAGCTCAGCAGTGGCGGGCCGGCCCCAAACCTGCTCTACCGTCACCGGCCGGTCGCACAGCTCGGCCGCGGGCATCGGCAGGAACGGCGCCAGCCCCCACGGCTTGAAGTGCACGCCGACGGACCGGGTCCGGAGTGGGTAGCCGAACTCCAACGCGCGGGTGGGCGTGGTGACCACGCAGCCGTCGGCGTATTCGGCCGTCTCGATGTCCGTGCCCGCGCGGATGCGGAACGGCGCCCCGAGGTTGACGATGAGCAACGCCGCCGGCATCGGCGGCAGCGTCAGCCGGGCGTACGGCGGCGCACCCTCCAGGCAGTAAAGGTCGTCGATCAGCCCGTCCAGCGGCGGTCGCGGCACTCTGGACACGTACTCCACGTCCACAGCATCGCCGATGCCCCGCCGGCATCGCGCGCCGGGATGGTCCAGTCGCGCTGTCGCCGGCATTGACCGGCTCCGATTTCGGACGAGCGTCCGGCCGCCGGTCACCCCGTGCCCGCAGCCCCGAATCGGCGAGGAACCGCAGTAGCGCCACGGTCCACATCACGCCCCGACCTCCCGGAACGCCTTGTAGATCTGGTTTCTGCGCAGGTTCGACGACAATCGGCGCATCAGCGTCACCGACGACACTTTGCATTGTGAAGAGCCCGTAATGATCGTTCTCATCGTCCTGCTCGGCCTGTTCGGTATGTCGACCAACCCGATCCTGATCAACATGGCGGTCCGTTATGCCGATCACGCGTCCACGTTCGCTTCGGCGCTGAGCACGTCGTCGTTCAATCTCGGCACTGCGGTCGGGCCGTGGATCGCCGGGTTCGCGCTGGAGTCCGCACTCGGCGCCACCGGACCGGTGCTGGTGGGCACCTGCGTCGCCGCGCTTCACTTCCTGCCGCTCACGATCCTGTTGAGGGAGCAACGCGCGGTCGCGACGGGCCGCGATGCCGAAGCGGTGCTGGTGAGCTAGACCGCGCCGGCAAAAGCGTCGCCGGAGGTGCGGGTGGGAGCCGCTGCGATCTGAACGTGTGATCCGTCCGGCATGTCGCGGAGTGCGTTCAGGTCGTAGGTGAAGCGCCCCATCCGTACCAGGCCGGGCCACCGGCCAACTGTTCCGTAGTGCAGGACGAGTCCCTGTGTCGGGGCGTAGTAACGGCCATCTCATCTATTTCATTCCATGGGGCAACATCGGCTTCTACTACAACACCGACGGCATCGGGTATTCCGATCAAACCCTCCACCTGGGCACCTACAACGCCACCCTCAAGGAACTCGAACGCCTCGAAGGCCAAGCGACCGTGGAGATTGTGCGCTGAGCCCGCGAGTGCCTGATGCCGCTCGTACGCGGCGAACTGTGCCTCGCTGAGCCACCGCGCCCGGCGGTAGTGGCAGAAGAACATGCTCCCCGCAAGGGACTACGCGCCGCACCGATGCGCTATGGGACGGTTACACGACCCGCATGCTTGCCGAATATCTTGAGCATCTGGTGCCCGTCGGACGCGACGCCGGTTGGCCAGTCGACCTCACCCTCGAGGGCATCGAGGTGGCCGGCCCACACGCGGAGGACCTGCGCCGCCGGCTCGCACTGGCGTTGCCCTCTAACGATGACTTCGGTGCGCCACCAGCAGTGCCTGACCGGCGGCAGCGCGGCAGCCGCCCGGCAGTTCGGCTTCGACAGGCTGGTGCGACGCTGAAGACGGAAACTGGCTGTTCCACGTCGTGGGCCAGCCGGTACTCTGCGCCGGCCAGGGAAGGAGGGTCGCTGTGGCCGAGACGATGACCCTGTGGCGGCCGACCGGCCCCGAGGAGTTCGACCTCGTGCGCGCTTCCGGCTGGAAGGCGTGGCCGCCGCGGCTACCTGACCAGCCGATCTTCTATCCGGTCCTGAATGAGCAGTACGCGATCATGATCGCCCGGGACTGGAACGTGTCCGCCTCCGGCGTTGGTTACGTCACCCGGTTCGCGGTCGACCGTGTGTTCGCCTCCCGTTACCCGATCCGACAGGTCGGCGGGCGTGACATCCTTGAGCTGTGGGTGCCCGCCGAGGAGCTCGACGAGTTCAACCAGCACATCGTCGGGCTGATCGAGGTCGTCCACGAGTTCCGGCCCGACAGGGTGACCGGCGTTGAACGCGTCTGAGCGGCTTGCGAGGTCAGCAACTCCTGGCCGGACTACCAGGACCCTACGGCAACGAGCATTTGTGGACCTTGATCGGCCTCGCCGGTGGCGAGGACCCTTTCGCGGGCGTGTTCGCGTTCCTGGCCGATTGTGGTGTCATCGACTCGGCCAGTTCGTTCGGTGGTTCGCCCCAGGCGCCTCAAAATGCTGAGGAGCTGGCGGTGTGCCTGGCGGAGGTGGATCAGGACGCGGCGCTCGCCGTCCTGAGGGGGATGACGTCGCGGACGCTGGCCTACGGCGTGCGGGGCCGCTACCCGGTCGACAAGGCCCAGGACGTGTTCGAGAAGCTCATCACGTTGCTCGGGCACGGGACCCGCTGGTGGACGAACACCGATCTGGGCTGGTGGAGACCGGTCATCAGGCACACCATGGACGCCCTCATCGTCGGCACGGGCGGCGGGGTGCTGGTCGTAGTACTGGCAGCAGACGAAGACTGACTCGACGAGACGAGAAGCCGTGATGCGTGAGTATCAGCAGCAGCTACGTGACCGGTTCCTCGGCGCCCCGGTCATGCCTGCACCTGTTCCGTGGCTTGCGCTGCCTACGCCACACACGTACATACCTGTGGGCGGGCTGCTGGGCGTCGGCTTCGCAGCAGATCCGGCGAGCGGCGCCGACATCCTCATGGTCGTATCACACGACGGTCGCGGTCTGTTCGATCCGACCACCGGCGCGAAGATCGCCCGCGATCGGAATCCTGATCCGGACCTCTGCATCCCGATGGGGACGGACCTGTCGTGTCCAGGGTTCGGCCCGCTGGCCGATACGCGCGTTCGTATCGCCGGACTATACGGCGGCGGACTTCACACCATCACGGAGGACGGCTGGACGGTCGATGTTGTAGCACCGGACTGGCCCAACGAGCGCGTCGTGCTGTCCATCAACGGCGACATCTATCGCGGCACGGCTGGTACGCACTGGTGGCACATCTTCCACTCCGACTACTCGGAGCTTCGCGCCGCCGGCTTCTCAGTCTCCGGACGCACGCTCGTGGTTGCCACCAGCAGCGATATCACGCTTTGGCATCGCAGCTGATCAAGTGGGGTGCGGCGGTGGCGACGAGGGCATGCCGCGAGTTGGCCGACGACGAAGCTGCGACCAACGACGTCACCATCCGCGCCATCGCGGCCTGCTGTCCGACCACCAGCACAACGACCGCACCGAGCACACCACCCGGCCGCTCAAGGCCTTACCAGCCAGACCCCACAGCCGGTGAAAGCAGTTCTTCGCGGTGCCGTGCCCTGCATCGAGGGGGATGCCGGGCGAGGAGCATCAGCGGGTCCCGCCGCGATTATCGCCTCTTGGCCAGAGGCGAAAGAATGCTACGAGCCTGGAGGTGCTCTCGGCTGTCCCGATCGCAACCAGCCTCGTCGGACCGGGTATTCCCGTGTCCTGGACCTGGGCCTTCGTCGCTTCCGTCAGCTTTCAGCCGCTGGAGCGATCGACGAGGCGGTGCAGCGCTGTTCCTACGGCGGGGAAGGCAAGTCGCAGGGTTTGGGCGGTGAGCCGGAGGCCCCACCAGGTGAGGGCGACGAGGTAGCCGACGATCAGGGCGCTGCTGGTGTCGTAGCTGAAGACGAGAGCGTAGCCGATGGCCAGCCCTGGTGCGGTGATGGTGCGCAGCATGCGGCTACGGCTGGCGGTCAGGGCGGTGGCCGCGCCGAGGAGGGCTGCTCCAAGGCTGCCGGCGAGGCCGGGCATGCCGGTCAGGTCGATGGGGGTGGTGAGGGTGAGTGCCGCGCGCATGAGGAAGATGCCGATGGCGGCGATGATCGCGTGCGTGACGGCGGGGCGGGTCAGGGCGAGCCAGGTGGGCAGCGCGTCGGCGGCGATTCGGGGTGCGGTGGCGGCGATGAGGGCGGCGCAGACGGTGAGGGGTATGGCGGCACCGAGGGTCCATTTCAGGTAGGGGTTGTAGTCGAGCTCGACGGCGGTGCCGGTCGCGAGTCCGTAGAGGGCGGCGGCGACGGCACCGCCGACGGCAGCAGCGAGGTATCCCCGCCGGATAAGGCTGCCCGTGGTGGGTTCGGGTGTTGACGCGGTGGGTGTTGCGGCGAGCCAGGTGGTGGGTGCCAGGTGCGCTACGGCGAAGGCGGTGAGCATGGCCAGCGCGCCGGCGGCGCCGAGTTGCGGTAGGGAGGTGCGGGCGCCGACGACGTAGGTGAGGACGGTGGTGATGTCGGCGGTGAGGATGGCTTGGAGCAGCAGGGTCAGGGAGCATGCGCCGATGAGGAGGGCGCCGGTGAGGTCGCTGATGCGGAGTCGGACGCGGGTAGCCGTGTTGCGGCGGCCCTGGCTCCGGTTTGGTGGGTGGTGAGGTTCAGGGCGCCGTCGGCGAGGGCGTGGGGGTGGTCGATGAGGGCGGGGGTGGCGCTGGTGGCTTGCGTGAGCCGGTCCGTCAGCGCGGGCAGGGCGGGGGCTGGCCTCAGGATGACTGCGGCGAGGTGCTCCCTGTCGACGTCAGCTGCGTCGAGAAGTTCGTTGACTGCGTCGGGGACCTGATCGAGGAGGGGCTGCGCGGCGATCGTGACGTCCTCGCGGGTGATGACCGCGGGCTGTCGGGGTGCGGGCAGCAGGATCGGTGCGCGATCCTGTGCCGTGAGCAGATTCCTGGCGGTGCGGACGGACTCCAGCAGGGCGAGGCGGCCATCCACGTTGGTATCCGAGGGTTGGTTGATCGCCGCTCGGAGTGGGTCGTTGTCGGTTGTCGCCGTGTGCACGACGCGTTGGGTGATCAGGTGGTCGAGGTCGTGTGTGCCGTCGAGCTGCTGTGTTGCCAACTCCCGGTAGCCGTCGCCGACCATCTGTAGGACGGTGACGGTTGCCGGATGGCGGTCCGCCTGACAGACGAGTAGGCAGGAGCCCTGGGGCAGGGTGAGGCCGAGCGTCGTGGCGTATGCGGCGAGGGCGGCGGGCGCGGTGACCAGGGCGGGAGACGGTAGTCCCGCTCGGTTTGCCGCCTCGCCGACTTGTCCGCGGCGGCGTGGTCCCCAGCTCGGTGGAACGGTCACGGTGAGCTCAGCGATCGGCTGGCCGATCTGGTTGGCCGCATGGTGGCTGACATGCCGCAGGACAGCTGCGAGAAGATCGACGGGGTCGGGTTGTGCCGCATCGGGGGCAGGGGTGGGCTTGCCGAGCAGGTCGGCTGGATCGTCAACGAATCGGTGGCCCGCCGGGAGGGACCTCGCGGCCGTGGTGTCGAGGCCGACGTAGAGCTGACCTGCAGGGCCGATGGCGACGCCCGGTGGCATGACGAGCCGACCGTCGATGAGGATCGGAACCCGAACGGCCTGCTGGCTGACGGTGACGGCGATGGTTGTGGAACTGAGGTCGATCGACGCCCTGGCGCCCCCGCTTGGCATGAGGGGCAGTCTCGCCCGTGAAGGCGAGGCGACGTCAACCGCAATTCTCTCCGCGTGATCCTTTGTGTGCGGATGGTGAGATTATCTCTCAACGGGATGGCCGGCAACGCTGATTCTCGTGTATGCGGAGAGATCGACGATCAACCGCAGGGGGAGGACGGGTGCCACAGAAGTCCCCGGATAGAGGAGACCGACTGGCCGAATATGGGACACGGGCCACGGTCCACCCTCCACACGAGTCGTCCCCACGCCGTACGTCCCTGCCCCGGTCCCTTGCCAGTGCCGCTCGCGTGGTCATCGGCGCAGGGATCTTCCTGGCGGCGGTGCCGACGCTGCTGTGGCTTGCTGGCGGAAACCCCGTTCGGCGGCTGCCGGCCTGGTCGCAGATCCCGGACTGGTTCGAGCGCTCCAGCGGACGATTCACCCCGGACGTCCTCATCGGCGCGGCCCTCTGGGCGATGTGGCTGCTGTGGGGCGTGTTCGGGGCACTCCTTCTCGCCGAGATTCTTACGGCGCTGACCCGGTGGCGCATTCCCGTGCTCAGGCTGCCGGCGCCGCTGCACCGGCTCGTGTTCGGCCTGGCTGGCACCGCCGCGCTTGCCGTCACGTCCGCCGGCTCGCTCGACCACGCGATAACCCCGGACCAGCCGGCGGCGCCGGACGCCGTGACCCAGCGCGTCGACATTCCTCTGCAGGCCGCCGCCCGCGGGCCCGCACTCATTCAGGTCGCCGACCAGCGCTACCGGTATACGGTCGAGCGACACGACACTCTGTCCAAGGTCGCCAAGGAGTGGCTCGGCGACGCGGACCGATGGCCGGAGATCTGCCACCTGAACAAACACCGCCACTACCCCGGCGTCGGCGGTGCCCTGCGCGACTGCGACCTCATCTACCCCGGCTGGGAACTCCGACTGCCCTCCGACGCCCGCCCGCCGAAAGCTGCAAAACCCGCAACGCCAACCGACCCACCGTCGGCGACCACGACCCGGCCTGCAGCACCGCCCGCATCGCCCAGCGCCTCCCCAGAGCCACCAGGTCCCACCGCGCCGCCACCCGCCACCGCCCAGAAGCCGGCCACCATCTCCAGCACAACACCATCGCCAGCCCCGAGCGCGTCGGCATCCTCGCTGGCCCCCTCGTCGGCGGCTTCCAGCCCGGCCGCACCGCCGCCGATCTCGCCGGCTGTCACCGACACGTACAGCCCCGCCATCGCCGCCGACGAACACGGTGTGCCGCTGTCGGCCTCCAACTGGCTGCCCTGGTCGCTCGCCGCCGCGATCAGCGCCGCCGCCACGCTGGTCTGGCTTCAACGCCGGCGCCACTACACCGGCGAAGCCGACGCCGACCCGCCCGTCGAGCTGCCACCACCGGTGGTCCAGATCCGCCGAGCCGTGGCTGCCCGCAACAACAAGCCACCGAAACCGGACGACAACAACAGTCAGCCGCCAGCCCTCATACCCGAACTTGCGACGCTGCCGACCGGCGGAATCGGCGTCGTCGGCGACGGCGCGCACGCCGCCGCCCGCGCCGCTCTCGTCGCCGTCCTGGCCGCCGGCGGCCCACACCACCCCGACGCACGCGGTGAAGTCATCATCGATGCCGCCACCCTTGTCACGCTCCTCGGTCCCGAAACGATGGCCCTCGAGCCATGGCCACGGCTGCACGTCGCCGACAGCATTGACGGCGCGCTCACCGCGATCGAGGCCCGGCTCCTGCACCGCAGCCGTATCCTCGACGAGCACGCGTTGACCGATCTTGACACTCTGCGCCAGCAGGCCCCCGACGAAGAAGCTCTGCCAGCGGTCGTGCTTATCACCGCGGCCCCGCCCGCCAACGCCTCCATGCGGGCCAAGACCGTCCTCACGCTCGGCGGCCACCTGAATGTGTCCGCCGTGCTGCTCGACGAGTGGAAGCACGGCGTCACCATCGACGTCGCCCCGGACGGCCAGACCGCGCTCGCATCCGGGTCGACCACCGAGCCGACCCCACCGCGCGTACCCGTACTCGAGACCCACACCGCGATACAGATCCTCACGACCCTGCGAGAGGCGCAGACAGGGCAACCCACCGCGCTCCCGCCACCCGCTGCACCAGGCCCGGGCGTCCCACTTCACGCGAGCCGAACCGACAACGCGTTCCCCGACCGACCCACACCGGCCACGGCAACTCTCGAGACCAACGCCACCGGCAACGCACGACTGCGGGTACTCGGACCGCCGCGAATCGAGACCATCACCCAACCCGGCCGCCCGCTGCGCGCCAAAGCCCTCGAACTCGCCGTGTTCCTGGCCTGCCACCCCGACGGAGTCACCACCCGCGAGATCGGCGAATACCTCGAACCCGACGCCCGCATCAGCCAAGCCGACCAACGCGTGCACACCAACGCGAGCAACCTACGACACGTACTCGGCCGAGCCAGCACCCCCGACGCCAAGAACGCCTACGTCGTCAAAAGCGCCGGACGCTACCGGCTCGACCCAGCCACCGTCGACGTCGACGTCTGGACCCTCCGCGACCTGCTGCGCACAGCCACCATCGCCACCGGCCCTCGCCGCCGCGAACTGCTCACCACCGCCTGCGACCTCTACACCGCGCCACTGGCAGACGGCCAAGACTACGAATGGCTCCAGCCGCATCGGGAGACCGTGCGCCGCTGGGGCACCGAAGCCCACCTGCTGCTCGCAGACGACCTCGTCGACACTGACCCACAGGGCGCATCCGACCTACTCGACAAAGCCATCGGACTGGACCGCTACAACGAAGCCCTGTACACACGCGCCATGCGCGCCCGCCACGCCCTCGGCGACGCCGACGGCATCCGCACCCTTCTGCGTGCCCTGACCAAAGCCCTGGCCGACCTCGACGCCGAACCCCAGGAAACAACCATCACGCTCGCCAGCCAGCTGCGGAGCAACCTAGCCGACACGTGAGCACCACCGGCTCCGGCGGAGAGCCAGGCACGGGGCTGACGTCAGCTCGGAGGGATGGGCAGCGGTCAAAGCGGCGGACTGCCATGACCGCGGCGGGCAGCCCCAGCGGCCCCGCCGCTTCCTAAAGTGGCGGGCCGCGCAAAGAGGGCTGACCGCAACTCCGTATCCGCATTTTGCCGAGATGTGCGCACCGATCACGGCGGCAGCGATGCCGACGACAGCGCGTGCGGGCCGTGGGTCACCCGGTCGCCGGGCTCGCCCTCGTGGCACCATGTTGCGCTATGGATCATCAGGGGCAGCTTCGTCGTGCAGCGCTCGCGTTGGGCATCCCGGACGACGAGGTCAGCCGGTTTATCCAGCACCTCCGTTTGTCGATCCGGTTGGGCGGAGGATCCAGCGGTGTTCCGGTCGGGCAGTTCGGTGGGTTGCCCCGGCTGCCGGTGGGCATGGACTGGCCGTCCGACGGGGGCAGTCCGTTGCCGTTCATCTTCTCGGTCGACTGTGCGGCGCTGCCAAGAGTCGACGGCTTCGGCCTGCCGGCAGACGGCTCGCTGCTGTTCTTCCTGGACCACGAGCAGGCCGCTGCCACCGGGGAGCGGAGGTACGGGCGAGTCGTGTATGTGCCGGCCGGCACCGATACCGAGGTGGCGGCAGGATCCACCGACCACGCGTTCGTCGACAAGCAGTACGACGTCGGCGCCACGCTGCGCGCGGAGTTTCCCGATTGGTTCGGGGCGGACGAGGACGACGAGGACGAGGACGACCTGTCGCCCTTCCAGCAGCAGTTGGCCCGTGACCTCGAGCGTGACCTGCCGCACCTTGACGAACTCTGTGCTCTGGCCAACGATCTCTGGCCGCCTGACAACGGGTACGCCAGCGCCTATATCGGCGGGTATGCCGACGAGGAGGTAATCAAGAGTATTGCGGAGCAGACCCTCGCGTGGCGCGAAAAGACGGGCGAGATCGTCATCCCGGTCGCGAAATGGTATTCGCATGTGGAGAAGGAGACGCACCGGCTGACGATTGAGTGGGTGTCGCTCGCCCGCTTTCCCGTAGATAGCGAGTTCTATTACCGGAGTGACGGGAGTTTCGTGATCCGTCACGACGACCTGGCCGCTGGTCGGCTGGACGAGGCGCTTTCCGTGGCTGAGTTGATCCCATAGAACACCGGCGGCGCCGGATACGGCCACGATCTGCGTTGCCGGCGATGCCGACGTCAGATGCTGGGCATCCGCTATTGCCGAGATCAGTGCGTCATGCGGTTTCGCGCCTCGTCGAGCACGCGCCACGACTGCTTGCCGCGATGAGCTCGTTCCCGGCCCTACCCGTCCGCCAGTGGCTGATGTGCCAGTTCGATGGCGTAGGTGTCGGCTGGGTCGATGTCGACGACCGCCTGCTGAGCGGCCGTTTGCTCTCCTCTCGCGCGAAGCAGACGCACCAAAAAGTACAAGGCGGTCTTGTCGCCGCGCCGGGCACGCTGCCGTAGCTCGCTGTCGCAGCCTTCCTCATACAGCAACCTGTCCAACCGGCGCCGTGCGTGAACGTCGGTCTTGGCGCGCTCTGCCAACTCATGTAAGAGCCCGGCCTTCACGAGTAGCTCCATATGCCACAGATGCGCGTTGTGCCGGTAGTGGTCATGGCTATAGCACTCGGAAAATCCAGCGACCATGGCGATTGCCATAGCCCAGTCGCCGCGCGCTTCGGCCGCTTCCGCCGATGCCTGGTCGAACCGCCCTTC
Source organism: Micromonospora sp. NPDC002717 (assembly GCF_040295705.1). Lineage (NCBI taxonomy): Bacteria > Bacillati > Actinomycetota > Actinomycetes > Micromonosporales > Micromonosporaceae > Micromonospora > Micromonospora sp. NPDC002717. Next base: position 2,976 of record NZ_JBEOVW010000060.1, on the reverse strand, counting down.
CACGACACCAGTATGACGAGCTCCAGCCTTCCAGCCGCACTGCACGTATTGCTGCGGTGCACTCGTCTGCCGTTGACAAAGCGCGGCACCGGGCCCGCTTCCCGCCTCAGGCCAGTCCTCCACGGTTGCGTCACGAATCATGCGGTGACAGACGCTTGTGCGCACCGGGTCGGCCGCCCGGCCTGGTCGGACAGCTCCGGGGAGGACGTCCCGTCGATCCCCGGGGGTCACGGGTCCGATGACGACGTCCGTAGGATCTGGGAGTGGACGATGTGCATGGCGCAGATCATCGAACTCCGGCATCCGTGACCGGCTGGGCGCGGCTGTTTGTCAGCCACTGCCAATACGAGGTGTTCACCGTGCCGGGTGCGTCCGGCGTGGGGATCTACGTCCTCGGTGACGACCTGCTGCACGTCGGCGGGCCGAATCAACTCACCGGCTTCTGCGGCATACACACCGGCTGGATCGAGGCACGCGTCCGTGTGTTGCCCGGGCCTCCGGCGGAGGTCGACGCCGGCTGGGACGCGATCAGCGAGGCGACCCTCTGGAGTCCCAGCGGCAGGCTGTCGGTCGTCGGCCTGATGGGCGGCACCTCGGCGGCCCTCACCGACGTCGCCGTCCCGCGCGGGCTGATCCGGGTGCGGGTGCATGCGCGCGACCGTTTACACGAGACGGTACGCACCGACGACGACCCGCCCGAGCGGCACGAGTTGCACATCTGGGCGGTGTCCGAGGAGACGCCATGGCGCACCGTGCTGGCCGACCCGGGAGGCCGGGCCTGGGAGCAGAAGCCGGCGAAGGCCGCCGAGCGGGCGATGCTGTCCCTGGTGCCGCGCCCGTCCGGCCGTCCGGCCATCCTTCGGCCACTGCCAGCTGATCCGTACGAGGATGACGCCGGCCTGCCCCGGGTGACGGTGGTCCGTCACCGGCCCGTGCCGGTCGCGGTCTTCGGGGGAGTGCTGCCCGCCGGTGACCTGGAGGTCCGGCTGGAGCGGGTCGACGGCGAGACTCTCACCTGGTCGTGGGCCGCCGCCGGCGAGCCGATCTTCCCCCATCCGCTGGACACGCTGCCCGACGACGAGCAGAGTTCCGTACGGCTGACGTCCGGCCCCGACGGCTTCACGCTGCGGCACGAGGGAGTGCTGGGTCGGCAGGCCTTCGCCCTTGGCCTGATCTGGGACCATCTGCTCGAGACCGCCGGGTCGTATCCGTGGATGGAGACCTTGCGGGTTCAGGCCGCCGAGGCGACCGCGCTGGTCGAGAAGAGCCGCCGCCTGGAGGCCGAGCGCGCCGCCGAGCAGTGGGGAGGTGCGCCGCCGTCGGACCGTGTCCGCGGGCTCGTCAGCCAGGCGCGGTCCCTGGCCCGGATCGACCGCCCGTTGCTCGACCGCATCGACGCGCTGTCCGCCGCCCGTCAGCGTGAGGCAGCCTGCTGGGCGGCCCGCCGCGCGATGCGGGTGGCCGGGCTGGAACGGATCGGGTGGATCGCCGACGCGCTCGCCGCCGCCGAGGCCGACCGCCCACTGTCCCGACCCTTCACCGAGCAGGGCGGCACCGCCGCGTTCAACCGGCTGTTGTCCGATCCCGAGGTGCCGCACACCACCATCACGCTCCACCTGGCCGCGAGGACGTCCGGCACACGTCACGTCACCGAGGCGCTCCAGCAGGCCGCCGCGTTCCCCGCCCTGATCGCCCTGGCGAATGACGATCCGCTGGTCGCCGCGATCGACGCCGTCTACAACGCGGCAATCGCCCACGGCGACGACCGCGACCGCTTCCTCACCGAAGCCCACACCGCCCTGGTCTGAACCGCCGACGCGGCATGCGAAGCCAAAGGCGGCACCCGAAAACGTCGTTAACGGTTGCGCAGCTGAGTCGACGACCGCCCCGACCGTACGAATGACGGAACCGCGCCCGCGCGCTCTCATGACGATGAGCGTGTGCCGCTGAGAGTGGCCGCCATCTCGGTAGTTCTTCCCGTCACCCGAGGCCAGAGCAGCCGGAGTCGAGGTCGGCCGCTGGGAGCTTGAGCATGCTCCGGCTGCGTCCGATCGTTTCGACAAGGCGACGGCGCAACGCGACAGGATCACTCATGAGACCAAGCAGTTCGGACGCCTCCGCAGCCAAATCATGCTCCCACTCCACCTGCAGGTCAGCCGACACAACCTCGGTGAGGCTTCGCGCCGCCGCCGACAAATCTCCGCTGAGGGCGGCTGCCGCGCCACTGTGAAATGCGTGCCATAAGGGCGATTCGCCCAACCGGGTCAGCCGTCCGGCCAGGCGCGCGGCCACCGCGGCGACGTCAGGAAGCTGCGTGCGCAGCTCAGTCACCCGAGCCGCCGCGACCTTGACCGCCAATGCCACGTCACGCGTGAACTGGTCTGCAGTCAGGAAGTCGACATGCTGTCGCCAACCCCCCTCGCCGAGCGGCGGCTCCGAGACGAAAGTCGCGTCATCGCGCCAGTACAAACGGCAACCTTCGTCGGAGGCCAAGAAGGCGCGCTCGGTCCAGAGCCACATAGCACCTACGTTCAGATACGTGCCGGGGCTCCGTCCGGGCTGGAACTCGACGACGATCAAGGACCATCCGCGGTCGTCGTGCCAGGTCCGCCCCCGGCTTTCTGTGTCAAACCGAGGGGAGGCAAGGTAGAGCGTGCCGCAGCCGTGATCAACTTCTGGATGACAAGACGTTCCGGCACCCGGTGATTATCGCCGCGCCCGACTGGACGAGCGATCGGGTGCGCGGATCTGCCGCCGACCGCGCGCAGCTCTGAGCAGTTGCTGTCTAGATCCCGGTAACCGCCGGTCTGACGCGTTCACGACGTGCCCGACCCGAAGCCACCAATGGCAGTCCGCCGCCAGAGCCGTCCGCAGCGACGGCGGGCCCTGACCCCGGATCTTGGACATGCGGAATCCAGTACCTGCTGGGGGAAGCGAGAATCCAAGCATGGCCCGCAAGAACTACACGGAGGAGTT
>NZ_JBEOVW010000059.1:0-14916 GCF_040295705.1 Micromonospora sp. NPDC002717 | reverse complement strand
CGGTTCCCTGCCGGCGTCGAACCATACCCGGTCAGCTCCACCCCACCAAATCCGCCTCACGGCGAACCCGGGGCACCACCCGGCCCGGACCCGAGAAAAACAACCCCTCGAACCGGAAGCTCATCGCCACGCTCCGGCCTCCAGGACTTTCGCCCCGTTTCGTCCGTTCCGCGCTGGCAGAGAGAAAGTTACGCGTCCCGCGGGAAGATCGTCAAATCGGCGACCGGCGTCGCGCGTCACAGCCGGGACCGCGGCCTTCCGCTTGCGATCGAGGCGGTCGGCAGGCCGACGCCAGTCCACGCCGACCGTCGGGAGATGCTGCGGGCGGCGCGGCTGGACGTGGTGGTGGTCTGCGTCCCCCGCACGCACCCGCCTGCCGATCGCCCTGGGCTGCCTCGCCGCCGCCGGCGCCGACCTGCCGCCGGAGAAGCCGCCGGTGCTGTCCACCCCCGAGCACCGTGAGCCGACCGCTGCCGGTGCTGTCCACCCCCGAGCACCGTGAAGCCGCCGCCCCTGCGGCGACGGGCCGGGCATGCCAGGTCGGCTTCCAGCCCTCTCGTCTCGGCGGCGCTCGCGAGCCGACCGACGGTTCGTGCCGGGCGGCGCGGCGTCGTCGCCGGCGTCGCGACGGTCGCGGACCGGCAGCGCCCCGACGCCTATCTACGCGCGGGCGCCGTGAGCCGGCCCGCGTGACGCGAGTCCACCTCAGACACGTTGGCGTCACCTGCCTGTACGCCGCGTGGGACACCACCGTCGGAAGTAGTCGACACCTACGACGGCTCCGCGGCCGGCACGATGCGTCCCCCCGGGGCCGCCGGGCGGGGTCACCCCGTTCCGCAGGCCCGCGCGGCGGCGGTAGCGTGGCGCCACATCACGGCCCGTGGCGCGGACTCCCCGCCGGTGTGGCGCTCGCGATCGTACGGAGGAGGGTGCATGTCCCACGGCGAGGAGCCGTTCGCGGCACGCGAGGACGCGACCTCGCGGCCGAGCTTTGACCTCGCACTGCGCGGCTACGACAAACGGCAGGTCGACCGGTACGTCGAACAGGTCGACGGCGAGCGGTCGGCGCTGGCCGCCGAACGGGAGCGGGCCTCGGGCCAGCTGCGGGAGCTGACCACCGAGCTGCACCGGTTGCGCGCGGAAGTCGCCGAGCTGCGCGAGCGGCCGGCGCAGCCGGACCGGGCGTCCTTCCGCGACCTGGGGCCGATGGTCGACCAGATCCTGGCCCTGGCGGAGAAGCAGGCCGGGGTGATCACCGACGCCGCCGGTCAGGAGGCTGCCGAGCTGCGGGCCGAGGCGGAGCGGGCGCTAACCGAGGCGCGGGAGCACGCCGCCACGACGCTGCGGGAGTTGGCGGAGGAGGCGGAGGCCCGGCGCGCCCAGGACGAGCAGGAACACGAGGAACGCCGCGCCAACGCCCAGGCCGAGCTGGCCCGGATCCGCGAGGCGGCGGAGCGCCTGCGGGCGGCCGGCGAGGCGGCCCACGACCACGCGCTCCAGGAGGCCAAGCGGATCGACGAGCAGAGCGCGCAGCAGCTCGAACAGGCCCGCGCCGAGTCCGAGGCGTTCCTGACCGCGGCCCGTACCCAGATCCAGCAGGAGGTGCAGGCGGCGCGCGCGAAGACCCAGCAGGAGCTGGGCCAGTGGCAGGCCGGCGTGGAACGGGAGATCAACGAACGGCGGGCCGCCGCCGAGCAGGAGGTCACCGAGCAGCGCGCGGCGGCGGAGCGGGAGCTGGCCGGCCAGCGCACGGCGGCCGAGCAGGAGATCGCGACGCTGATCGCCGAGGCGCAGCAGTACGCGGCCACGTTCCGTCAGCGCGCCGACGAGCAGGCCGCGGCCCACCAGCAGCAGCTCGCCGCGGCGCAGCAGGGCCTCCGGGACCGGCGGGAGGCGCTGGCCCGGTTGCAGTCCGAGCTGGAGACGGCGCAGCAACAGCTCGCCCAGGCGCGGCAGGACAGCGCCAGCGCCGAGCGGGAGTTCACCGACCTGCAACAGCGCCTCGCCGAGACCCGGCAGGAGTTGACCGAGGAGCAGCACCGGCTCGACGAGGTGCGCCGGGCCGCGGATTCCGCCGAGCAGCACGCCAAGGAGGTCCGTGCCCGGGTGAAGCGGGAGGCGAAGCGGGTGGCGGACCTGGCCGCGGCGGCGGTCATGGCGGCCGCCACGGGTGGCGCGGAGACCGCCGAGTACCCGCAGGTGGGCGCCCGTGCGCGCGGCGACCGGCCGGCGGCTTCCGCCGTCGAGGCCGTGGGCGGCGGGGCCGGCTACCCGGCAGGCGGCGTCGAGGCCGGGTCGGGCGGGACCGGCTACGCGGCAGGCGGCGTCGAGGCCGGGGCGGGCGGGACCGGCGGCGCGGCGGGGACCCTGGCCGTCGACGCGGGGCGGGCACCGGCCGGCGAGGAGGGGCGGTCCCCGGGCGGCACCGTCACGCAGCCGCCGGCGGACCGGGTGGTCGCCCCGGGCTGACGCGGCACGACGTGCTGGAGCACCTGGCCGGCGTCGAGCCCGGCCGGTCGGGGAAGTCCCGGCACCGCCGGTCAGGTCGCGGGCGAGCGTGGCCTCGTGGGCGCGGAGCGGCTGGGCGGCGCCACCGACCAGGACTCGTTGCCCAGCGAGGTCGCCCCAACGGTGCCCTACACTCGCTCGCGGCGGGCGGTAGCGCAGAGGTCGTCGCGCCTCCTTGGCAGGGAGGAGGACGCCGGTTCGATTCCGGCCCGTCCGCCGCCCGGGCGTCGTCCCGCCCGATCCGTGCGGGCCGTAGCGCAGCGGTCGTCGCGCCCGGACTCCAAAACCGGGAGGACGCCGGTTCGAATCCGGCCGGTCCGCACCCCCTACACTCCCCGGCGAGCGGGTCGTAGCGCAGAGGTCGTCGCGCCCGACTGCTAATCGGGAGGACGCCGGTTCGATCCCGGCCGGCCCGCTCCCGACGGGAACGGGGACGCCGACATGGAGCGCCGACGCGAGCGGGAGCGGCAGCTGCGGCTCCTGCGGTACGCCTCGCCGCCGGGCATGGTCGCCGCCGCCACCGCCCGCCGCCACGCCGGGGACTGGCGGGGCGCGTGCCGGGCGGCGCTGGTCGACGCGCACATCGACCTGCCGGACGTGGCCGCCCGGTACGGCGGCGGCGAAGCCGCCCGGATCGAGGGCGAGCTGCGCGACCTCGCCCCGGACCTGCTGCGCCGCTTCCTGCCCCGCACCGACTCGCTGGCCCTCCTGCCGCGGGCCGTCGTCGTGCTCACCCGGCTGCCCGACCCGGTCCCGACGGGAGCCGAGGCGTCCGACTCCGGCGTTCCGCTGCTGGTGGCGACGCTGCCACTCGCCGACTGCGCCCCGCAGCGGATCGGGCTGCGGGTCACCGACAGCCGGCGCCTGCCGCCCCGGTGGCACGACCTGCCGGGCTGGTGCTGGGACGCGGCGGCGGTCGACGCGCGCCGCTGGGCGTACGGCGCCTCGGCCGCCCGGCTCGCCTGGCACTCGCCCGACGGCCAGCCGTACCGGTCGGGCGGCACGGGTGGGCCGGCGCTTACCGGCGACCGGGCCGCGGAGGTGGAAGCCCTCGCCGCGTTGCTGTCGACGGGACGACCGGTGGCGGCGTACGAGGCGGCCGGGTTCACCGTCGACCCCGACGAGGCCCGGCAGCACGCCGCCTGGTTCGCGGCCCCGCTCGCCGCCCACGCGCCGGCGCTGCCCGTGCTCGCCCACGAGGCCCGCCGCCTCGCCCACCGCTACGGGGCGACGACACAGGTCAGCGCGGACCGCCGGCTCGCCGTCGAGGTCGCCGCCGACGGCCGACCGACCGTCCGCAGAGCGAGCTGGCGCGATCCCGCCGTCGGGCCGTGCGCCTTCGGGATACCGGGGCCGACGGACGTGGCGCTGCTGCACCGGGGCGACCTGACGCCAGACGAGCTGCACCCGCTGGTGCACGAGGCGTTGTTCCCGGGTCGGGCGCAGGCGTGGCGGGCCGCGGCACCGGCGCCACCCGCGCCGATCCGGATCCGGTGCGGGCCCGACTGGCACGTCGTCCGCCCCGCCGACGGGCGCCTCGTCACCCCACACCACAGCGACGAGGAACTGCGCCGGGAGTTCCTGCTCGCCGGGCTGGGCGGGCCGCTTTTGGGCTGCGCGGCGGCGGTGCGGGCCTGGCGCACCGGGGCGAGACCGGTGCCGAAGGAGATCCGCAGGCTCCGGCAGGACGTCTTCGCCCGCGCGTTGCACGGCGACACCGACGGCGTGCTCGCCCTGCTCGCCGACGGCCTCGACCCCGGGCTGCGCGACGGTACGGGCGGCACGCTGATGCACTGGCTGTCCCACCTGGACCACACGAGGATGCTGCCGGCGCTCGCCGCCGCCGGCCTCGACGTCGACGAACGCGACCGGGACGGCCGCGCCCCGCTGCACGCCGCCGCGGTCGCACTGGACACCGAGGTGATGGCGGCCCTGCTCGCGGCCGGCGCCGACCCGGACGCCGTCGACGCGCAGGGCCGCACCCCCGCCGGGCTGCTCGCCGCCGCGCGGAAGCTGACGCGCCGAAGCTGATGCGACGGTGGTCGACGCGCGGAAGCTGACGCGACGGTAGTCGACGCGCTGTCGGTGGCCTTCGGTATGCTCCCGCGCGGCGAGGCCGTAGCGCAGAGGTCGACGCGCCTTGACAGCAAGCTGGAGGACGCCGGTTCGAATCCGGCCGGTCTCGCCGCCACCCCTTCGCGAAGGAGCACCGTGTCCGTCGACCGCGCCGAGTTGGCGGCCTGCCTGGCCGTCCTGGCCCGGCTCGACGACGCCGACCTCGACGAGGCGATCCGGCAGGAGTTGGAACGGGCGGTCACGGCCGCCCACCGGGGAGTGAAGAAGCGCGCCAAGGCCCGCCGGGACGCCGCGACCCGGGCGGCGGACCGGGCGCTGCTGGCCGGCGCCACCCGGTTCCACACCGAGATCCCCGACGTCGCCCCGCCCGTCTCCGGCCGACCCGCCGCCCTGGCCGGGGACGGCGCCGACCACGACGTGGTCGAGCGCGGGTCGCTGCGCCGGGAGCGGCACTGCTACGTGTGCAAGCTGCCCTACCGCCGGGTGGACGTCGACTACCACCAGATGTGCCCGCCGTGCGCGGCGGAGAACCGCGAGCGGCGGCACGCCCGCTGCGACCTGACCGGCCGCACCGCCGTGGTGACCGGCGGCCGGGTGAAGATCGGCTTCCACACCGCGCTCAAGCTGCTCCGCGACGGCGCCGACGTGATCGTGACGACCCGGTTCCCCCGGGACGCCGCCCGCCGCTTCGCCGCCGTGCCGGACGCGGACGACTGGACCGACAGGCTCTACGTGCACGGACTGGACCTGCTCGACCTGGCCGGCACGCTCGACTTCGTCACGCTGGTCGGCCGGCGCTTCGCCGGGCTGGACATCCTGGTCAACAACGCGGCGCAGACGCTGTACCGGCCGGAGGCGTACCACCGGGAGGTCCGGGCGGCCGAGTCGACGGCGCTGGAGGGGCCGGCGGCGCGGATCGCGATCGGCGCCGCGCCCGCCGCCACCACGACGCGGCGGCTGCCCGCCGGGCTGGACGCGTTCTTCCCGGCCGGGCAGGTCGACGAGACGGGCCAGCCGCTCGACCTGCGCGAGGTCAACTCGTGGGTGCTCAGCGACGCCGACGTGAGCCCGCACGAGTGGTTGCAGGTGCACGTGGTCAACGCCTTCGCGCCCTTCCTGCTCACCTCCCGGCTGCGCCCGCTGATGCAGGCGAGCGCCCACCCGCAGCGGCACGTCGTGCAGGTCTCGGCGATGGAGGGCAGCTACAGCCGCTCCGGCAAGACCACCCGGCACCCGCACACCAACATGGCCAAGGCGTCGCTGAACATGCTGGTCCGCACGGTCGCCCCCGACTACCTGACCAGCGGCATCCACATGAACAGTGTGGACACCGGCTGGGTCACCGACGAGCGGCCGCACCCCGGCAAGACCGCCCAGCGTGACCTCGGGTTCCGGCCGCCGCTCGACGTGGTCGACGGCGCCGCCCGGGTCTACGACCCGATCGTCCGGGGCGTCCACGGCGCGCCGGTGAGTGGCCAGTTCCTCAAGGACTACCGGAGCGTGCCCTGGTGACCGATCCCACGCCGGTGCGCTGCCCGGCCATCGCCGACCCCGACGCCGGGCTCGCCGACCCGGCCGACTTCGACCCGCTGCTGCTCCGGCTCGCCGTGCCGGACGCGGTGGTCGCGCCCGAGGAGTTCCCCCGCGGCACGGTGCAGCCCGACGGCCGGCTCGACCTGTGCAAGCAGGGCGTCGGCCCGGCGCAGACCGCCCGGATCGTGGCCGCCGCGGTCGACTCGCCGCTGGTGCGGCACCTGCTGCTGGGCACCAACGGCCTCGGCGCGGAGGGCGCCCGGGCGGTCGCCGAGGCGCTGCGCCCGGGGCACCACCTCGAGACGCTCTACCTGGGCTGCAACCGGATCGACCCGGCCGGGGTCGACGCGCTCGCCGCCCGGCTGGCCGGCGACCACACGGTGCGGGCGCTGTGGCTCAAGCGCAACCCGGTCGGCGACGAGGGCGTCCGGCGGCTCGCCGCCGCGCTCGCGGTGAACTCCACCATCCGCACGCTGGACCTGGTCAACGTCGGGATGAGCGTACGCGGGCTGGCCGCCCTGGCCGAGGCGCTGGCCGACCGGGAGCGGCCGGTGCAGCGGCTCTTCCTGGGCGGCAACGGCTTCGGCCCGGACGCGGTGCCGGTGCTCGGCGCGCTGGTCCGCACCGCCGGGGTCCGGGAGCTCTACCTGGCGGCGAACCACCTCGGGGACGCCGGCGCCGCCGCCCTCGCCGAACTGGCCGACGGGGTGGAGGTGACGCTCGGTCTGGGCGGCAACGGGATCACCCCGGCCGGGGTGACCGCGTTGGCCCGGCACCTCGGCGCCTGGCGGGCGCTGGACCTGGCCCGGCCGCCTTCGGAGCGGGCCCTCGGGGCGCGCGGCAACGTGGTCGGCGACGAGGGCGCGGCGGCGCTCGCCGACGCGCTGCCCGCCGCCCGGCTGCGCCGGCTGGACCTGCGGCGTACGGAGGTCGGTGGGCGGGGCGCGAAGCGGCTCGTCGAGGCCGTCGAGGGCCATCCGACGCTGGAGTACCTGGGCATCAACGGGGGCGTGCCGCGCCGGCAGCGTCGCCGGGCCTCGGCGCTGCTCGCCGAGCGGCCGGTCACCGCGCCGCACGAGGACATCCGGGCGATCGCGAGCGTCTACCGGTGAACCCGCCCGTCGTCGACGAGATCCGCACCTGGCAGCGCGTCCGGCGGTACGCCGTGCCGGCCGCGATGGTCGAGGCGTGCGCCGCGGCCCGGGACGCAGGTGACTGGCGGGCCGCCTGCACGGCCGGGCGCATGGACGTGGCGTTCGACCTGGCCGAGGTGGCCCGGGAGCACGGCCGGGCCCGTGCCGACCGGATCGAGGCGGACCTCGGCCTGCTCGCCCCGGACCTGCTGCGCTGGCACCTGCCGCGCGTGCTCGGCGGCCGCACCAGCGTCGCCACCCACCAACGGTTCGTACTGTCCGCCGTGGACGGGCGGTTCGACGACCGCGACGTCGCGCTGATGGTGGACATGCCGAAGACGGTCGACGGGTCGCAGCGGCTGCGGCTGACCGTCCGCCCCACCCTGGCCGAGGGCTACCCCCGGCAGGACCTGCCGCCGGTGTACTGGAGCGCCGCGCACGTCGACGGTCTCGCCGGCGCGTACGGCGGCTCGCCGGTCCGGCTGCCCGGCTTCGCGGCCGACGGCGCGGTCCGGCCGTTCGGGTCGTACGCGACGGTGGTCGACCCGGGCGACCCGGCGAGCCGGGCCGAGGTCTTCGACCGGCTGGTCGCCGGCGGCGAGATGGTCGAGGCGTGGGCGGTGGCCGGGGTCGACCTCGACCCGGAGGTCCCGGAGACCTACTACCTCAACCGCCAGGTCGCGAGCGCCGCCCGCGGCTGCCTGGTGCCGCTCGGGCTGGACGCCGAGTTGGCCCGCCTCGAAAGCCGCTACGGCGTCGACCGGGTGATGATCTGGTCCGGCGCGCGGCCGGTGGTCGAGGTGCGGCGGCGGGGCGACGGCACCGTTGCGGCCGCGTTCGTCGGGTACGAGCGGGAGCACTTCGCCCGCCTCCGCTTCGCCGGCGTGGTCCACGAGCGACCCGCCGACCTGGACCTGCTGCGGCACGGCCTGCTCGGCCCCGCCGAGCTGCACCCCCTCGTGCGCCGGGCCCTGTTCCCGTCGGCACCGGCCACGCCGGACGCCGTCCCGTCACCGGGCGACCGCCCACCGGTGCCGGCGGTGCGGCTGCGCGCGGCGCAGGGCGAGATGGCACGGCCGGGGACGGCCACCTCGGAGACCGCCCAGGGCGAGACGGCGCACGCCGAACAGCCGGAGACAACGGTGGACCGGCTCGACGCGGGCGTGGACATCACGGCGCAGGCCGGAACGGCGCGGCCGAGAGTGGCTGGTCTGCGGGTGGAGGTGCCGGTGCGGTGCGGGGGTGGGTGGCACATCCTCGTCCACGGCGACGGCCGGCTCGAGCCGGTGTCGCACACCGCCGAGGAGGTCGCCGGGGAGGAGCTGCTGCGCGCCCTCGGCGGGCAGTCGGCGGGCTGCTTCGCCGCCGCACAGGCGTGGCGCGGCGGGACCGGCCGGCTGCCCCGGCCCCTGCGCGAGCTGCGGCGCGACGTGCTGCTGCGGATCCAGCACGGCGGCGCGGCGACGTTGGCCGCGCTGCTGGACGCGGGGCTCGACCCGAGGATGGGCGACGGCCGGGGCGGCACTCTGCTGCACCATCTGCGCGCGGTGGAGGACGTCTCGCTGGTCCGGCGGCTGCTCGACGCTGGCGTGCCGATCGGGGCCGGGGACCGTCGGGGGCGTACCGCGCTGCACGTGGCCGTCGGCGACGGCGGCAGCCCGGAGCTGGTCCGCGCGCTGCTGGCCGCCGGTGCCGACCCGGACGCTCCCGACGAGGACGACTACAGCCCCCGCGAGCTGGCGGAGGGGAAGGCGAGCATGTACGACGACGACGGCGAGGACGTGCGGCCGGTGTTCCGGATCCGGGACGTGCTGGCGGAATGGGTCGGCGGATGACGGCGGCCGTGCCGGCGCTGGCCGCCGCCGACGACCTCGTCGCCGCCACGCGCGCGTGGCGGACGGAGCCGGCCGCCGACCCGAAGGTCGAGGCGCTGGCCCTGGCGGTGTCGGCGAACCTGCCGGTGCTGCTGTGGGGCGAGCCGGGCATCGGCAAGTCCGCCACCCTCCAGCAGCTCGCCGACGGGTTGGGCCTGCCGCTGGAGACGGTCATCGCCAGCGTGCACGAGCCGTCGGACTTCGCCGGGTTGCCGATCGTCGGGGACTCCCCGGCCACGGACGGGGTGCCGATGGCTCCGCCGGACTGGGCGGTACGGCTGGCGCGTACCGGATCGGGGTTGCTCTTCTTCGACGAGCTCTCCTCCGCGCCGCCGGCGGTGCAGGCGGCGCTGCTGCGGGTGGTGCTGGAGCGTCGGGTCGGCAGCCTCGCGCTGCCGGCGTCGGTGCGGATCGTGGCGGCCGCGAACCCGCCGACCAGCGCGGCGGACGGCTGGCACCTCGCCCCGCCGCTGGCGAACCGGTTCGTGCACCTGCACTGGACGCACGACACGCGCACGGTCGCGCGGGGCCTGGCCGGCACGTGGCCGGCGGTGACCGTGCCGGAGGTCCGGCCCGGGCGCACCGCCACGGCGCTGGCCAAGGCGCGCGGCGCGATCGCGGGTTTCCTCACCGCCCGGCCGGGGCTGACCCACCACCTGCCCGCCGACGCCGAGGCCCGCGGCGGCGCGTGGCCGTCGCCGCGCACCTGGGAGATGGTGCTGCGGCTGCTCACCGTCCACCACGCGGCGGGGACCGGGGCGGAGGCGCTGGCGCTGGCGGTGATCGGCGCCGTGGGCGACGGCGCGGGGTTGGAGTTCGTCACCTACCTGGAGAACCTGGACCTGCCCGACCCGGAGCGGGTGCTCGCCGACCCGGCGGCGTTCCGGCTGCCGGAGCGGGGCGACCGGCAGTTGGCGTTCCTCACCGCCGTGATCTCCGCGGTGCAGGCGAAGGTCGACCGGTCCCGCTGGGAGGCCGGCTGGGTGGTGCTGGGCAAGGCGGTCGAGGCGGGCGTGCCGGACGTCGCGGCGCGCGCCGCGATGGACCTGGCGGCGCTGCGCGACACCTCGTGGCCGGTGCCGCCGGCCATCCACGCCTTCGCGGACGTGCTGCGGTTGTCGGGACGCCTGGCCGGATGAGTGCCGGCGGCGGCCGGCTGGACCGCACGAAGCTGCTCGCCGCCCGGTTCCGGGCGGCGCAGGACCGCCCCTACCTGGCCACCGCGCTGTACAGCGTCACGGTGGTGGAGTCGCCGGACGTGCCGACCATGGGCGTCGACCGGCACTGGCGCTGCTACGTCTCGCCGGGGTTCGTCGACCGGCTGCCGGTGGCCCAGCTCGCGGCGGTGTGGATCCACGAAGTGGCCCACCTGCTCCGCGACCACCACGGCCGGGCCGACCGGCTCCCCGTCGGGCAGCGACGCGACCACCACCGGGTCAACGTCGCGCAGGACTGCGAGATCAACGACGACCTGGTGGCCGACCGGCTGCCGCTGCCGCCGGACCGGATCGAACCGAAGACCTTCGGGCTGCCGCCGGGCCTGCTGTTCGAGGCGTACCTGCCGATGCTGCCGCCGCGGATGTGCGAGGCCGGGGCGCATGACTGCGGATCCGGGGCGCACGGCGTCGAACGGCCGTGGGAACGCGAAGGGGCGGCCGCGGGCGGCGTCAGCGCGGTGGAGGCGGGGGCGATCCGCCGGGAGACGGCCCACGCGGTCCGCGCGCACGTCCGCTCCCGGGGCACCGTCCCGGCCGGGTGGGAACGCTGGGCCGCCCAGCTGCTCGAACCCCGGGTGGACTGGCGGCGGGCGCTCACCGGCGCGGTACGCGAGGCGGCCGCCTGGGCCGGCGGCGCGGTCGACTACACCTACCACCGGCCCTCCCGACGGGCCGCGGCGACCCGCGGAGTGGTGCTGCCCAGCCTGCGCCGACCGGTGCCCCGGGTGGTGGTCGTGGTGGACACGTCGGGGTCGATGGGCGAGTCGCAGCTCGCCGCGGCGCTCGCCGAGGTCGCCGGGGTGCTCCGGGCGGTCGGCGTCGGCGGCAACCGGGTCACCGTGCTCTCCTGCGACGCGGCCGTGCACGTCGTACGGCGGGTGCACACCGTCGGCGAGGTGCGGCTGGCCGGGGGTGGCGGCACCGACATGCGGGTCGGGATCGAGGCCGCGCTGCGCGACCGACCGCACATCGTGGTGGTGCTGACCGACGGATTGACGCCGTGGCCGGCGGCGCCGCTCGAGGCGACCCGGGTCGTCGCGGGGCTGATCGGGGCGGGCGCGCCGCTGCCGCCGTCCTGGATCACGAGCGTCACGATCGACGACTGACCCGGCCCGGACCCGGGCGCTGCCACGGGTCGCAGGCACACTGGCCCAACCAGTTGACGGGTTGATGTGCGCTGCGCCACACTCCTCGGCATGGACTTCGCCCCCGTCCCCCGCTCCTCCGTCTCCGACCACGTCTTCGGCCAGATCCGCGACGCGATCGTCAGCGGCTCCTACCGCCCCGACGACGCCCTGCCCGGCGAGCGGGAGCTGGCCGCCACCTTCGGGGTCAACCGGCACGCCGTCCGCGAGGCGCTGCGCCGGTTGCAGCAGCTCGGGCTGGTCCGCGTCAGCCAGGGCGGCGCGACCCGGGTGCTGGACTGGCGGGTGCACGCCGGGCTCGACCTCGCGCTCTCCCTCACCCGCTTCCACGACACCCTCCCGGTCGACACCCTCGTCCGCGACATGCTGGAGATGCGGGCCTGCGTCGGGGTCGACGCGGCCCGGCTCTGCGCCGAGCGCGGCGACCCGGCGGCCCGGGCCGCGATCCCGCGGGCCGTCGAGGAGTACGCGGGGCTCGCGCCGGACCTGACCGGGATGGGCGAGGCGACCATCGTGCTCTGGCGGCACATCGTCGCCGGCTCCGGCAACACCGCCTACCTGCTGGCCTTCAACAGCCTGGTGGCCGGCGCGCTCGCCGTCGGCGAGGTGCCACCGGAGCGGCGCGCCGCGGAACTGCTCGACGTCGCAGGCCACCGCCGGCTCGCCGACGCGATCGTCACCGGCCGGGCCTCCGACGCAGCCCGCGAGGCACGGGCCCTGCTCACCGCCCCCCTCACCACCCCCGCCGCACCGCCGAGAAGGGAAGCCCGCGCATGATCCCCGCCGTGCTCTACGCCGTACCGGCGTTCCTGCTCCTCATCGCCGTCGAGGCGCTCTCCTACCGCTTCGCGCCCGACGACGACGAACGCGGGTACGAACTGCGCGACACCGCCACCAGCCTGGCCATGGGCGCCGGCAGCCAGGTCATCGGTGTGCCGTGGAAGCTGCTGACGATCGGCCTCTACGCCGCCGCGTACACGGTCGCGCCGATCCAACTCTCCCCCACCAGCGTCTGGACCTGGGTCCTGCTGTTCTTCGCCGAAGACCTGGCCTACTACTGGTTCCACCGGTCCCACCACGAGGTGCGGCTGCTCTGGGCCGGGCACGTGGTGCACCACTCCAGCGTCTTCTTCAACCTCTCGACCGCGCTGCGGCAGAGCTGGACGCCGATCACGTCGATCCCGTTCTGGCTCGGGCTGGCGCTGCTCGGCATCCCGCCGTGGATGATCTTCCTCCAGCAGTCGGTCAGCCTGCTGTACCAGTTCTTCCTGCACACCGAGCGGGTCACCGTGCTGCCCCGTCCCGTCGAGTGGGTCTTCAACACGCCGTCGCACCACCGGGTCCACCACGGCGCCAACGCCGAGTACCTGGACCGCAACTACGGCGGCATCCTGATCGTCTGGGACCGGCTGTTCGGCACCTTCGAGCCGGAGCGCGCCGCCGTCCGGTACGGCCTGACGAAGAACATCGGCACGTACAACCCGCTGCGGGTGGCGACCCACGAGTATCAGGCCATCTGGGCAGATGCGCGGGCCGCCTCGTCCTGGCGGCACCGGCTCGGCTACGTGCTCGGCCGGCCCGGCTGGCAGCCCGCCCCGCACGCGCAGCCGGCCGCCGTCCGATGAGGCGGCTCTGGCCGTTCGGCGTGGTGGCCGCCGTCGAACTGATCGGCGTCGCGGCCGACGTCACCGCCCTGCAGTGGCTGGCCAAGCCCCTGCTCGCGCCGGTGCTGCTGGCGCACCTGCTGCGGGCGCGCCGGCGCGTCGACGGGGTCGCCGTCGGGCTGGTCTTCGCCACCGCCGGGGACATCGCGCTGCTGCTGTCCGGCCGCACCGCGTTCCTCGTCGGCATGGGGTGCTTCCTCGGCGCCCAGGTCGGCTTCCTGACTGCCTTCCTGCGACACCGCCGGCCGTCCGTCGCGGCGGTCGTCGGCTACCTCGTCTGCTGGGCGGCGGCCAACGCCGCGCTGTGGAACGCCCTCGGCCCGCTGCGGCTGCCGGTCCTCGGCTACAGCCTCGCGCTCAGCCTGATGGCCGCCGCCGCGACCGGCGTCTCCCGCCGGGTGGCCGTGGGCGGGGCGCTGTTCCTCGTCTCCGACCTGCTGATCGGGCTGGACGCCGCGGGCACCACGCTGCCCGGCCACAGCCTGGCCGTGATGACCACCTACATCGCGGCCCTGCTGCTCATCACCACCGGATGGGCCGAGGCGACCGGCCGCACGCGTGACGCCGCCGGCGGCGGCAGCCCCGCCCGCGCCCCGCGACGGGTGCCGGACGGCGCCCGGTAGCCCCGGCGCCCGTCGGTCCGCTCCGGACCGGCGGGCGCCGTCGGGTCGGCCGCCGGGTTCCCGGCGCCGGTCCGGCGGGTGGAAGGACGGAACGGCTGCGCACGGTGGTCCGCTAGCGGACGTCCCGCCTCGCCGCCGACGAGGTGGTCACGAAGGGCTGACGGCGAACCAGCGACCGCCTCGCACAGGTGGTCACCGCCCCGGCCGTGCCGCCCTCCCGCCGGCCGGTTCTCCTGGGGTGAGCCGCACCCGGCGCAGCAGTTGCGCGTTGACCGCCACCACGACGGTGGAGGCGGACATCAGCACCGCCGCGACGGCCGGGCTGAGCGCGACCCCGGCCCAGGCCAGGACGCCGGCGGCCAGCGGGATCGCCACGACGTTGTAGCCAGCGGCCCAGGCCAGGTTCTGGATCATCTTCCGGTACGACGCGCGGGACAGCCGCAGCACGCCGGTGACGCCGCGCGGGTCCGAGGAGGCCAGGATGACCCCCGCGGACTCGATGGCGACGTCGGTGCCGGCGCCGATCGCCAGGCCGACGTCGGCGCGGGCCAGGGCGGGGGCGTCGTTGACGCCGTCGCCGACCATCGCCACGATCAGCCCGCGGGCCTGCAGGTCGGCGACGGCCCGGTCCTTGTCGGCGGGGAGCACCTCGGCGAAGACCTCGTCGACGCCCGGCCGGAACCCCAGGTCGGCGGCGACCGCCTCGGCGACCGGACGGGCATCTCCGGTGATCATCGCGATCGTCCGTACGCCGTGCTCGCGCAGCTCGGCGATGACCGCGCGGGCCTCCGGGCGGACCTCGTCCTCCAGGGCGAAGGCGCCCACCGCCTCGGGTCGCCCGTCGGCGGGCAGCCGGACGAGGTGCAGCACCACCGCACCGCGGGACGACCAGCCCCGGGTCACCGTGGCGAGGTCGTCCGGCACCGCCGCCCCAACCTCGCGCACCAGCGCGGGGCCGCCGACCGCCCAGGTGGTGCCGTCGACGACGGCCCGGACCCCCCGGCCTGGCAGGGACCGGAAGTCCCGGGCGGTCGCCCGCAGCCCCCGGTCCTGCGCGACCTTGACCAGAGCCTTGGCCAGGGGGTGTTCGCTGTCGGCCTCGACCGCGCCGGCGATCCGCAACACCTCCTCCTCCGTCGTGCC
>NZ_JBEOVW010000058.1:0-15553 GCF_040295705.1 Micromonospora sp. NPDC002717 | reverse complement strand
AAAGGCACAAACGCCAGTCAGAGCAAGAGTCACGCCCGCCACCACCAGCTGTCAGCTCACCACTGCTGAGCCGACCCTGCCACCCTCACAGTCAGATCAAGCGGTGGTCGAGGGCGGTGTAGCAGGCGAGCAGCGGTTCGAAGATGTCGCGGCCTAGGGTGACGGCCTGGTCCTGGTCGAGAACAGTGGCGGCCAGGTTGGGGTGGGCGTTGATCCATGCCTGAGCGCTGGAGGCGCTCGTGAAGAAGTTAATGGTGGAGCAGCAGGTGTCCACGGAGCGGCCGGCGCCTCCGGTGGCCGCGTACACGATCACCGCTTCCGCCGGCTGGTAGGTGGCGGCACCGTTGGTGATGGTCACGCGGACCGATTGGCCGGTGTGCGGATCGATGGAGGCGATTGCCGAGTCGGTGCCGAGCATGAACGGCATGCCCAACGCGTCGATGGCGCACATCGCGAACACATCGACATCGCCGAATTACACCCGGTGCGGCGTTGGCGTTGGCGAGAACGGGTAGGCCGCGACCAGACGCCCGGCGTTGTCGACGGCGACAAGATCTTCCCGGGCAAGTTCCCGAAGCGCCTTCGCAGTGTCCAGGTCCGCCGCGCCGATGCCAGCGCGGATGTCGGCGTCAATGGGGGCAGCCCCGGTGGCGGCGAAGTGACGCAGGATCGCTCGATGCACCTGCCGGAGGCTGTCGGGGAGCTGCCCGTCGCGGCGGGGCCGATCTGTCCGGATCGCATTGTCCGGCTGCGCGCGGCAATCCACCCGGCTCTGCTCCGCCACTGGGGTGGCGGGTCCGGCGCCGATCGCCTGGCGCAGGGCAGCGCGGATGCGCTCGCCGGTGGGGAGATCCAAGCGACAGGCTGCCGCACCGTCGCCGGTGCCGCCCATCACGTCCACGCCGTTGACCAGGATCGACGGCGACGCGTAGTCCCCCCACGACCTCGGTGACCACCGCGAGGGGCAGACCGACGTCGGCCAGCGCCGCGCGCAGCTCATGCCGAGCCGGCGCGAGGTTCGGACAGTCCGGCACCGAACGAAGCTCAACCCGGCCCTCTGCTGCGCGATCTGCTGCCGTCATCACAGGCCTCCTGGAAAACGGCCCCCGGTGGCATCAACCGTCACCGACTGGCCGGCACGGCTCTACCCGTATCGGACTCAAACCCTTCGGTCAGGGGAAGGTCAAGGCGCGACGACAGGAGCCACCAGATGCGGATCGGGGGAACTTGCGTGATGCCGGAGATGGTGAGCCGGCCGCGTTGACCGGTGCACATCGGGTCTGGCTCGCCGTCGCGGTGGCCGATCCACGCCGTGTAGTACCTGGGTCAGATTGGGATGACCGGGCCGCCGCCGGCGATGCCGCCATACAGGCCGGGCTGGCCGGTCAGCACGCTGCAGCCCAGGTCGATCGCGGCGAGCACGGCAGTGGCGGCGTCGACCCTGCCGACCGTGTCAAGGGTGACCGCCAGGGCCTCCCAGCTGTCCGACGGTGGCGAGAGGATCTCGGCGATCGGGTGGTTGACGAGCAGCTGCAGGCGGTCCGTGTCGACGGCCACCCGGGCGGCTTCGGCCACGCACAGTACCGGCAGCCCGAACACGCAGTTCTCTTCGTCGGCGACCTCGGCGATCACCTCACCGACGTCGATCGACCCTCGGGTGAAGGCGATGATCGCGGAGGCGTCGAGGACGACCCGGACGGCCGGTTCGGTCACGCGGCGCGGGCCGGCAGGCCAAGCTGCTCGCGAGCCTGGGCGTCGAGTTCCGCCGTCCACCGCTCCCGGGCCTCGTCCAGGCGGCGGCGCGCGCGAGCCTTCCCCTCGTCGGAGACGACGATGCCGGCGGCGGCGAGGACCTCCTCGCTGCGGGCGCCGCTGTCGGGGCTCCTGTTGGCCATGCCCGCAGGATACGCCCTGATAGGCGCGGGAGTCACCAGCACGCCACCGGCGGTGCTGCCGGACGCTGGGGCTGCTGGTGCTGGTGGGGCAGTTGAGCGCGGGCTGGAAGTGGTCCACGACGTGTTTGTCGGGCACGGCCTGGGCAACGACGAGCCTCGCCGCTGCGAACGTCGCGGCAACGCCGCTGCCCCTGACCGAGGCACGTCGTGCGATCCGGGCGCCAAGCACGGGCGGCTGAGCCGCCGCCGCAGCAGCGCAGCCCCGATGTCTAGTGCGGTGTCCACTAACGTTCACCGGCTCTCCGATGGATTGTTGTGGATCCTCGCTGTAGAGGCGAGCGACTCCCCACTGGGTGGTGGGGCGGGCCACCGCGGGCCGTCTTGACCCTCACGTCGCCCGGGTGGGCGGCGGGGGTCACGCCGGGACCGGCCGGCTCCGGGGAGGTGCCGGCCGGCTCGACGGTGCGTGACCACCCCAGGCAGCACAGGAACGGCTGTGGGGGTGGTGTGTCCGCCGCCCGGGGTGCGGGTGGCGATGCTGGCCGCCGCGACCAGGTCACGGTGGCCCGAAAATGCGCAGTGCGGGCACGTCATGGTCCGGCCCCACGGCTTCGGCACGCGTCGCCGGCAGGCCGGGCAGGTTGACGAGGTGCCGCGTTCGTCGACGAGCCGGAGGGTGATGCCGGCGAGGGTGGCCTTGTCGGTCAGGATCTGTAGGAGTCGCCCGATCTGCCACTGCCGTAGCCGCAGGTTGTGCCGCCGCCCCGCCGGCAGGTCGAGGACGCCGCGGGGGTCGCCGACGTGCAACACCCCCACCCGCTGGCCGACGGCCCAGTCGACGACGGTGCGGGCGGCTTCGTGTTGGGCCTGCCGCACCCGCCGCCGATGACGGCCCTCCACCTGGCGGGCGCGGGCCCGGTACTGGCGCCACCGGCGTGACCCTCGCTGGCCGGGTTTCGGCGCCCGGCGGGCGACGGCACGTTGGCGGGCTTTGGTGTCGGCCAGGTGCATGCGATGCTCGGCGCGGATCGCCCGCCCCGACACCAACAGCCCCTCCCCGCCGGGGCCGGCGACGGCGTAGGGGTGGATGATTCCCACGTCCACGCCCGCCACCCGGCCGGGATCCGGCCCCTCACCCAGTGGGTACACCGCTACCGGAAGCTCGGCGGTGACGTCGAGGAACAGCCGGCCACCCTCGCACAGCAGGGTGATCGAGCGAACCTGCTCCACCGGATACGGAATCTCCCTCGCCAGACGCACCCACACCGGCGTGGTGCCTCGTGCGGTGGGGATACGCACCCGGTGGCCGTCAAGGGTGAACGTGCCAGCGCACCGGCACCAACCCCCGCCGCCGACGCGGGAACCGTGCCGACACGTCACCGGCCTTACGGCGTTTCGCCGCCGCGAACCACGCATCGGAAAACCGCCGCAACACCGACCGCGCCCCAGTCGAGTCCAACTCGGCGAACGTGCCCGGACCCGAGGCCGACAACTCCCGGCACAACTCCTGGTAGCCCGCCAGTGGTGAGTCATGGCGGCGACGCCGCCACGCGTTGACCTCCACCACGCACGCCCACACATCGCCGGCCGAGCGCAGCAGCCCGAAACACCGCCGCCGCTGTCCCGGGGTCACCTGCACCGCGACACGAGCGGTGCGATACACCACCGGTGGCGCGGCGGGATCCCGACGACGAGGCACGAACCGAAGCCAACCCCACGGGTACGACAATTTCACGGTCGACGAACCCGGCAAAGGTTTGTGGACACCGCACTAGCGCCAGACGGCTGACGTGTGGCCGCCGAGCCCGTACGGCCCTAGCCCTGACCGTGTTCCTGCCGGCGTTCGGCCTCGGATTTCACGGTGGCCAGCGCGTCGGCGACCGTCGCCTCCCATCGCCGCGCGACCACCGCCGCCCACCCGGCGCCGAGCGCCCAGCCGTCGGTGCCCATCTCGCCGGTGTACTCCAGTCGGGTGTGGCCGCCGTGGTCGGTGAGGGAGAAGCGTTCCCGAACGTACGGCACAGGGCCGCGCACGAGACGGAAGTCGACGGTGTCGGGGCGGGTGAGGGTAACCGTCTCGACCGTCTGGGTGACCAGGCCACGGCCGACGGGCGTGCGGTGGGCGGCCAGGACCATTCCCTCTCCGCGTTCCAGCACCTGGATCTTCTCCCGTTGGGCCCTCGTGGGCCGGCCGAGGTAGGGCTGGGCGATCACGTCGAAGACCAGCTCGCGGGGCGCGGCGATGTCGAGCACCTGCGGCCCGAGGGCGCGTGTGCGCCAGCCGATGCCCAGCTCGAGGGTGAGCTGGCCGGAGACCAGCGCCCGGTACCCGATCACGCCTGCGGCCGCGGTGATGGCCGCGATGGTCCAGCCGGGCCGTGCTGCCATGATCGCCTCCGATCTCCTGTTCGGCGCCGGGGAGGTCACCGTTGGCTGTCACTGCCGTTTCACGGCTGTCAGCAGGGCGTAGCCGAGGACATGGTCGGCGATGGCGGCGCGGGCGGCGGCCAGCAGCACTGCCGGGGCGCGGTCGAAGTCCACGCCGAGGGCCTCAGCCCGTGCTCGTGCGGTCATCCGCACGAGGGTGAGACGCGCCTCGATCTGATCGATCATGGCCACCATCGCGTCGTCGCGGCGTTCGGTGTGGGTGACTGTCAGCCCCGCCCCGCTCAGCAGGGCCGCGTACCCGTCGAGAGGGCGGGCGTCGGCGACACAGGCGACCCACGCCCCCAGCCCGGCCAGCTCGGGCGGGAGCCGCTCGGCATTGACGGTGACGTCGGTGATGCCGAGCCGGCCGCCGGGGCGCAGCACCCGGGCGAACTCGGCGGCGGCGGTGGGTTTGTCAGGGAAGGTGCAGAAGGCGCACTCGCACACCACCACGTCGACCGACTGCGCGTCGACGGGTAGCCGCTCGGCGTCGGCTACCCGGAACCGGATGCGGTCGGCGAGGCCGCCGGCCTGTGCCACGTCGGTGGCGCGGGCGACGTTGGCCTCGGACAGGTCGACGCCGGTGACGTCGACGGCGTACTCGGTCGCCAGCATCAGAGCGGTGCTCCCCCGGCCACTGGCCACATCGAGGACGATCTCCCCGGCGCGCAGGTCCAGCCGGTCGGCGAGCCGGCGGGTGAGGGCGAGGCCACCAGGGTGGTAGGAGTCGCCGAGCAGCAGGGCCACCACGTCAGAGCCGTAGGTGGCGGCGCAGCATGCCTTGGCCTCGGCAGCCGTCGGCGGCGGGATCGGGACGCTCATCGGATCCCTCGGCCGACGTTGGTGCTGTCCGGCGCGATGCGGCGTCCACCGTCCGGGCGATGCCCCGCCCCGCTCCCGGCGATCTTCGAACCGTAGGGCGAGTCGATGAGGATCGGCTGCAGCGGCTGGGCGTTGGGCACGACGTCGGCCACTGTTACGCCGGACATCTGTTCGCGGACCTGTTCGCGGTAGCCGACGGAGTTGTAGGCGCAGAACGGTATCAACCTGCCGTCCGGGGTGATCTCCTCGACGCAGCACTTCATCAACTGCTTGACGTTGAGGGTGTACGGATCCTGGAAGTCCTGGATGACGATCATGAAGGCGCGGTCGGTGAGGTTCGCGACCGCCTCGGGCAGGTTGATGCCGCAGGCGTCGGCGCAGTCCAGAGCCGCGGCGGTCTGAGCGAGGCGGTCGCGCGTGGTGTCGGTGCCCATGAACGCCGACGCCGACCACAGCTTTTCCAGCGCTTCCCGGATGGCGTGGTCCGGCACGACCCGGTTGGACACGTAGTCGAGGTAGTCCTCGACGTTGAGCAGCCTCGGGATGGGTACCACGGCGAAGTCCGGCGTGCCGGGGGTGCCTTCGGTGAGCAGGTAGGTGATCGAGCGGCAGGTCGGGAAGCAGCACGGCACCGGGAAGAAGTCCTTGGCCTGGAACCAGTCGGGCAACTGCTGCGCGATGAGGCGGATGATGTCGGAGTTGGTCAGCCGGGTCAGCGGGTCGAAGGTGACGTGCCGGCCGGAGTGGGTGACCGGCTGGAACGAGACACTGCGCACCGCCGGGTGGGCCAAGCCGTAACTGATGATGGCGCCGAGTTCGTGTTCGTTGAGGCCGCGTTCGACCGCAGCGACGAGGGTGACGGTCAGCCCGACGTCGGCGCAGTTGTCCAGGGCCTTCTGCTTGATGGCGCGCAGGTCCCGGCCGCGGATCTCCCGGTGGGTGCGCTCGTCGAACCCGTCGAACTGCAGATAGATGTTGACCGGCCGGCCGGGCCGGTTGCGCTCCCTCAGCGCGGCCACAAATCCCCGGTCGGAGGCGAGGCGGATACCGTTGGTGTTGAGGTTGACCGCCTTGATCGGGCGGGCCTGGGCGGCGTCGATGAAGTCCAGGATCTGCTTGTGGATCGTGGGCTCGCCGCCGGAGAACATCACCACCTCGGCCTCGCCTTCGCTTTCCACGAAGACATCGAGCATCCGCTCGCACTGCTGCAGGCTGATCGAGTAGCCGTCGGGCTGGTGGCCGGAGTCGGCGAAGCAGATCGGGCAGTCCAGGTTGCAACCGGTGTTGACCTCGATGATGCCCAGACAGGCGTGCTGCTTATGCTCCGGACACAGGCCGCAGTCCGAGGGGCAGCCGTCGACCACCTCGGTCTGGAACGTCAGCGGGATCGTGCCGGGCTTGTTGAACCGGGCGCTGTCGAGGTACATCTGCGCGTCGCCGTACACCAACGCCTCGAACAGGCCATGCTCCGGGCAGCGCTTACGCAGGTACACCTTGTCGTCGCGGATGTTGACCTGGCCGTCGACGACGATCTTGCACACCGGGCAGATCGACTTGGTGTACTCAACGAACACCTCGTCCCGGTCCCGCTTCACCGCCGATGACACGGAAGGAACGGGGACGTGTTCAACAGCGGCCATGACTGCTCCTCGCGGCGTGCCTGCCATTGTCGCCAGCCCACTCTGCCTCTTTGCCGGCCCGTCAACCGGTCACACTGCCATGCCGCGACAGCCGTACGTGCCAAACCAAGCGGACTCACACCGATGAACAGCGAAGAGCAGCCCGCGTGGCGCGGATGCCAATCACCCCTGCAGATGCCGAACCACGTCTGGGGGAAACCAGCAAACCGCCTGACCACCGGTCCACGCCTGGCACTGCGATCAGCGCGGTGGACACCAGAACGAGGTAGACCAGCGCCTCGATGAACCAGAACTGCGCCCTCCGGCTGCTGGTGATGATCGTGGCCGCGCTCGGCGCGGTGGGCATCGGGCAGGTGTTCGACGGGTCACTGCTGATCGTCATCTTCGCCACCTCCGGCGCGCTGGAGGCATTCGCGACCGCCCGCACCGCCGACTCGGTGCGGGCGTTACTGGACGTGGCCCCCGAGCAGGCGACGTGCCCGGACGCCGACAGCGGCGAGACGGTGGTGAACATCGTCGAGCTGCCGCTCGCACGTCCGCGGTCAATGAGCGGGTGCGGGTCGTCGCGCAGTTGGTCCTCGAAGCCGGGGAGTGCCAAGAGTTAACGGCCCTGTCTCATATTCGGTGGTGACGGAGGGTGGCGAGGCGTCGTTGACTCCTATGTGGAGGATGTCGATGAGCTTGTAAAGGCGGTGTTCTCGGGGCTGTCCCCGCTGATCATCGAGGACGTGGTCGACGAGGGTGAGCGGATCGTGGTGCGGGCCCGGACGCCGCAGGACACCGCGGTCTGCCCGAGGTGCGGGCCTCGTCGGGATGGGTCCACGGCTACCACTGGCGGACGGCGGCCGACGTTCCGGTCGACGGGCGCCGGGTGGTGGTCCGCGTGCGGGCGCGGCGTCTGGTGTGCCCCACGCGCGGCTGCCGCCACACCTTCCGGGAACAGGTTCCTGGGGTGTTGGAGCGATACCAGCGCCGCACGGCCCGTCTGAACAGGCAGGTCAAAGCCGTGGTCAAGGAGTTAGCGGGCCGGGCAGGGTCGCGTTTGCTGGCGATACTCGCCATGGGCCTGTCCCGTCGACGCACCGTCCGCGCACGCCAGAATGATCTTCGCGCGCATCGCGAGGACCTGCGCTCGCCCGCCGTGACCAGCGCACCAGCGTCGCGTGTTCCTCGTCGGACAACACCAGCGGCGGGGTGGGACGCCCGGTCCTCGGCATCCCACCACCCTGCACCCACTTATGAGGCGAACTTCCGGCGGGAGAAGACTAGCTGGTGGTGGCGGCCGCGCTCATGATGAGGTTCGTGGCGGCGTCCGGGTGACTGATCATCGCGACGTGGGATGCGGCGACTTCCACGGTCCGAGAGCCGGCACGTTGGTACTCGAAGCGCTGCAACGCGGGGGGAATCGCCTTGTCCTGGGTGGCGATGAGACCCCACGAGGGGATGGTGTGCCAGGCTGCGGCCTGAGTGCGGTCGGTGAAGCAGGCTGCGCTGAAGGGCCGCTGCGTGGCAGCCATGATTTTGGTCGTGGAGGTGGGCAGGTCCGCGGCGAACACCTGCCGGAGCTTGTCGGCTTGCAGGTAGAGGTCGGTGCCGGTGGTTCCGTCCGAGTTCGGGTAGGGAATTGGGTTGAGGGCGGCCTGGATCTCGCTGCCGGGGTATGTGTCGATGAGTTCGCCCAGCGCTTCGCCCGTGTCGGGGACGAACGCGGCGATGTAGACCAGCGCCTTGACGTTGGGGTTGTCAGCGGCGGCGTTGGTGATGACGGCGCCGCCGTAGGAGTGGCCGACGAGGATGATCGGTCCGTTGATGCTGCGCAGCACGCTGGCGATGTACGCCGAGTCGGTGGGGAGGCTGCGCAGCGGATTGGCGGGTGCGATCACGGGGTAACCACGCTTCTGGAGTCGGTCGGTGACGTCGATCCAGCTGATGGTCGCGTCGGCGAAGCCGCCGTGGACGAGCACTACTGTCGGCTTGGGCTTGGCCGAGGTGTGGTCCGCGGCCGGGGCGACCGCCGCTGTCGCCCCGGCCGAGCCAACCATCGCCAGAGACAACGCGATGGCGGCGGTGGCCAGCAGGGCCCTGGCGCCGCGCAGGGTGAGTCCGAATCCGTTCATGATGATGCTCTTTCTGCTGCGATGATGACGGCCGTCATCAGGCGGCGGCCTGACGGATGAGGTTGGCGACTGCGGCGGGCTGCGACAGGTAGACCGAATGGCTGCCCGGCGTCTCCGCGACGGTCGCCCCGGCGCGCTGCGCCATGGCGTGCTGGGCGGGCGGCGGGATCATCCGGTCCTCGGTCGCCACCAGGTACCAGGATGGCTTGGCGCGCCACGCGGGTTCAGTGACCGCCCCACCGAGGGCGTCCACGCCCCACGGGACCTGCGAGTCGGCCATGAACGCCGCCTGGTCGGCGGGCAGGTCCCCAGCGAAGGAATCGGCGAACTTGTCCCGGTCGAGGAAGAGGAACCCGTTCACCGGGGGCAGGATCGGCGGGACGGGCGCGCCGGGCGGTGGGTCGGCGATGAGCGTGTTGACCGACTCGCCCTTGTCCGGGGCGAAAGCGGCGATGTATACGAGTGCCGCGACGTTGGGGTGTGTGCCGGCCTCGCTGATGACGACACCGCCGTAGGAGTGGCCGACCAGGACGCACGGGCTGTCCAGGCCGTCGACGACCTGCTGGGTGGCGGCGACGTCCCCGGCCAGGGACAGGGTCGGGTTCTGCACGACCGACACGCGGAAGCCGTCGGCGACGAGCAGGTCGTAGACGGCCTGCCAGCCCGAACCGTCGACGAAGCCGCCGTGGACGAGCACGATGTTGCGGATCATGACGCTCCTCTGCGAGGGAGACGGATTGGGAACGCGTCCCACGGTAGGAACCGGGCAGCTCCCCTCGCATACGTCAAATAACGTAATCGCCCTCCCGCGCGGTCATGAGACGGCTCAGCTCGCCGCGGGTGGTGATGCCGAGCTTGGGGAAGATGTGCGACAGGTGCGTGCTGACCGTGCGGGGAGAGACGAACAGCCGCTGGCCGATCTCGCGGTTGGTCAGGCCCCCCGCGACGAGCTGCGCGATCTGGAGCTCCTGGGCCGTGAGCCGGTCGCGGGCGTCGTGCTTGCGGCGGATCCGCTCACCACTCGCGCGCAGCTCCCGCAGCGCGCGCTCCGACCACGGCACCGCGCCGAGCGCGTCGAATGCCTCGGCCGCCGCGCGCAGCGGTGCCCTGGCCTCGGCCGCGCGGCGTTGGCGGCGCAGCCACGCGCCCCAGGCGTGCCGTAGCCGCGCCCGCTCGAACGGCCAGCCCACCAGGTCCTTGCGCAGCGCCTGCGCGAACAGATCCTCGGCGCTCTCGTCAGGCGCGGTGACGGCCCTGACGTACGCGAGCGCGACGCGCCCGACGGGCGACCCGCTCTCCTCGATCACCGGGGCGAGTTCGTCGGCGACCGCGCACAGCTCCGCCTGCCGCCCGCTGAGCAGCGCCGCCTCCGCCAGGTGCGGCAGCGCCCACACCCGCACGTACTGGTGGTAGCCGATCTCGCTCGGGTCGAAAATGGGGCGCAGCGCGTCCCAGGCCGCGCCGAACGTTCCGTCGGCCAGCTCGGCGGCTCCGCGTGCGAGCTGCACCAGGGCCAGCATCGGGTACGCGCCCACCGACAGGAAAGCCCGTTCGACCTGCTTGGCAAGTTCGCGGGCGGTGGAGGTGTCCCCGCGTAGGGCTTGGATTTCGGCGCCTGCGGCGTCCGCGGTGAGCGCCCACTGCGGCTGGCGGGTCTCCATGGCCACTTCTCTGGCCTCGGCTGCGGCGACGGTTCCGAGCCGAGTGTCGGCCAGCCGCGCCGCCGCCGTGGCCTGCCCGACCAGCGCCTGCGCCAGCGCACCGAACGGGCCCCGCGCCCGCATCCCCGCGATGGCCTCGGCGTGCAGCCGCGCGCTCAGCGGGAACGCCCCGACCGAGCTCGCCGCGGTGCCCAGCAGGCGTAGGTCATGCGGGCTGACCCAGCTCGCTTTGCTCAGCGCGTCGAGCCGGGCCAGGACCTGCCTGCCGCGTTCGACCGGGGCGACCGTCGCCAGCGACGCGATGACCTGCGGATCGTCGGGCGCGGCGAGCCGTTCGATCGCGGCGATCACGGGGGTTCGGGCGTCCCGCGGGGGATTGGAAAAATACCAGCGCATGCTGCTCATGTGCAGCCAACGCATGGTGATCGTCGAGCCCTCGCGTTCCCGCAGCTCGTCGATGACCTCGGCATAGTTGGACTGCCGGTCCACGCCAGTCCACACAAAGTGCAGGCTGATGTCGCGGACGTAGGTGAGCCTGGACCGGTCGAGTGGGGTGAGGTCGGCATCTTCCGCACGGGCGACGAGGCGTTCCTGGGCTGTGCGGTCACCGAGCTCGAAGGCCATCGTGACCGCGTCGATGAGCCGCGCGCCCCGGCGGGCGGGGTCGGCGCTGAGGTACGCGGCACGTTCCAGCGCCTCCAGCGCGAGTCCCGCCGCACCGCGGCGGGAGGCGCGCAGGGCGGCGGCGGCCAGCCCGGCCGCGACGTCGTCGTCGTGGGACGTTGCAGCGGCCGCCCGATGCCAAATCTTGCGGTCATCGTCATCGAGCAGGGCAGTGGCGAGCGCGGCATGCGCGTTGCACACCTCGTCGGCCCCGGCTGCTTGAACGATCGCCGACCTGATCAGCGGATGCCGGAACCGGACGCGCACGCTGTCGGTCATGACCAGCCCCGCCCGGGCCGCGGGGGTCAGCGCGGCCGCCTCGATCGGCGTGCCCGCCAGCAGGGACGCGGCCCTGGTGTTCTCCTCAATCGCGTCGTTCTCGTTGATGGCGGCGACCAGCGCCAGGGCCCGGGTGTCGGCGGGCAGCGCGGCGAGCGCCTGGGCGAACGCGCGTTCCAGCCGCTCGGTCAACGGCAGCCTGCTCGAGGCGAGCACCTCCTGGTCCGGCCGAGAGGCCAGGGCGGCGAACTCCATCAGCGCGAGCGGGTTGCCCGCCGCCTCCGCCAGGACACGGGCGCGTAACGCGGTGCCGAGGTCGGGCGCGACTCTCGCCAGCAGCTCTGCGGCGGCTTGCTCGGTCAGCGGCGGCACCGTCAGCGCGGGCAGTCCCGAGGCGGCGAGCTTGGCCTGGGAGTCGGCGTCGTCGCGCAGGGCCGCCAGCAGCACGATCGCGTCCGCGTTCAGTCGGCGGCCGACAAACGCGAGCGCTTCCCAGCTCGGCTCGTCCAGCCAGTGCGCGTCCTCGATGGCGAGCACGACGGGGGTGTCGCTGGCGAGTGCGGACAGCCGGTGCAGCACGGTCATGGCGGTGCGTAGCGGCCCGCTGTCGAAGTCGCCGGGCCCGGTCCCCGCGAGCAGCCTGCGCAGACCCTCGTAGGGGACCCGGCCTTCGGCGAGCACGCCGGTCACGGTCAGCACCCGGGCGCCCCTGGCCGCGGCCTCGGCCGTGGCGGCCCCGAGCAGCGCCGACTTGCCGACGCCTGCCGTGCCGCTCAACACGAGCGCCCCGCCGCCCTCCTTCAGGCCGTCCACCAGGGCGAGCAGGTTACGTAGTTCGGCGTCTCGTCCCACGAGGGCGTGCTGTGTCACGAGACGATGCTCACACCGCGTGCCCCGCACCGTCCAATTTCAGCCCAAGCGCTGCCGTCCCGACCAGATCTGCGGCCGCCGCCAGCAGGCGGCGGCCTGACGGATGAGGTCGGCGACCGCGGCGGGCTGTGAGACATAGACAGCGTGGCCCGCCCGATGGCCTCGACGACGAACGATCCGGCGCGTTCGACCAAGGCGCGCTGAGCCGGTGGCGGGATCTCGGGCTGCGGATCTTCGAAGCCTGCGGCGCGAACTTCGTCACCACCATGCTCGAGGCCGGCGTGAGCCTGGGCGACGTACAGAGTCGCCGCCCGTCACGCCAACCCCGCACAATTCGGCTACCACCCGCTGCGATCCAGGTTGAGTCGCTCCCACCGGTCACGTTGGTGCTGGCGGTCAGGGTGCGTACTGGGTGCGCAGCTTGTTCGTGTCCCAGCCGGCGCGGTGGGCGCCGGCTTGGTAGGCGCTTTCCAGGAAGGTGAGGACCGTCGCGCACGGGTCGGCGGCGGCGCGGGCCTCGTCGTACGTCAGCAGCGCGAGGTGCGCACCCCGGTTTTCGACCCAGCGTGCCTGCGCGGGTCGCAGCGGTTCCTTGGTGAGACCGTCGGGCTCGGGTGCGGTGTAGGAGTAGAAGGCCGGTTCGGGAATGTTTTTGTCGCCGAACCAGAAGCCGGCGCTGATCACCTCGTGCGAGTACGCCTCCCGGGTCACCGGGTCGGCGGTGTCCGGCTGCGGCGCCTGCCGGCCGGAGAATCGGGTGACCGCGATGTCGAAGGTGTGCCAGAAGTGGTGCACCGGGCTGGTCTTGGCGTTGCACCGGGCGGCGTACTCCTCCAGCACCAGCGCCACCTGGCTGAGGACCTGCCAGTACCGGTTGACCCAGTACGGGTCGTACGCGGCGTGCGTGGTGTCCTCGGCGAACGGGATGCTGTCGGTCAGATCGTAGGGTTCGGCCTCGATGTGTACCTGGATGCCGAGGTGCGAGAGCGCGGCAAACAGTCGTTCGTGGAACGCCGCGACGGACAGGCCGGGCAGGGGGAAGGTGACCGTCTGGCCGGCCAAGGTGTTGATGACCAGTCGGTGGTCGACGAAGTCGAAGTCGATGGCGAACATTACGTCCCGGCCCATGGGCCGGGACGTGATGCCGCGGCCGGTCAGATGGAACGGCACGTGCCACCAGTGGTTGCGCGGCGGTGCCTGGTCCAGCCGGATCTTGCCGACGATCTGCTCGAACCGGTGGACGGTTTCCTTCGAGTCCGCCCAGGCGGACAGCGGGATCGGCGGGAACAACTCGGTCATCCGGACTCCTCCGACAGCGTGCTGGGCACCACTCGGGCCCACGCCGGCATCTTTCCCGATCCGATGGCCGTTCGGGCGCCAACCTTGCTCCTTCGACTGGCCGGACCGAGCGCGTTTACGCCTAGGCCGATTTGGTACTCGCAACTTGACTGCACCTGGTCAGGGCGGCAGGCACAGTCAACGTGCGGATATCCGCCGTCGCCCGCAGGCCAGCATGGGCAGAAGCGACCACTCAACCCAGTAGGGAAGGAATCCGCCATGAATGGCCGACCGAACATCGTCCTCGTCCACGGTGCATGGGCCGACGGCTCCTGCTGGAGCGGCGTTATCGAGCGCCTACAGGCCGATGGCTACCAGGTGACGGCCCCGCAGTTCCCCTTGACCTCGACGGCCGATGATGTCGCCCGGCTACGCCAAGTCCTGACTTTGCAGGACGGCCCGACGATCGTGGTCGGGCACTCCTACGGCGGCCAGATCATGACCGCCCTCGGCGCCGACGCGCCGAACGTGGCCGGGCTGGTGTACATCGCTGCTTTTGGGCTGGACCGAGGGGAATCCCTCAACGCTCTGCTGTCGCAGGGCCCCACACCGCCGGCGCTGGCGCACCTGTTCACCGACAAGCAAGGCTTCATGTGGCAGCCGCAGGACGACTTCGTCCAGCACTTCGCGGCCGACGTCGACCCGGTCCAGGCCAAGGTGATGCACGCCGTACAGCAGCCAATTGCCAGCTCAACCTTCACGGAAACGATGGCCGTACCGGCCTGGAAATCCCTACCGTCCTGGTATCTCGTCGCCACCCAGGACCAGGCGATCCCGCCGGACGCGCAGCGCATGTTCGCCGGCCGCATGGGCGCGACCACCATCGAAGTCCCTGCCAGCCACGTCCCGATGGTTTCTCACCCCGACGAAACGGCACAGCTCATCAAGACCGCAGCCGAAACCCGGACCCCAATGCCGGCAGGTCATGCACGCAGATGACAACAAACCACAAGCAGCGGTGGAGGCCCGCCGTGCGGCCGCATACCGATCGTTGGCGCTGCTGCTGCCAGCTGATAGTAGTTCGCGGCAGGCCACCAGCACCGGAGGTGCGGCATGGACGAGGACGCGCGCGAGCAAGGGCTGCTCACCGCCCTAACCACGGAGCATTTCGTGCTCCAGACCTCCCGCAGCGCCACGATCACCGAGTCCGTTGGGCGGGCGACCGTGTTCCTGTCACTGCTCTCCGCCTCGCTGATCGGGCTCGGCTTCGTCTCCAGCAGCGGTCACCTGATCAAGCCGTACCTCGGCGCGGTGCTGCCGACCCTGGTGATCACTGGTCTGCTCACCTTCGGCCGGCTAGTTCAGAACATGGTGGAGAACTCGCTGGACCTCAAGCGCATCCAGCGCATCCGCGCCTACTACCACCGCCGGCTCGCTGGTGAGCACGACTTCTTCGCCGACGCGGTCACCAGCGGGGGCGACATGCAGGCAATCTCGGCGGCGGTGGGCAGCAGGCCGGCTCGCTGGCAACTGCTGCTGACCACGGCAGCGATGGTGGGCGCGGTCAACGCATTGCTGATCGGCCTGGGCGCCGCCCTGCTGACCGGGGTGCTGGGCGGACCCCCCGCGCTGGCGATCACGCTCGGTGTGGCGGTGGCACCGGTCGCCTTCGCCGCACAGCTCGCGCACATCAAACGGGCCTCGATCTGGCTGACCGGCTGACCGCCGGTGGGCCGAGCACGCCGCCAAAGCTGCGCAGCCTCGGACGCCATCCACAGCCGTTGGTCCTTGGTGGTCTGCCCCTAATACTCCAACGTCACTTGGCTTCGGCGTTGGGCGTGGCGCAGGCATGAAGACGGCCACCGCGTTGATCATCGATGGTTTGTGAGGACAACCGAAGA
>NZ_JBEOVW010000057.1:0-15901 GCF_040295705.1 Micromonospora sp. NPDC002717 | reverse complement strand
TGCGCGTTGGTGCCGCTGATGCCGAACGACGACACCGCCGCGCGGCGGGGCCGGTCGGCGGCCGGCCACGGCCGCGCCTCGGTGAGCAGGGCGACGGCCCCGGCCGTCCAGTCGATGTGCGGGGACGGCTTCTCGACGTGCAGGGTGGGCGGCAGCACGCCGTGCCGCATCGCCAGCACCATCTTGATCACGCCGGCGACGCCCGCCGCCGCCTGGGCGTGGCCGATGTTCGACTTGACCGACCCCAGCCACAGCGGCCGGTCCTGCGGCCGGCCCTGCCCGTACGTGGCGAGCAGCGCCTGCGCCTCGATCGGGTCGCCCAGGGCGGTGCCGGTGCCGTGCGCCTCGACGGCGTCCACGTCGGTCGTGGCGAGCCGGGCGTTGGCGAGGGCCTGCCGGATCACCCGCTGCTGGGCGGGGCCGTTCGGCGCGGTCAGGCCGCTGCTGGCGCCGTCCTGGTTGACCGCGCTGCCGCGGACGACGGCGAGGACGCGATGGCCGTTGCGCTGCGCGTCGGAGAGGCGCTCCAGCAGGAGCATGCCGACGCCCTCGGCGAATCCGGTGCCGTCGGCGCCCGCGCCGAAGGCCTTGCACCGGCCGTCGGCGGACAGGCCGCGCTGCCGGGAGAACTCGGTGAGCATGCCGGGGGTGGACATGACGCTCACCCCGCCGGCGAGCGCGAGCCGGCACTCGTCCTGCCGCAGCGCCTGGGTCGCCAGGTGCAGCGCCACCAGCGACGACGAGCAGGCGGTGTCGACGGTGACGGCCGGGCCCTCCAGGCCGAACAGGTACGAGATCCGGCCCGAGGCGACGCTGCCGGCGCTGCCGTTGCCGACGTGGCCGCCCAGTTCGTCGGTGGTGCCGGCGGCCTGGGAGGCGTAGTCGTGGTAGATGAGCCCGACGTAGACGCCGGTGCTGCTGCCCCGCGCCGAGTGGGGGTCGATGCCGGCCCGTTCGAAGGCCTCCCAGGACGTCTCCAGCAGCAGCCGCTGCTGCGGGTCCATCGCGAGGGCCTCCCGGGGCGAGATCCCGAAGAAGGCGGCGTCGAACTGGGCGGCGTCGTGGAGGAAGCCGCCCTGGCGCGGTACGGACGTGACGTCCTCGCCGTCGGCGCGCAGGTCGTCCAGGTTCCAGCCCCGGTCGGTGGGGAACGGCGAGATGACGTCGGCGCCGGCGGTGACCACGTCCCAGAGCTGCTCGGGGGTCTGCACGTCGCCGGGGAACCGGCAGGCCATGCCGATGATGGCGATCGGCTCGTCGAGCGCGGCGGCCGTGGCGACCGCGACGGGACGGTCCGCCGCCGCCGCGCCGCCGAGTTCCCGGTCGAGGAACTCGGCGAGCACCACCGGGGCGGGGTAGTCGAATGCCACGGTCGCGGGCAGCCGCAGCCCGATCGCGGCGGACAGCCGGTTGCGCAGTTCCACCGAGGTGAGCGAGTCGAAGCCCAGTTCCTTGAAGGCGCGCTGGGTGTCGACGCTCTCGGCCGAGCGGTGCCCGAGCACGGCGGCCACGCTGGCGGCCACCAGGTCGAGCAGGTGGCCGCGCCGTTCCGCCGGGCTGAGCGTCGCCAGCCGGTCCCGCACGGACGCGGTGTCCGCCGGGCCCCGGCCCACCGCGCGCCGGGCCGGGCCGGTGGCCCGGATCAGGTCGCGCAGCAGGCTGGGCACGGCACGGCCGGCCGGCCGTGTCGCCGCCGGCGGCAGGTTCATCAGTACGAGGTGCGCGTCGCCGCGCTGGCGGGCCAGCTCGTAGAGCGCCACGCCCTGCTGGTCGGTCAGCGGGGCGCTGGTGGCCCGGATGGCCTTGCGGTGGTCGCTGCCGCCCAGGTGGGCGGTCATGGCGCTGCTGGTGGCCCACAGCCCCCAGGCGAGGCTGGTGGCGGGCAGGCCCTGCTGGTGGCGGTGCCGGGCGAGGGCGTCGAGGAAGGCGTTGGCCGCCGCGTAGTTGCCCTGGCCGGGCGAGCCGAGGGTGGCCGCCACGGAGGAGAACAGCACGAACGCGGCCAGGTCCAGGTGCCGGGTCGCCTCGTGCAGCGCCCAGCCGGCGTCCACCTTCGGTGCCAGCACGGCGTGCAGGGCCGGCTCGTCGAGCGAGCCGATGGTCGCGTCGGCGATCACCCCGGCGGTGTGGACCACCGCGGTCAGCGGGTGCGCCGGCTCCACCAGCGCCAGCAGCCGGGTCACCTGCGCGGGGTCGGCCACGTCGGCGGTGCCGACGGTGACCCGGGCGCCCGCGCGGGTCAGCTCCTCGACCAGGTCCCCGTACTGCTCCGGGCCGCGGCGGGAGGCCAGCAGCAGGTGCCGGGCCTGGCCGGTGGCGACGAGGTGCCGGGCGACCACGCCGGCCAGCGTCCCGGCGGCGCCGGTGATCAGCACGGTGCCGTCCGGGTCGGCGGGCGCGGGCACCCGCAGGACGACCTTGCCGATGTGCCTGGCCTGGCTGATGTGCCGCAGCGCCTGCCGGGCCTGCCGCACGTCCCACGCCCGCACGGGCAGCGGGCGCAGCGCGCCCTGCTCGAAGAGGGCGAGGACCTCGGCCAGCATCTCGCCGATGCGCCGGTGGCCGGCCTCGTTCAGGTCGAACGCGCGGTACGTCACCCCCGGGTGGGCGGCGGCGACCACGTCCGGGTCGCGCAGGTCCGCCTTGCCCATCTCCACGAACCGGCCACCACGCGGCAGCAACCGCAGCGACGCGTCGACGAACTCCCCCGCCAGGGCGTCCAACACCACGTCCACCCCGGCGCCACCGGTCACCGAGCCGAAGGACTGCTCGAACTCCGTCGTCCGCGACGACGCGATCCGCTCCTCGGCCACGCCCAGCCCGCGCAGCACACCCCACTTGCCGGGGCTGGCGGTGGCGAACACCGTCGCGCCCCAGTGCCGGGCGAGCTGGATCGCGGCCATACCGACCCCGCCCGCGCCGTTGTGGATCAGCACCGACTCGCCGGCCCGCAGACCGGCCAGGTCGTGCAGCGCGTAGTACGCGGTCAGGAAGACGACCGGCACGGACGCGGCCTGCGCGAAGGACCAGCCGGCGGGGATCTTCGCGACGAGGTCGCGGGTGGCGATCACCTCGGGGGCGAAGGCGGGCTCGAACATGCCGAGCACCCGGTCGCCGGGCGCCAGGTCGGTCACGCCGGGGCCGACCTCGACCACCACGCCCGCACCCTCGCTGCCCATCACCGCAGCCGGATCCGGGTACATCCCCAGACCGATCAGCACGTCCCGGAAGTTCACCCCCGCCGCACGCACGGCGATACGCACCTGACCCGCGTCCAGGGCCACGGCCGTGGCGGGCACCATGCCGATTCCGTCCAGGGTGCCGGGGCTCACCGCACCGACCCGCCACAGTCCGGCCGGCGGGAGGAGTTCGTCGGCGGCCGGGCCGGCGGGCCGGCCCAGGCGCGGGGTGCGCACCTCGTCGCCGCGTACGGCCACCTGGCCGCCGGTGGTCGACGGGTCCTCGGCCACGCCGGCCAGTACGGCGAGGGTGGCCGGGGTGAGTTCGCCGTCGACGTCGGCGAGGACGATCCGGCCCGGGTGCTCGGACTGCGCGGAGCGCAGCAGGCCCCAGACCGCCGCGCCGGCCAGGTCCCGCAGCGCGTCGGCCGGGGTGGCGACGACGGCGCCGCGGGTCAGCACCACCAGCGTCGTGTCGGCCAGGGCCGCGCTGTCCAACCAGGACCGCACGACGTCGAGCACCCGGGCGGTGACCGTACGGACGAGGTCGGGCAGGTCGCCGTCCGGCGTGCCGGCGTCGACCGGGAGGACCAGCGCGCGGGGCGCCTCGACCGACCCGGCCGAGACCGCCGCGGTCACGTCGTCGACGGTCGGGAACACCGGCGTGGCCAGGCCCGCCGGCGCGTCCCCGGCGCCGAGCAGCGCCCAGCCGGAGACGTCCCGTGCCGGGGTGACCGGCTCGGTCTGCCACGTCACCTCGAACAGCGACCGCTCGGCGGTCTCCGCGCCGGCGGCGTCGCTCATCTCCCGCAGCGCGAGCGACTCCACGGACACCACCGGCGTGCCGGACTCGTCGCCGGCCACCAGCCGGACCCGGGAGCCCGTCCGGGTCAGCCGTACCCGCAGTGTCCGGGCGCCGGAGGCGTGCACCTGCACGCCCTCGAACACGAACGGCACGCGCGGCCCGCCGGACCGCTCGGTCAGCAGCAGCCCGACGGGGTGCAGCGCGGCGTCCAGCAGGGCCGGGTGCACGGCGAAACCGGCGGCGTCGACGGCCGCCTCGTCCGACAGGGCGACCTCGGCGTACGCCTCGTCGCCGGCGGTCCACAGCCGGCGCAGGCCCCGGAACGCCGGCCCGTAGGCCAGGCCACGCTCCGCCAGCGCCGGGTACCAGCCGGCGAGGTCCATCTCGGCCGCCCCGGCCGGCGGCCAGGAGCCCACGGCCGGCTCGTCGGCGGCCTGCTCCAGCAGGCCGTCGGCGTGCCGCACCCACGCGGCCTCCGGGTCGCCGTCGGGCTGCGAGTGCACCGCCACGGGCCGGGCGTCGGAGCCGTCGGCCGCGCCGACGCGCACCTGCACGCGGACCGCGCCCGTCTCCGGCAGCACCAGCGGCGCGGCGATGGTCAGCTCGCGCACCCGCGACGCGCCCACCTCGTCGCCGGCCCGTACGGCGAGTTCCACCAGGGCGGTTCCCGGCAGCACCACCGCGCCGCCGACCACGTGGTCCGCCAGCCAGGGGTGCGTCGACAGCGAAAGCCGGCCGGTCAGCACGACCTCGTCGTCACCGGCGAGCCGCACCGCCGCACCGAGCAGCCCGTGCCCCGCCGCGCCCAGGCCCGCGCCCGACACGTCACCGGCCGCCGACCGGTCGACCGCAGGCCAGAACCGGTCCCGCTGGAAGGCGTACGTGGGCAGGTCGACGGGGGCGGCGCCGGAGCCGGCGAACACCCTCGTCCAGTCCACGGGCACGCCGGCGACGTGCAGGTCGCCGAGGTTGGTCAGCAGTTGACGCGGTCCGTGCTCGTCGCGGCGCAGCGAACCCGCCACCACGCCCGCGTCGCCGGTGCCGGTGGCCCGGTCGAGCGCGTCCTGGACGGCCACCTTGAGCACGGGGTGCGGGCTGACCTCGACGAAGACCCGGAAGCCCTCGTCGACCAGCCGGTCCACCACGGGCCCGAGCCGGACCGGTTCCCGCAGGTTACGGTACCAGTACTCCGCGTCGAGCCCGGTGGTGTCGATCAGCTCCCCGGTGACGGTGGAGTGGAAGGCGACCGTGGTGGACCGGGGCTCGACCGTGCCGAGCCCGGCCATCACCTCGTCGCGGACCGCGTCGACGTGGCCGCAGTGCGACGCGTAGTCGACGGCGATCTGCCGGGCCCGGATGTCCCGCTCGGCGCAGTGCGCGAGCAGCGCGGTGACCGACGCCGAGTCGCCGGAGACCACGGTCACGGCGGCGCCGTTGACGGCGGCGACGGAGAGGGTCCCCTGCCACGGCGCGATCAGCTGCTCGGTGTCGGCGGCCGGGAGCGGCACGGAAACCATGCCGCCCCGGCCCACGATCGCCAGCAGGCCGCGGCTGCGCGCCACGACGAGCCGCACCGCGTCCGCGAGGGTCAGCGCGCCGGCGACGCAGGCCGCGGCGATCTCGCCCTGCGAGTGCCCGACGACGGCGGCCGGCTCCACGCCGCACGAACGCCAGAGCTGCGCGAGGGACACCATGACGGAGAAGAGCACGGGCTGGACGACGTCCACCTGGTCCAGCGGCGGCGCGCCGGGCGCCTCCCGGAGCACGTCATCGAGGGACCAGTCCACGTGGCGGGACAGCTCGTCCGCGCACTCCCGCATCCGCTGCCGGAAGACCGGGGAGGCGTCCAGCAGGTCCAGCGCCATGCCCGCCCACTGCGAGCCCTGGCCGGGGAAGACGAAGACGACCTTCGGCGTCGCGTCCACAGCGGTCTGCGCGCCGTCGGCGGCGGCGAGCGCGGCCAGGCGGGCGACGGCGTCGTCCCGGTCGCCGGCCACGGCGACCGCGCGGTACGGGTGGTGGGCCCGCAGGGTGGCCAGGGAGAACCCGAGGTCGCGCAGGTCCAGGTCGGCGTCGGCGGCGAGGCGCTCGCCGAGGCGGGTGGCCTGCTCGCGCAGGGCGCGGGGGCTGCGGCCGGACACCAGCAGCGGCACGGCGGCGGGGCCGACCAGGCCGGGCAGGTCCCCGGCCGGCGGGGGCGTGGCCGGGGCGGCCTCGTCCGGCGCCTGTTCGATGATGGTGTGCGCGTTGGTGCCGCTGATGCCGAACGACGACACCGCCGCGCGGCGGGGCCGGTCGGCGGCCGGCCACGGCCGCGCCTCGGTGAGCAGGGCGACCGCCCCGGCGCTCCAGTCGACGTGCGGGGACGGCTCGTCCACGTGCAGGGTCGGCGGCAGCATGCCGTGCCGCATCGCCAGCACCATCTTGATCACGCCGGCGACGCCCGCCGCCGCCTGGGCGTGGCCGATGTTCGACTTGATCGACCCGAGCCAGAGCGGCTCCCCGCCGTTCCGGTCCTGCCCGTAGGTGGCCAGCAGGGCCTGGGCCTCGATCGGGTCGCCGAGGGTGGTGCCGGTGCCGTGCGCCTCGACGGCGTCCACGTCGGCCGTGGCGAGCCCGGCGTTGGCGAGGGCCTGCCGGATGACCCGCTGCTGGGACGGGCCGTTCGGGGCGGTCAGACCGTTGGACGCGCCGTCCTGGTTGATCGCGGAGCCGCGCACGACGGCGAGGACGCGGTGCCCGTTGCGCCGCGCGTCGGAGAGCCGCTCGACCAGCAGCATGCCCACGCCTTCGGCCCAGCCGGTGCCGTCGGCGGCGGCGGCGAACGCCTTGCAGCGCCCGTCCGGGGCCAGCCCGCCCTGCCGAGAGAACTCGGAGAACATGCCGGGCTGCGCCATCAGCGCCACCCCGCCGGCCAGGGCCAGGTCGCACTCTCCGCCGCGCAGCGCCTGGGCGGCGAGGTGCAGCGCGACCAGGGACGAGGAGCAGGCGGTGTCGACGGTGACGGCCGGGCCTTCGAGGCCGAACGTGTAGGCGACCCGGCCGGAGGCGACGCTGCCCGCCGTCCCGGTGAGCAGGTGTCCCTCGAGGCCGTCCAGGTCGTCGCGGCCGCTGCTGGCGTAGCCGGAGGAGGCGGCTCCGACGAAGACGCCGGTGGCGGTGCCGGTGACCCCGGTGGGGTCGATGCCGGCGTACTCGAAGCTCTCCCAGGCGGTCTCGAGCAGCAGCCGCTGCTGCGGGTCCATCGCGAGGGCCTCGCGGGGGCTGATGTTGAAGAAGCCGGCGTCGAAGTCGGCCGCGTCGTAGAGGAACCCACCCTGGTCGGTGACGGTGCCGCCGGCCTGGTCGCCGTCCGCGCCGTACAGCCGGTCAAGGTCCCAGCCGCGGTCGGTGGGGAACCCGCCGATGGCGTCGGAGCCGGAGGTGACGAGCTGCCACAGCTGCTCGGGGGTGGCGACGCCGCCGGGGTAGCGGCAGGCCATGCCGATGATGGCGATCGGCTCGTCGGCGTCGCCGGTGCCGACGGTACGCACCGTCGGGCCGGCGCCGGTGGCGTGGCCGAGCTGCTGGAACAGGTGGTCGGCCAGCCGGGCCGGGGTGGGGTGGTCGAAGGCCAACGTGGCGGACAGCCGCAGCCCGGTCGCGGCGCCCAGCCGGTTGCGCAGTTCCACGGAGGTCAGCGAGTCGAAGCCCAGGTCCTTGAAGGCCCGGGCGGCGGAGACCGCCTGCGCCGAGGCGTGACCCAGCACGGTCGCGGCCTGCCCGCAGACCAGGTCGACCAGCGCCTGCCGGGCGTCCGCCTCGGGCAGGCCGGCCAGCCGGTCCCGCCAGGAAGCCCCGGTGGTCGGCCGGTCGGTGGCCGTGCGCCGCCGGCCGGCGGCGCGGACGAGCTGCCGCATCAGCGGCGGCACCTGGCTGATCTCGCCGGTGACCTGGAGCCGGGCCGCGACGACGACCGGTGAGGCCGACGGCAGGGCCGCGTCGAGGAGTTCGGCGCCCTCGGCCGGGGAGAGGCCGCTCATGCCGACGCGCCGCAGCCGCTGCTGGTCGTCCCCGTCGAGGTGCGCGGTCATGGCGCTGGCGGTGGCCCACATGCCCCACGCGACGCTGGTGGCGGGCAGGCCCTGCTGGTGGCGGTGCTGGGCGAGGGCGTCGAGGAAGGCGTTGGCCGCCGCGTAGTTGCCCTGGCCGGGCGAGCCGAGGGTGGCCGCCACGGAGGAGAACAGCACGAACGCGGCCAGGTCCAGGTGCCGGGTCGCCTCGTGCAGCGCCCAGCCGGCGTCCACCTTCGGCGTCAGCACCGTACGCAGGGCCTGCTCGTCGAGCGAGCCGATGGTCGCGTCGGCGAGGATCCCGGCGGTGTGGACCACCGCGGTCAGCGGGTGCGCCGGGTCGACGCCGGCGACCAGCCGGGTGACCTGCGCGGGGTCGCTGACGTCGACCGCCACGGCGGTGACCTCGGCTCCCGCGTCGGTCAGGTCCCGGACGAGGGTGGCGTAGTCGTCACCGCCGGCCTGGTCGGGGTGGCGGCGGGAGGCCAGCAGCAGGTGCCGGGCCTGGCCGGTGGCGACGAGGTGCCGGGCGACCACGCCGGCCAGCGTCCCGGCGGCGCCGGTGATCAGCACGGTGCCCTCGGGGTCCACCGGGGCGGGGACGCGGAGCACCACCTTGCCGACGTGCCGGGCCTGGCTGACGTACCGCAGCGCCTGCCGGGCCTGCCGCACGTCCCACGCCCGCACGGGCAGCGGGCGCAGCGCGCCCTGCTCGAACAGCGCCAGGAGCTCGGCCAGCATCTCGCCGATCCGGGTGCTGCCCGCCTCGTTCAGGTCGAACGCGCGGTACGTCACCCCCGGGTGGTCGGCGGCGACCACGTCCGGGTCACGCAGGTCCGCCTTGCCCATCTCCACGAACCGGCCACCACGCGGCAGCAACCGCAACGACGCGTCGACGAACTCCCCCGCCAGGGCGTCCAACACCACGTCCACCCCGGCGCCACCGGTCACCGCACCGAAGACCTGCTCGAACTCCGTCGTCCGCGACGACGCGATCCGCTCCTCGGCCACGCCCAGCCCACGCAGCACACCCCACTTGCCGGGGCTCGCCGTGGCGTGGACGGTGGCGCCGAGGTGGTGGGCGAGCTGGATGGCGGCCATGCCGACCCCGCCCGCGCCGTTGTGGATCAACACCGACTCGCCGGCCCGCAGACCGGCCAGGTCACGCAGGGCGTAGTACGCCGTCAGGAAGACCAGGGGCATCGACGCCGCCTGGGTGAACGACCAGCCGGCGGGCATCTTCGCGATCCGCTCCCGCGCGGCGACCGCCTGCGGGCCGAATCCGAACTCGAACATGCCGAGCACCCGGTCGCCGGGCGCCAGGTCGGTCACGCCGGGGCCGACCTCGACCACCACGCCCGCACCCTCGCTGCCCATCACCGCAGCCGGATCCGGGTACATCCCCAGACCGATCAGCACGTCCCGGAAGTTCACCCCCGCCGCACGCACGGCGATACGCACCTGACCCGCGTCCAGGGCCACGGCCGTGGCGGGGACCAGGTCCACCCCGTCCAGCGTGCCCGGGGCGACGGCGGCCAGGTGCCACGGGCCGGACGACGGCGGCGTCAGCTCGTCGCCGGCCGGCCGCACCAGCCTCGGCACGAGCGTCCGGTCGCCACGCAGCGCGAGCTGGCCGCCGGAGACCGACGGGTCGACCGCCGCCCCGGCCAGCACGGCGAGGACGGTCCGGTCCAGCTCGCCGTCGACGTCGGCGAGGACGATCCGGCCCGGGTGCTCGGACTGCGCGGAGCGCAGCAGGCCCCAGACCGCCGCCGCCGCCGCCAGGTCGGTGACCTGGTCATCGTCCCCGGCGGCGACCGCGCCCCGGGTCACCACGACCAGCTTCGCGTCCGCCACCTCGTCGGCGGCGAGCCAGGACCGCAGCACGTCCAGGACACCGGTGGTGACCGCCCGCACGGCGTCCGGCGGGGCGACGCCGGGGTCGCCGGCCGGTACCGCCAGCAGCACCTGCCGGGCCGGGTGCCCGCTCGCGGCCAGCGCCGCCACGTCGGCGTGGACCGGCAGCTCCG
This sequence comes from Micromonospora sp. NPDC002717, assembly GCF_040295705.1. Lineage (NCBI taxonomy): Bacteria > Bacillati > Actinomycetota > Actinomycetes > Micromonosporales > Micromonosporaceae > Micromonospora > Micromonospora sp. NPDC002717. The sequence goes on along the minus strand of NZ_JBEOVW010000057.1, from coordinate 5,835 downwards.
GCAGCGCGGCCGGGGCCGGCCCGCCCAGCACCGCCCACCCCGCGACGTCGTCGACGGGGACGACCTGCTCGGCCGGCCACGCCACGTCGAACAGCGACCGGGCGGCGGCGCCGTGCGGCGTCACCCCGGTCATCTCCCGCAGCACCAGGGAGTCCACCGACACCACCGGCGTGCCCGCGCCGTCGCAGGCGACCAGCCGCACCCCGGCCCCGTCGCGGGTCAGCCGCACCCGCAGCGTCCGGGCGCCCGAGGCGTGCACCTGCACGCCCTCGAACGCGAACGGCACCCGCGGCCCGCTCGCCGCCTCCCCGGCGAGCAGCAGCGCCACCGGGTGCAGGGCGGCGTCCAGCAGCGCCGGGTGCACCCCGAACGCGCCGGCCTCGCCGGCCGCCTCGTCGGGCAGCGCCACCTCGGCGTACACCTCGCCGTCGGTCGACCAGACCCGCCGCACGCCCTGGAACACGGGCCCGTACGACAGGCCGTGCTCGGCCAGCCTCGGGTACCACCCGGCCAGGTCCACCTCGGTCGCGTCCGCCGGCGGCCACGCCCCCACGGTCGGCTCGTCGGCCGACGTCGGCTCCAGCACACCGTCGGCGTGCCGCACCCATCCGGTGTCGCCGTCCTCCTCGGGCTGGGAGTGGACGGCGACCGACCGGGTGCCGGCCTCGTCGGCCGCGCCGACGCGCACCTGCACGCGTACCGCGCCGGAGGCCGGCAGCACCAGCGGCGCCGCGACGGTCAGCTCGCCCACCCGGGACGCGCCCACCTCGTCGCCGGCGCGGACGGCCAGCTCCACCAGCGCGGTGCCCGGCACCACCACGGCGCCGGACACGACGTGGTCCGTCAGCCACGGGTGCGTCGAGGCCGACAACCGGCCGGTCAGCACCACCTCGTCGTCACCGGCGAGCCGCACCGCCGCGCCGAGCAGCGGGTGTCCCGCCACGCCCAGGCCGGCGCCCGTCACGTCGCCGACGCGCCACGGCACCACCTCGGGCCAGAACCGCTCCCGCTGGAAGGCGTACGTGGGCAGGTCGACCCGGCACGCGCCGGTGTCGGCGAACCACTCCTGCCAGGCCACCGGGACGCCGTGCACGTGCAACTCGGCGAGGGCGGCCAGCAGCGCCTGCGCCTCCGGCCGGTCCCGGCGCTGGGCCGCGACGGCCAGCACGTCGTCGTCGGGCAGGACGTCGGCCGCCATCGCGGTCAGCACGCTCTGCGGCCCGATCTCCAGGAACGTGTCGACGCCGGCGGCCCGCAGCGCGGTGAGCCCGTCGGCGTAGCGGACGGCCTCGCGGACGTGCCGCACCCAGTACTCGGCGGTGCGGATCTCGTCGGGGTCGGCGAGCGTCCCGGTCAGGTTCGACACCAGCGGCAGCGCGGGCGCGGCGAAGGTCAGCCGCGCGACGATGCCCCGGAACCGCTCCAGCACCGGCTCCATGAGCGGGCTGTGGAACGCGTGGCTCACCGTCAGCCGGCGGACCCGCACGCCCCGGTCCCGCCAGGCGCGCTCCACCTCGTCGAGGGCCTCGACGGCGCCGGACACGACCACCGAGGTCGGCCCGTTCACCGCGGCGATCCCGACCCGGTCTGCCAGGCCGGCGATGGACTCCGCCACCGCCGCCTCGTCCGCCGCGACGGCGAGCATCCCGCCGCCGGCGGGCAGGGCCTGCATCAGCCGGCCCCGGGCGGCCACCAGCAGGCAGGCGTCCTCCAGGGACAGCACCCCGGCCACGTGCGCGGCGGCGATCTCGCCGATCGAGTGGCCGCCCACGAAATCCGGCGTCACGCCGAACGACTCGACGAGGCGGAACAGCGCCACCTCGACCGCGAACAGCCCGGCCTGGGTGAAGGCCGTCTGGTCCAGCAGCGCCGCCTCGGGGGTGCCCGGCTCGGCGAACAGCACCTCGCGCAGCGGCTGCGGCAGCACCCGGTCTAGGTGCCGGCACGCCTCGTCCAGCGCGGCGGCGAAGACGGGGAACTCGTCGTACAGCTCCCGGCCCATGCCGGCGCGCTGCGCGCCCTGGCCGGAGAAGAGCACCGCCAGCGGGCCCCGGTCCCCGGCCCGGCCCGCGACCACCGCGCCCGACGACTCTCCCGCCGCCAGGGCGGCCAGCCCGCCGAGCAGGCCCGCGCGGTCCTCGGCGAGCACCACGGCGCGCTGGTCGAGCGTCGACCGGGACACCACCGACGACCAGCCCACGTCGACCGGGCGCGGCGCGGCGTCGTCGCCCAGCCAGCGGGCCCACCGGTCCGCCTGCGCGGCCAGCGCGGCCGGCTGCGCGGCCGACAGCAGCACCGGCGCGACGGCGGGCCTGCGGGGCGTGACGGCCTCGTCGTCCACCGGCTCGGGGCTCGGGGCCTGCTCCAGGATCAGGTGGGCGTTCGTGCCGCTCATGCCGAAGGACGAGACGGCGGCCCGCCGGACGTGGTCGTCGCCCGGCCACGGGCGCGCGGCGTCCAGCAGCGACACCGCCCCCGTCGACCAGTCGACGTGCGGGGACGGCTTCTCGACGTGCAGGGTCGGCGGCAGCACGCCGTGCCGCATCGCCATCACCATCTTGATGACGCCGCCGGCGCCGGCGGCGGCCTGCGGGTGGCCGATGTTCGACTTGAGCGACCCCAGCCACAGCGGCCGGTCGGCGGGCCGCCCCTGGCCGTACGTGGCCAGCAGCGCCTGCGCCTCGATCGGGTCGCCGAGCCGGGTGCCCGTGCCGTGCGCCTCGACCACGTCCACGTCGGACGGCGCGAGCCGGGCGTTCTCGAGCGCCTGCCGGATGACCCGCTGCTGGGAGGGGCCGTTGGGGGCGGTCAGGCCGCTGCTGGCGCCGTCCTGGTTCACGGCGCTGCCCCGGATCACGGCCAGGACGGGGTGCCCGTTGCGCCGGGCGTCGGAGAGCTTCTCGACCAGCAGCATGGCGACGCCCTCGGACCAGCCGGTCCCGTCGGCGTCGGCGGAGAACGCCTTGCACCGGCCGTCGGAGGCCAGCCCCCGCTGACGGGAGAACTCGACGAAGGCGCCGGGCGTGGCCAGCACGGTGACGCCGCCGGCCACCGCGAGGGAGCACTCGCCGTCCCGCAGGGCCTGGCCGGCGAGGTGCAGCGCGACCAGCGAGGAGGAGCAGGCGGTGTCGATCGTGACGGCCGGCCCCTCCAGCCCGAACGAGTACGCCAGCCGGCCGGACATGACGCTCGCCGCCGTGCCGGTGAGGACGTAGCCCTCCGCGCCCTCGGGCAGCTGCCGCAGCACGGACGTGTAGTCCTGCCCCGCCGTGCCGACGAACACCCCGGTACGGCTGCCCCGCACCGACGTGGCGTCGATGCCGGCCCGCTCGAAGACCTCCCAGGTCACCTCGAGCAGGAGCCGCTGCTGCGGGTCCATGGCCAGCGCCTCGCGCGGCGAGATCCCGAACAGGGTCGGGTCGAACAGGCCGGCGTCCCGCAGGAACCCGCCCCGGTTGCTGTAGGTGGTGCCAGGGTGGTCGGGGTCCGGGTCGTAGAGCCGCTCCAGGTCCCAGCCCCGGTCCTCGGGGAACGTGCCGGTGGCGTCGACGCCGCCCGCAACCAGGTCCCAGAGGTCCTCCGGCGAGGCGACCCCGCCGGGGAAACGGCAGGCCATGCCGACGATCGCGATCGGCTCCGCGTCCTCGTTCTCCAGCTCGCTCAGGCGCCGGCGCGCCAGGCGGAGCTCGGAGGTCACCCACTTGAGGTGTTCGAGGAGCTTGTCTTCGTCCGCCATGACCCACCCGCCCAGAGCTTGCTATCGATCGGAATCTGCCGATTCGCTGACCACACCACCGCCGACGGCCCGGCTTCGTGCACAGGTGAGTGGGGACGTGACCGTCCGGCCCAGCGCCCGATCCCTGTTTCCGAATCCGTTCCGTGCCTGCTCAGGCGTCCGTCACGCCGGAGCCCCTGCCGGCACATGCCCGCCACCGTGAGTGGACGGTACTGAGCGCCAATGTCGTCCCCAACCCCTAGAGAACCCCTCATCGGCAGGGCCGGAAAGGCCGCCGAGGCGCGCGGGAAAGAGACCGTCGATCCGCATCGCGCGGGCCGGTCAGGCGGGGTGGCCGACGGCTGCCGGCAGGATGCGGCGCAGCCGCCCCGGGGGCGTGGAGCGGCGCCGCCACTCCCGCGGGTAGCCCACCGAGACCTCCTCGAACCGCACGCCGTCGTACCAGGTGGTGCGCGGGATGTGCAGGTGGCCGTAGACGGCGACGCGGGCGTCGAAGCGGGTGTGCCAGTCGGCGGTGGCCTCGGTGCCGCACCACTGCGCGAACTCCGGGTACCGGAGGATCCGGGTGGGCTCGCGGACGAGCGGGAAGTGGTTGACCAGGACGGTGGGCAGGCCGCCGCGTTCCGTGGTGAGCCGACGCTCGGTCACGGCCAGCCGCGCCCGGCACCAGGCGTCCCTCGTCGGGTACGGGTCCGGGTGCAGCAGGATCTCGTCGGTGCAGACCACGCCGACCTCGTGGGCCCGCGCCAGGGCCTGCTCCTTCGTGTACGTCCCGGGGGGCCGGAAGCTGTAGTCGTAGAGCAGGAACAGCGGGGCGATCAGCACCGGGTCGTCGCCCTGCGGGTCCCAGACCGGATACGGGTCCTCCGGGGTGACCACGCCGAGCCCTCGACACAGCTCCACCAGGTGCCGGTAGCGCTCGTCCCCCCGCAACTGGACCGGGTCCTCGCGGGGAGTCCACAGCTCGTGGTTGCCGGGGGCCCAGACCACCTTCGCGAAGCGACGGCTGAGCAGTCCCAGCGCCCATTCGATGTCGCTGACGAACTCCCCGACGTCGCCGGCGACGATCAGCCAGTCGCCGTCCCGCTCCGGCCGCAGCCGCTCGACGATGGCCTTGTTCTCCGCGTGGACCACGTGCAGGTCGCTGATGGCGAGCAACTGAGGCAGGCCGGATCCGGCCATGCGGACCTCCCGTCCATCCGGGGTACCGCACGCACCCTGATCCGTACCGTCCGGCTGCCGATGGGCAGCACGGTACGGCCTGACGGGCTCCGACCCTACGGAGCCGCACCCGCGCAGGCACACCCCTAGACAGCCACCGCGCACCCCTAGGCGGCGGTGACCTGCCGATGCCGGCACCGGCAGGTCACCGGGCCCGCCCGCACCGGGCCCGTGGCCGTTGCCGGCGCCCGCCGGCGCTCCGCCCGGTTCGGCGTCGCCTGCTCAGGACTTGCCGAACTCCCGCTGGATGATGTCGAACAGCTCCTCCCGGCTCGCCGACTCCAACTCGTCGCCGGCGGCCGGCGTCGGTGCGGGGGCGGGACGCCCCCGCCACCGGGCCACCAGGTCCTCCAGCCGGCCGATGACCGCGTCGTCGACCTGGTCGCCCGGCAGCCCGCCGAGGAGCTGGTCGAGGCGCTCGATCTCCGCCACGATCGGCAGCGCCGGCTGCCCCGGCGCCAGCTCGGCCCGCAGGTGCCCGGCGAGCGCCTGCGGCGTGGGGTGGTCGAAGACGAGCGTGGCGGGCAGCCCGATCCCCGTCTCGGCGGTCAGCCGGTTGCGCAACTCGACCGCGGTGAGGGAGTCGAAGCCCAGTTCGAGGAAGCCGCGGCCGGGCCGGATCCCGCTCGGCGTGGCATGCCCCAGCACCGCCGCCGCCGTGCCGCGGACGAGGTCGAGCAGGATGCGGTCGCGCTCCGGCTCGGAGGCGGCGGCCAGCCGCTCCCGCAGCGCCGACGCCGCGCCGCCGTCGTCGCCGTGCGGTCTCTCCTCGGCCTGCGCGGGCTGTGCCTCGGGGATCTCGGTGAACAACCGACTCGGCCGCAACGCCGTGAACGACGACACGAACCGATCCCACCGCACATCCGCCACCACCACCT
>NZ_JBEOVW010000056.1:0-16067 GCF_040295705.1 Micromonospora sp. NPDC002717 | reverse complement strand
GGCCCGGCCGGCCCGTCGGAGGCGGGCATCGGGTGGACCCGGGCCGGGTCCAGCGGCACCACGTCGCTACAGCTCCCGCACCCTGACGTTGCGGATCTCGATCAGGTCGCTGTTGCCGTGGTTCTGCAACCCGACGAATCCGCTCAGGAACTGGCGCAGGTCCGTCGGCGGGTCGCCCTGGCGGGACGAGGCCTTGCCCGGCGTGTTGTCGAACTCGTTGATCACGACGCCGTTACGGGTGATCGTGTAGTGCTGCCCGACCACCCGGATCTCGTAATCGTTCCACTGGCCCTTCGGGGTCACCCCGGCCTGGTCCAGCCCGATCGGGTCGAAGTTGTAGATCGACCCGGTCTTCTGCGGCTCGCCGGTGGGACCGTCGTAGATCTGGATCTCGTGACCGCAGTAGATGGCCACCCATGCCTGGGAACTACGGGCCGACCCCACCGTCCCGCAACTACCGGCCGGTCGCTGCTCCAGCGGCGTCCGGGGGTCCGGGAACCGGACGAACGCGCCGCTGTTGGCGTACGTGTTGCCGGTGGAGACGTCCCGGAACTGCAGCCGCAGGGAGAAGTCCGCGAACTCCTGCTTGGCGTACCAGAGCATGCCGAGCCCGCCCGAGCTGCGGATCGAGCCGTCCGGCTGGAGCGTGAACGACCCGCCGGGCGCCTGCCGCCACTCGGCGAGCGAGCCCGCCGAGCCGTCGAAGATCGGCTGGTAGCCGGGGGCCTTGCCGATCGGCGACTGGGCAGCGGCCTTCTGCAGCGCGGACGCCTCGCGGCTGTCGAGGACGCCCGCCTTGCGCAGGTCGCCCACCACAGCGGCGACGTGGCTCACGAACTGGCCGTGGTCGGTCCACATGCGCTCGTCGTCGATCAGGTCGTTGACGGTGCAGTCGCCGCCGACCTGGTGGTTGGTCACGCCGGTGTCGGCGTCGAGGAGCCGTACCGTCCTGCGGGTGTCCGGTGCGGCGCAGCCGACGACCACCTCGATCGTTCCGGTGGCCACCTCGCCGTCGGCGTAGGTCACCTTCACCGTCGCCTGGAAGGTGCCGAACTTCGCGTACGTGTGGGTGGGGTTGGCCTCGCGCGACGGCGCGCTGCCGTCACCGAAGTTCCACTCCCAGGCCACGCCGCCGGCCTTCGCGCTGGAGAAGGCGATCGTCTTCGGGTTGCTCTGCGCGACGGCCCGCGCGGTGGCGTGGTTCGGGTTCGGCGTGGCCGGGCCGCCCTGGTAGGCGATCCGGACCAGCTTCTGGTTCGGGTGCAGGCTGAAGAACCCGCCGGCGTAGTCCAACAGGTAGAGCGCGCCGTCCGGGCCGAACTTGGCGTCCATCCAGGACTGGAGCTGGGTGCCGCCGCTGCCCGAGCGGATGATGCTGCGCAGGTCCTCGGCGAAGGCCGGTGGCCCCTGCTTCGGGACGTTCGCCGGGTCGACGGTCACCGCGACGCGGTTGTTGGCGTTGGACTGGTCACCGATGAACCACTTGTTGTCCCAGTACGCCGGCCAGGCCACGCCGCTGTCGACGTCGACCTTCTCCCGCTGGTAGGTGGGGCCGTCCATGATGGCCTGGCCGCCGCCCTTGAGGTACGGCTGGGTGAACGTCTCCTGCCCGACCTGGTAGGTCGGCAGGCCACTGCCGTCGGTGCGCTTCGGGTAGACCGGGCCACCGCCCTGCGGCGAGTACCAGATCATGTTGTCGCGCGCCGGCGGGATGTCGACCAGCCCGGTGTTGCGCGGCGAGGTGTTCTTCAGGTTGTCGCAGTCGTACCAGCCGGCGAGCACGTTGGCGTCGGTGTTGCTGCGGTCCCGGTAGGGCTGCCGGTTGCCCATGCAGTACGGCCAGCCCTGGTTGCCGGCGGAGGTGATGATCGTCGCCGTCTCGTACTTCGCCGGTCCGAGCTCCGGGCTGGGGCCACCGGCGTCCGGGCCGACCCACGCGGCGGTCAGCCAGTCGTTGACCGGGTCCCAGGCGATCCGCGCGATGTTGCGGACACCCATCACGTAGATCTCCGGGCGGGTCTTGCCGCCGCCCTCCTCCTTGCCGGTGAACAGGTTGCCGTCGGGGATGGTGTAGGTGCCATCCGGCTCCGGGTGGATCCGCAGGATCTTGCCGTTGAGGTCGTTGGTGTTGCCGGAGGTGCGCCGGGCGTCCTGGAACGACACGCCCTGGTACTCCTGGGTCCAGTTGTTGCCGGAGTAGCCGCTGGAGCCGCCGGACGAGTTGCTGTCGCCGGTGCCGATGTAGAGGTTGCCGCTCTCGTCGAAGGTCATGCCACCGCCCGCGTGGCAGCAACTGTGGATCTGCGTGTCCCAGCGCAGCAGGTCCTTGCGGGTGCCCTGGTCGATGGTCTGCTTCGCGGCGTCGTAGGTGAACCGGGACACCGTCCGCTGGCCGATCCGCTTGACCCGGTCGATCGACTCGTGCGGCATCCAGTAGACGTAGACCCAGCGGTTCTGCGCGAAATTCGGGTCGAGGGTGATGCCGACCAGGCCCTCCTCGTTCTTCACCAGCTCGCTGCCGCTGCCCCGGTTGCCCATCACGGCGAGGGTGGTGAGGAGCTTGACCTGCTTGGTCTTCGGGTCCCACTGGTGGATGGTCCCGCAGCCGAGGCCGACCTTGGGGTCGTCCCAGCTGACGATCGGCCCGGACGGGCAGGCCGCCTTGCCGATGTAGAACACCGTGCCGTCGGGCGCGACGGTCAGGCCGTGCGGCTCGCCGATCTGGTCGAGCTGGCCCGGCTGGTTGGTGGCGGTCAGCCGCTCGATCCGGTAGTTGGAGGCGACGGTCGCCTGGCAGTCGCCGCGGACCAGCCCGGCGGTCCACCTGATCGCGCCGAGCAGGTGGCTGCGGAACTGCTTGTCGGTGGTGTAGCTGGCCTCGGTGCGCCCCATGCCGGTGTAGAAGGACCGGCCGCCGTCGTAGTCCTGGCACCAGGAGATCGGGTGGAAGGCGCCGTTGCCGCTCAGGCCCGGGTTGTAGGTGCCCTCCTCGACCTGCGCGACGGTGTGCACCCGGCCGGTCGGGCTCGGGTCCCAGTTGATCCACTGGTCGGACCGCTTCCAGGTCAGCGGCAGGCCCTGGTTGGCCGGGTGCTGCCGGTCGGTGAGGTCGACCACGGCCTGCTGCACCGTGCTGTCCGGCGGCGGGCCGGCGTCGGGACCGATCAGCCACAGCTCGGCGAGCTGGATCAGCGGTTCCCCGCTGTTGGCGGTGACGTTGAGCCGGTAGTGCAGGTAGGCCTTGCTGTTGGTGAAGCTGAACTGCCGGGTCTGGAACCGCTGCGGGAACGTCTCGTTGCTGCGGGTGTCCAGGTCCGTCCAGGTGGTGCCGTCCTCGGAGCCCTGCAGGGTCCAGTTCTTCGGGTCCCGGCCCGGGAAGTCGTTGGCGGAGGTCAGCGCGTAGCGGCTCACCACCACCGGCTTCGCCAGCTTCACCGCCAGCCAGCCGGTCGGGTTGAAGGTCAGCCACTTGGTCCCGGTCGACCCGTCGATCGCCTTCGCGGCGGTCTCGTTCGGCGGGTTCTCCGCGCTCGCCGAGGCGGAGACGGGCTTCTCGGCGTTCGGCAGGCCGGCGGCCGGGCGGGTGCCGATCAGGCCGGTGAACCAGGCGGAGGTGGGTTGGGCGCGGGCCGCGTCGTGCACGCCGAGGAAACCGCCGCCGCCCTTGATGTACGCCTGGAACGCGGCCTCCTGGGCGTCGTCGAGGGCGACCCCGTTGGCGGACAGGAACACCACGCTCCGGTACCGGGCCAGGTTGCCGAAGGTGAACACCCCCGGGTCGGCGGACGCGTCGACGGCGAATCCGTGCTCCGCGCCCAGGTCCCGGATCGCGTCGACAGCCTTGGTGACCGGATCGTCCTGCTGGTCCACCGGGCCGTGGAAGACCAGCAGCTTCACCGCGGCAGCGGCCTCGGCGGGCGCCGCCTGCACGGGCGCCGGGCCGGCGGCGTGCGCGGGCAGGGCCAGCAGGCCGAGCGTCAGCACGGCGCTCGCGGCGAGGGCGCTCGTGCGTCGTACCCGGCGGGTGGCCGGTGGTGGGGAGGCTGTGACGTCGACGGGCCGACGTCCGCCCCATCGGGACAGGCGGAAACGGCGTTGTTGAGCCATTTCGACTCCTTCACGGGTGAGGTGTGGCGGAGGTGCGTTGTCCGAGCGGGTCGAGCAGGAGACGGTGCGGTCAGGAGATGCCGGCGGGCCCACGGCGGTGACGCGGTCCGGGGTGACCGCCGGTCCGTACAGCTCCGGACGGACCGGCGGCCGACGCCCCTCGTCGGCGGCGCGGGTGGTCAGTTGTGCTGGTGCTGCCCGGCGTCGGCGGTGGTGCCGGTGGCGTTCGCCGGGTGGGAGTGGTGGCCGTGGCCCGGAGGCATCGCCCCGTCCTCGTCCAGGACGTGCAGCATGGTCGACATGCCGCCGTCGGAGTGGAACTGCATGTGGCAGTGCAGCATCCAGTGCCCCGGTCCGACCGAGTCACCGGCCGTCACCTGGAACCCGAACGAGTCGCCGGGGCCGAGCGGCTTGTTGTCGATGATCGGGACGCCGTCGGCGAACGGCTGTCCGTTGTCCACCAGGCCGGTCCGGGTGTCCGCCCAGGAGTGGCCGTGCAGGTGGAAGGTGTGCATGTCGTTGCCGATGCCGACGACGACGAACTCGACCTTCTCCCCCTTACGGGCGACCAGGCAGGTCGGCCCCGGCTGCGGGTTCTGCGCGTCGCAGGTGTCGGCGGCCGCGCCGCGGCGCAGGTTGATGCTCTGCCGATCGCCGAAGACCACGGTGTAGGTGCGATCCGGCTTCGGGTCGCCGGGTCGCCGGACCACCAGCCCGCCGAAGAGACCCGCGCCGAGGCCCTGGGTGCCGTGCGGACCGCCCACCACGTGGTCGTGGTACCACCAGTAGCCGGCCGTGCCCGGCGAACCGGTCTTCCTGTTCCGCTGCTGGGCGAACCAGGTGTACGTGCGCGACTCGCCGGGCGGGACGAAGGAGCCGCTCTGCACGGTGCCGTCGGAGAGCTGGGTGTACTTGACCCCGTGCACGTGCAGCGAGACGCCCAGCGGATGCGCCGGGTCGGTACGCAGCTGCGTCAGGGTGGCCGCCGGCACCTGGTTGTGCAGGGTGATGGCGACGCACTCCCCCTCGGTCATCTCGATCGTCGGGCCCGGGTAGGAGGCCGTCTGCGGGGTGAGGCCGTAGCCGAGCCGGATCTGGGTGCCGTCCTTGGGCAGCTCCACCGCGTACAGCTGCATGCTGCGGTCCGGCTTGGCACAGCCTTCCGGCCGTTCGGCGAAGAACGCCCCGGAGCGGGCGGCGGCCAGGCCGCCGGCGCCGACCAGGGTCAGCAGCACGGTGGCCGCCACCACCAGCAGCCGGCGGGTGCTCGGTCCGCGGCGCCTGCCGGCACCGTCGTCCTCGGGCGCGCCGCCGTCCCCGGGCGGCGGGGGGTCCTCGACGAGACGCCAGGCGCTCACCGGTCACCCCGCAGGTCGACGATGCGCTGGTAGCTGCGCTCGGCGGCGCCGAGGGAGCCCGGCGGGTTGGGCTGGGCGTTCGGCCCGGTGTCCTGCTCCCACAGGTAGGTGAACCGGCCACCCCCGTCGAGGTCGGTGAAGAACTCGGCGAACGGGATGACCCCGGCGCCGAACTCGACGTCCAGGTAGGAGTTGCCCTGCTGCGGGTCGGGCAGCGGGACGCCGTCCTTGACGTGGAACAGCGGGAACCGGTGCGGATGCGCGTTGACGTAGTCGACCGGCCGGAACCCCGGGTACTTGCGGGCACCTCCGTACGCCCACAGGATGTCCATCTCCAGGAACACGTACCGGGGATCGGTCAGCTCCAGGAACAGGTCGTACAGCCGCACGTCGGGCCGGTCGACGGCGAAGCTGAACTCGATGGTGTGGTTGTGCTGGTAGAGCTTGATCCCCCGGGCCGCGGCGGCGGCGCCCCACTCGTTGAACTCGGCGGCGGCGGCCTGGTACCCGGCGATGGTGCGGTTGCCGGTGGGCGCCTGCGCGGTGCCGAGGGCCGGCATGCCGAGGGTCTCGGCGACGTCCAGTTCCCACTCCAGGTTGTTCCGGAAGTCGCCGAGCCCGCGGTGGCTGCCGGCCGCCTTCAGCCCGTTGTCGTCGAGCAGCTGGCGGATCTGCGCCGGCGTGATCGGGCCGACGTTGCCCTGGGTGTAGCCGGCGAACTCCACCTCCCGGTAGCCGATGCGGGACAGCTCCTCGAAGACGGCCGCGAAGCCGAACTGCGTGACCTTGTCCCGGACGCTGTAGAGCTGGATGCCCAGGTGCCCGCGCGGCACCAGGTGGCCGTTCGAGGCGCCGCCGGACGCCGTGGCGGGCAGCGCTCCGGCGAGGCTGGCCGCGCCGACCGCGACGGTGGAGCCGGCGAGGCCGCGCAGTAACGCCCGACGGTCGATCCTGTTCTTCGCCATGGTTGTTCCCTTCGATCGTCAGCAGCAGCTGCTCGGGTTGGCAGAGGAGGGCGCGCCGCCGGGGCAGCACGCGGAGAGCGGCGCGATCCGCACGTTGCGGAAGCTCACGACGTCGGCGGTGCCGTGGTTCTGCAGTCCGATGTGTCCGCGGGCGTGCTGGCGGCCGGCGCCGCCCGGGTCGTCGGCCCGGGGCGGGCTGAACACCGCGTCCGGGGTGTTCACGTACTCGTTGATCAGTTCGCCGTTGCGGAAGACGGAGTAGTGCTGGCCCACCACCCGGATCTCGTAGTCGTTCCAGGTGCCCTTCGGGGCCACCTTCGCGCCGGCCAGGTCGACCCGGTCGAAGCCGTACACCGATCCGCTCTTGTACTGGTCGCCGTCGGGCCGGTCGTGGATCTGCAGCTCGTGGCCGTACTTGATGGCCACCCACTCGGGGCGGGGCTCCTGGGCATGGCCGTGCACGTCGGGGAAGCGGACGAAGACTCCGCTGTTGGCGCGGCCGGTGCCGGGGGCGTCGTCGCGCCACTGCAGCTTCAGCGAGAAGTCGCCGTACTCGGCGGTGGGTAGCCAGAGCATGCCGAGGCCGGAGACGGCCCGGCTGGTGATCGAGCCGTCGGCGTTGCGGGTGAATCCGCCCGCGCCGACGTGCTCCCACCGGTCGAACGACGCCGCCGAGGCGTCCAGCAGCGGCTGGTAGCCGTTCTTCCCGTCCGGCTTGCCGACGCCGGAGCGGGCGGCGGCGCTCACCAGGCGACCGTGCTCCTTGTGGTCGATCAGGCCGAGGTGGTGCAGGTGCTCCGCGACGTCCGTGACGTGCTTGACGAACTGGCCGTGGTGGGGCCACGCCTTCTCGTCGTGGATGGCGTTGTTGATCGTGCAGCCGTCGGCGACCACCCGGTTCGGCACGCCGCTGTCCACCGTGCCGAGCCACACCGTCGGCCGGGTGTCCGGCACCGGGCAGGCGCTGGGGCCGCTGGCGACCACGGTGAAGGTGACCGACGCGGTGCCCGAGGTGTTGCCGGCCTTGTCGGTGGCCCGGTAGCTGACCGTGTGCCCGCCGGGCTGGTTCACGGTGACCGGCGCCGAGTAGCGGGCGTACGGCTGCCCGTCGAGGGAGTACTCGATCCGGTCCACGCCTGAGCCGGCGTCGGCGGCGGTGAGGACGACGGTGGCGCTGCCGAGGTAGGCGCCGTGGTCGTCGAGCTGGCCGGAGAGCGCCGCCGTGACGGTCGGCGGGGTGGTGTCCGGCGCCGGCGGGTCGACCACGGTGAACGACACCGACTGGGCGGCCGAGGTGTTGCCGGCCTTGTCGGTGGCCCGGTAGCTGACCGTGTGCTGGCCGACCTGGTTGACGGTGACCGGCGCCGAGTAGGCGGCGTAGGGCTGCCCGTCGAGGGAGTACTCGATCCGGTCCACACCGGTGCCGGTGTCGGTGGCCGAGATGGTGACCGTGGCGGCGCCGACGTACGCCCCGGCGTTGTCCCGCTGGCCGCTCACCGTGGCGGTCGCCGTCGGTGGCGTGGTGTCCGGGGCGGGCGGCTGCACCACGGTGAACGACACCGACTGCGCGGCCGAGGTGTTGCCCGCCTTGTCCGTCGCCCGGTAGCTCAGCGTGTGCTGACCCGGCTGGTTGACCGTCACCGGCGCGGAGTAGCCGGCGTAGGCGCCCCCGTCCAGGGAGTACTCGATCCGGTCGACGCCCGACTCGGTGTCCGTGGCCGACAGCGTCACGGTGGCGCTGCCGACGTAGGCGCCGTTGTCGTCGCGCTGCCCGGTGACCGCGGCCGTCGCGGTCGGCGGGGTGGTGTCCGGCTCCGGCGGTCGCACCACGGTGAACGACACCGACTGCGCGGCCGAGGTGTTGCCCGCCTTGTCCGTCGCCCGGTAGCTCAGCGTGTGCTGGCCGGGCTGGGTCACGGCGACCGGCGCGGTGTAGGTGGCGTACGGCTGCCCGTCGAGGGAGTACTCGATCCGGTCGACGCCCGACTCCGTGTCGGTGGCCGACAGCGTCACCGTCGCCGAGCCCACGTACGCGCCGTTGTCGTCGCGCTCCCCGGTGACCGCGGCCGTCGCGGTCGGCGGGGTGGTGTCCGGCTTCGGCGGTTCCACCACGGTGAAGGAGACCGACTGGGCCGCGGAGGTGTTGCCCGCCTTGTCGGTGGCCCGGTACGTCACCGTGTGCTGCCCCGGCTGGTTGACCGTCACCGGCGCCGCGTAGGTGGCGTACGCACCGCCGTCCAGGGAGTACTCGACGCGGTCGACGCCCGACTCGGTGTCCGTGGCCGACAGCGTCACGGTGGCGCTGCCGACGTAGGCGCCGTTGTCGTCGCGCTGCCCGGTGACCGCGGCCGTCGCGGTCGGCGGGGTGGTGTCCGGCTTCGGCGGTTCCACCACGGTGAACGACACCGACTGCGGGGTCGAGGTGTTGCCCGCCTTGTCGGTGGCCCGATAGGTCACCGTGTGCTGCCCCGGCTGGTTGACCGTCACCGGCGCCGAGTAGGTGCCGTAGGGGCCGCCGTCCAGGGAGTACTCGACCCGGTCGACGCCGGAGCCCTCGTCGGTCGCGGACAGCGTCACCGTCGCCGACCCCAGGTAGGCGCCGGTGTCGTTCCGCTCGCCCGACACCGCGGCCGACGCGGTCGGGGGCGTGGTGTCCGAGCCGCCACCGGTGACGACCAGGAGGCCGGTCATCCCGCCGTGGCCGGGGATGGCGCAGAAGTAGCGGTACGTGCCGGGCGAGAGCACCACGTCGACGGTCCACCGGCCCCCGTTGGCGTCCGTCGGGTCGGCCAGGATGTTCACGTCGACGTCGCTGTTGTACGCCGGGTTGGTGGTGTCGAAGGTCAGGGTGTGCTGCATGCCGGTGGTGTTGCCGGTCGCGGCGCTGTTCTCGAACACGAGCGTCGCCGGCCCGGCGACGGCGGTGGTGGGCGCGGAGAGGTACGAGAGGAAGTTGTCGCCGGCGGTCCAGGTCAGCACCTGGGCCTGTAGCTGCCGGGGCGGCCCGCTCGCGTCGGCTGTCCGTGCGCGGTCCGCGTCGACCGGGCGCGCGTTCGCCGGAGCCGCCACCAGTCCGGCTGTCACCAGCAGCAGGACCGCCGTGGCGACTGCCGCAATCGAATGCCGGAGCCGGCCCACGGAGAGCCGACCGGGCGGTGAGTACCCGTTCATGGATTCCTCTTTCACGGTCCGAGGGGGACACCGGCGCAGCGTGCGTCGGCCGGCCGATGTCATGAGTAGTCAGCGCTGCCGCGTCCCGAAGCTTCGGGAGCTGCTCGGGGGCGGCAGGGGCACACCTGTCCGCGGATCCAGGTCGAGCGTCGTCACATGCCCGTACGAACCCTTCATCAGATCGACGGCTTCTTCGTGTCGGCAGCCTGTGCGCCCCTCCCTGGCCGCACGGGGTCCTCGGCCGTGACCAGCTGTCACGGTCGTCCTGGGTGAACGGGGTCTGCCTGATGCCAGCGGCGAGCCGGTTCGCGCGCGCGGGTCAGACAGGTGCCGCGTCGGGGTGACGGGATGTGAGTGAGAAGGGATGGGCATCGGTCAAGCCACGGAGCGTTTCCGCACCGGGGCGCTGTCTTGGAGCGCCGACCCGGGGTGCCATCCCTGGCCTTACCCGTGGCCGCCGGGCGTGTTGCGCCGCCTGGGACCACGGTCGAGAGTCACCGCGCCGCCGGTTCATCTCGATGAAACATATTGATGTGTCCCGACACTACTGACTTGCCGTCAGCGTGTCCAGACCTTTCGTCGCCGCTGACACTACTTTCATTCAGAATGACGAAAGTCGGCAGCGTCGCAGGTCGCGTAGGCGTTACACCCCCGCCAGCGCTTGCCTGAGGCGCCCGTCACGAGACGGGTTCGGGGCAGCAGACCGTCAGCGCACCGGGGACGACCCGCACCTTGAGCCTGGTGACCTCCTTGCGGGCACCGCCGTCAAGTTCGTACCTGCGCGGCGCCGCGAGGCGGACCCTGACCCTGCGGCCCCGCGTGACGCGCACGAACGGCGACTCCGCCGAGCGGCCGGCGGCCATCCGGCCGAGGGTGCGCGCCCAGTCCACCGCGCCGTCGGCGGTGGACACGCCGACCTCCAGGCAGCCGTCGTCGGGGCGGGCGTCGTCGAAGGCGGGGATGCCGCCGGTGATGGTGCCGACGTTGCCGAACAGCACGCAGCTCGCCTCGCCGTCGAACCACCCGGCGCCGTCGACGGTGATCCGGGTGCGGACCAGTTCGCCCCGGACGTGCCGCAGCCCCGTCCACATGTACGCGAGGCGGCCGAACCTGCCCTTGAGCGTGCGGTCGGCGTCGCGGATGAGGTCGCCGTCGAAGCCGGCGCCGGCCATCACGGCGAAGTGTTCGCCGTTGAGCCTGCCGAGGTCCAGGGCGCGGCGCGGGCCGCGCAGGCCGATCCGGACGGCCTCGGAAAGGTCCTCGGGGATGCCGAGGTTGGCGGCGAAGAGGTTGGCGGTGCCCGCGGGCAGGATCGCCATGGCGGCGCCCGAGCCGGCGAGGGCGTCGGCGCAGCGCTGCACCATGCCGTCGCCGCCCCACACGAAGACCAACTCGGCGCCCTTCTTCAGCGCCTTACGGACCTTCTTCGGCGCCTTGCGGCTCTTCGGCACCTCGCACCAGATCAGGTTCTCGACCCCGGCGCCGGCCAGCTCCGCGCGTAGCGCGTCGAGGCCGCCGCCGAGGGTCTTCCTGCGGTGGGCGACGACCGCGACCGTGCCGACGGCCGCCGGCGCGGCGTCCGCCGCGGTACTCGTGCTCATGGCCGGCGGTGATACCCAGCCCGCGCGGTTTCCACGCCCGGGCCGGTGAGGCGGGTCGGCCCCCGGCCGTCATCCGGGGACGCCGGGCGGCCGGCCGTCATCGCGCGTGCGCCAGCCACCGCCAGCGGGGCAGCTCCGCGACCACGGTCAGCAGCACCAGCGCCGTCGTGGCGACGGCCACGCCTCGCGGCCACGCGAACCAGGCCGACACGCCCGCAGCGACCAGTTGCAGCACGACCAGCGCGATGGTGACGATGCCGGGCACCGGAACCAGCACCCGTGGCCTGTCCCCCGGGGTGGCGAAGACCGTCGGCAGCCCCACGAGGACGACCACCGAGGCGACCGCCAGGACCACCGAGTGCGGGGCGAGCGCCCACGGCGTCGCCACCCAGGCGATCAGTTCGGTGACGAACCGCAGCGCGGACGCCGGGCCGGGACGATTGGGCGAGGTCTGTTCGATCACGGCCGCGAGTATGGCCGGTCGGCGGGGGTGTCTGCCCCGCCGACCGGCCGGAACAGCGCTACAGGGTACGGGCGAGACGGTCGGCGAGGATGCGGGTGAACCGGGACGGGTCGGCCAGCTCCCCACCCTCGGCGAGCAGCGCCATGCCGTACAACAGCTCGGCGGTCTCCTTCAGCGACTCCTCGGTGCCGCCCTCCTCGTGGGCCTTGCGCAGGCCGGTGACGAGCGGGTGCCCCGGGTTCAGCTCCAGGATCCGCTTGACCGCCGGCACCTCGTGCCCCATCGCCCGGTACATCTTCTCCAGCGTCGGGGTGATGTCGTGGGCGTCACCGACGACGCAGGCGGGCGAGGTGGTCAGCCGGGAGGAGAGGCGGACCTCCTTGACGGAGTCGGCGAGGGTGGCCCCCATCCAGGTGAGCAGATCGGCGAAGTCCTTGCGCTGCTGCTCGCGCTCGGCCTCGGTCTCCTTCTTCTCCTCCTCGGTGTCCAGGTCGACCTGGCCCTTGGCGATCGAGCGCAGGGTCCGGCCGTCGTACTGGCCGACGCGCTCGACCCACACCTCGTCGACCGGGTCGGTGAGCAGCAGCACCTCGTAGCCCTTGGCGCGGAACGCCTCCATGTGCGGCGAGTTCTCGATCATGGAGCGGGACTCGCCGGTGGCGTAGTAGATGTCGGCCTGCCCGTCCTTCATCCGGCTGACGTAGCCGGCGAGGTCGGTCGGCTCGGCCGGGTCGTGGGTCGAGGCGACCGAGAGGATCTCCAGGAGGGTGTCCCGGTTCTCCGTGTCGTCGATCAGGCCCTCCTTGACCGCCGCGCCGAACTCGGTCCAGAAGGTCCGGTAGCGCTCGGCGTGGTTGGCCTTCATGTCCCTGACGGTGGACAGGATCTTCTTGACCAGCCGGCGGCGGACCACCTGGATCTGCCGGTCCTGCTGGAGGATCTCCCGGGAGATGTTCAGCGACAGGTCGTGCGCGTCCACCACGCCCTTGACGAAGCGCAGGTAGTTCGGCATGAGCGCTTCGCAGTCGTCCATGATGAAGACGCGCTTGACGTAGAGCTGCACGCCGCGGCGACCCTGCGGGGCGAACAGGTCCAGCGGGGCGTGGGAGGGGATGAACAGCAGCGCCTCGTACTCGAAGGTGCCCTCGCCCTTCATGTGCACGATGTCCAGCGGGTCGGCCCAGTCGTGGCTGACGTGCTTGTAGAACTCCTTGTACTCGGCCTCGTCGACCTCGTCGCGGGGCCGGGCCCAGAGCGCCTTCATCGAGTTGAGCGTCTGGGTCTCGGTCGTGGTCGCGTCGCCCTCGCCCGGGCGCTCGACGGTCATCCGGATCGGCCAGGCGATGAAGTCGGAGTACCGCTTGACGATCTCCCGGATCGTCCACTCGGCGGTGTAGTCGTGCAGGTTGTCCTCGGCGTCCGCCGCCTTGAGGTGCAGGGTCACCGCGGTGCCCTGCGGCACCTCGTCGACCGCCTCGACGGAGTAGGTGCCCTCGCCGGCCGACTCCCATCGGGTGCCGCCGGTCTCCCCCGCCCACCGGGTCACCAGCTCCACCCGGTCGGCGACCATGAACGCCGCGTAGAAGCCGACCCCGAACTGGCCGATCAGCTCCTGCCGCGCCCCGGCGTCGGCGGACTCGCGCAGCTTGCGCAGCAGCTCCGCCGTGCCCGACTTGGCGATCGTGCCGATCACCTGGACCACCTCGTCGCGGGACATGCCGATGCCGTTGTCCCGGACGGTCAGCGTGCGCGCCGCCTTGTCGACCTCGATCTCGATGTGCAGGTCGGAGGTGTCGACCTCCAATTCCTTGTCGACCATCGACGCCAGCCGCAGCTTGTCCAGCGCGTCCGAGGCGTTCGAGATCAGTTCGCGCAGGAAGACGTCCTTGTTCGAGTAGATCGAGTGGACCATCAGCTGGAGCAGCTGACGCGCCTCGGCCTGGAACTCCAACGTCTCGGCCTGGTTACTCACGCCGTGTCCTTTCATCCTCGAAAGCCCACCAGAGGTTCGCCGAAAGGATACGAGCCGTCGCCCACGGCGAGACGACGACGCCCGGTCGAAATTTCCCGACCGGGCGTCATCAGGGGTACCCGCAGGTGGGCCGGGGTTGCGTGCGGCAGGCGCGCTTTGCCCGGAGGCTCTACCGTCGACGGTGGCGTCACCGTGGTCGCCGGGAGAGCCGAGGGCTGGTGCGACCGCCGCGTGCGGCGGTCAGTACGGTAGGGATGTGTCTCTATGGATGGCCGCGATGTGGGGGCTGGTCGGCAGCGCGGTGGCCGAGGCGCTCAACCTGTCCGGGATGATGCGCCCGACCACCGAGTCCGGGGGGCGGTGGCAGTGGCCGTGGCGGGACCGGCGGGACGCCCCGATCGTCGTGTTCGCGGTGCTGCTCCGGACCGTGGCCGGCACCGGGCTCGCCGCCGCGGCCGGGGCGGGTGGCCTGGCCACCACCGCCTTCGCCAGCTTCACCTTCGGGGTGGCGGCGCCGCTCGTGATCGCCAAGATGTTCGACCAGGTCCGGGTGACGGAGGAGCCGTCCGACGACACACGTGGCGGACCGAACGGCGAGCACGATGACGCCGCGTGAGAGTCTGCTGGGCAGGTTCGTCTCCGCGCTGTCGGCCCGGCCGGCCGCCACGGCCACGGCCGTTCCCGTGCCGACCCGCACCAGGCTGGCCGCCGCGCTCGCCGCGCGGCCCGTGGCCGCCCGAGCGGCCGGTCACGCCCCGGAGCCCGTCGGGGAACCCGACCACGGGGGGAAACTGACCCAGCGGGTCAAGGAGGTGCTGGCCGGCGTCCTGGGCGTCACCGCCGACCAGTTGCGGGTCGACGCCGACGGCGACGTCGGCATCCGCGTCGGCTCCGCCATGATCTTCGTACGGGCGCAGGACGACCCGCCGCTGGTCGACGTGTTCTCGCCGCTGCTCACCGGGGTCCAGCCGACCGAGTCGCTGTACCGGCGGCTCTCCGACCTGACCAACGGTCTCGTCGTCGGCCGCGTCTACTGCACCGGGGACACGGTATGGGCGTCCGTGCCCGTCTTCGGGCAGGACTTCGTGCCCACCCACCTGCTGCTGGCCGTACGGGCCATGGTCGAACTCGCCGACGACCTCGACGACCAGCTCCGGCGGGAGTTCGGCGGCAGCCGATTCTTCGGCGAGGAGTCCTCGGGCCTGGCGGCGGTGCCCGATCCGACCGGCTATTTGCGTGACCTCGACCGGGCCGGCGCGAGCGGAGCGGGCAGCGTCCTGGTCGACCTGCTGGCCGACCGGGGGCGGACGGAGGAGCTGCGGGCCCGCGCCGAGCACGGCGACTGGCACGCCGCCGCCCGGCTCGCCGCGCTGCTCGCCGAGGAGGGGCGCGCCGACGAGGCCGAACGGTACTGGCGGATCGCCGCCGACCAGGGCGACCCGAGGGCCCGCGACGAGCTGGCCGCCCTGCTGGCCGCCCGGGGCCGGCACGACGAGGCGATCGCGCTGCTGCGGCAGGCGGTCGAGGCCGACGACTGGCGCCCCCTGCCGCTGCTGCTCACGCTGCTCACCGAGCGTGGCCTCGTCGACGAGGCGATCGCCCTGCTGCGCCGCCGCGCCGCCGCCCGGGACTGACCCCCGCCCACACCGCGTCGCGGACGATTCGGCGCCGGTACCGCTTCTCGGCCCTGTCGAGCTGCCCGCACGGATGGGGCATGCGTGCCGTCGTGGGCGACTGGGCCTGGTGTGCCGGGTGGTCCTAGGGACGGGGCAGCTCGACAGGCCCGCAGGACCCCCGACCCACCGGGCCCGTCGTATCGGGTCGACCGGTCGCCACCTCGCGGTCGGTGCCTTCGTGGCAGCCGTACCACACCCGCCCGGCCTGTCGGGTGGATGCCCGTCTGGTGCGTGTGTCCGGTTCGGTGACGGTGCCAGGGTGTGGCCTTGGGCGTTGTGTGTCGGGTTCGTGGCGGATTGCGGTGGCGGGCGCCACCACCCCGGCGGGCATGGGCCGGGGGGTCGGGGCGTTGTAACCGTCGTGACCGCGTGACCCCCGAGCCGATTCCACGGGCCGGGGCGACGGCCGGAATGCCGGCCGGACCCGCGTCGTTACATCCCCCGGGACCGCGCCCCCTTGAACGCCGGGCGCACCCCACTTCTGGCGTGACCTTTCCTCACCCCGCGGCGCACCCGCCCCCCTTCTGGTGTGTGCCGCGTATCCCCCGATCGAAAGGTGCATACGATCATGCGTACCGATCTGATCCGTAAGGCCGCCCTGACCGCTGCCGGCCTCGCCTTCACCGGCGGCGCCATCGCCGGCCCCGTCACCGCCGCCTACGCCGCCCCCGCCGACAGCAAGCCCGCCACCACCCAGGACCGCAAGGGCGGCGAGAAGGAACTCGGCGTGCACTACGAGGCCCAGCCGAACTTC
>NZ_JBEOVW010000055.1:0-22804 GCF_040295705.1 Micromonospora sp. NPDC002717 | reverse complement strand
GCACCCCGGGTCACCACCACCAGCCGCGCATCCGCCAGCACGTCGGCAGCCAGCCACGACCGCACGGTCGCCAGCACGGCCGACGCGGTCTCGCGTACCGCGTCCGGGACGGCGACAGCCGCCGCGTCGACCGGCAGCACCAGCCCCTTCGGCGCGGCCACCTGACCGGCGTCGACGGCCACGACGAGCGCCTCGACGTCCGGGAACGCCGGCAGGTCCACGGAGACCGACGAGCCCACCAGCGCCCACCCGGAGACGTCCCCGGCGGCGGCGATCTCCTCGGCCTGCCAGGTGATCTCGAACATCGAGCGGGCCGCCGCGCTCGCCGTGGCCACGCCGGTCAGTTCGCGCAGCGCCAGCGAGTCGACCGACACCACGGCGGCACCCGACTCGTCACCGGCGACCAGCCGCACCGCCGCGCCCGTGCGCGTCAGGCGCACCCGCAGCACCCGCGCACCCGACGCGTGCACCTGCACACCCTCGAACGCGAACGGCACCCGCGGCCCACCCGACTCCACGCCCAACAGCAACCCGATCGGGTGCAGGGCCGCGTCCAGCAGCGCCGGGTGCACGCCGAACCGGGCGGCCTCCGTCGCCGCCTCGTCCGGCAGGACCACCTCGGCGAACACGTCGTCCTCGGCGGTCCACACCCGGCGCAGCCCCTGGAACACCGGCCCGTACGCCAGACCGTGCTCCGCCAGCGTCGGATACCAACCCGCCAGGTCCACCTCGACACCGCCGACAGGCGGCCACTCCCCCACGCCCGGCTCGTCGACGGACGCCGGCTCCAGCACACCCTCCGCGTGCGGGACCCACTCGGCCTCGGGGTCGCCCTCGGTCTGCGAGTGCACCGCCACGACCCGGTTGCCCGCCTCGTCGGCCGCGCCGACCCGCACCTGCACCCGGACCGCGCCGGTCTCGGGCAGCACCAGCGGGGCGGCGATCGTCAGCTCACGTACCCGCGACGTGCCCACCTCGTCGCCGGCCCGCACGGCCAGCTCCACCAGCGCCGTGCCGGGCACGACCACCACGCCGGAGACGGCGTGGTCGGCGAGCCAGGCGTGCGTCGCCGTGGACAGCCGGCCGGTCAGCACGGCCATGTCGGCGCCGGCGACGGTGACCGCCGCGCCGAGCAGCGGGTGCCCGGCCACGCCGAGGCCGGCGCCGGACACGTCGGCGGTACGCGCCTGCCCCGCGCCGAGCCAGTACCGCTCGTGCTGGAAGGCGTACGTGGGCAGGTCGACCCGGCGTGCGCCGGTGTCGGTGAACCACTGCGGCCAGGTCACCGGGACGCCGTGGACGTGCAGTTCGGCCAGCGCGGCCAGCAGCGCCTGCGGGGCGGGCCGGTCCCGGCGCTGGACGGCCACCGCGAGCGCGTCGTCGGCGAGCAGGTCAGCGTTCATCGCGGTCAGCACGCTCTGCGGGCCGACCTCCAGGAAGGTGTCGACCCCGGCGGCCCGCAGGGCGCTGACGCCGTCGGCGTACCGGACGGCCTCCCGGACGTGGCGGACCCAGTATTCGGCACGGGTGATCTCCTGCGGGTCGGCGAGCGCCCCGGTCAGGTTCGACACGACCGGCACCAGCGGCGCCCGGAACGTCAGCCCCGCCAGGACCGCGCGGAACTCGTCGAGCATCGGCTCCATCAGCGGGCTATGGAACGCGTGACTGACCGTCAACCGGCGGGTCCGGACGCCCCGGTCCTGCCAGGTCCACTCCACCTCGTCGAGGGCCTCGACGTCACCGGAGACCACCACGGCGGCGGGCCCGTTGACGGCCGCGATGCCCACCCGGTCGGTCAGCCCGGCGATCGACTCCACCACGGCTGCCTCGTCGGCGGCCACGGCGAGCATCCCGCCGCCGGCCGGCAGGGCCTGCATCAACCGACCCCGCGCCGCCACCAACGCGCACGCGTCACCCAGCGACAGCACCCCCGCCACGTACGCGGCGGTCACCTCACCGATCGAGTGGCCGGCCAGCATGTCCGGCACGACGCCGAACGACTCCACCAGACGGAACAACGCCACCTCGACCGCGAACAACCCGGCCTGCGTGAACACCGTCTGGTCCAGCAGCGCCGCCTCGGCCGTGCCCGGCTCGGCGAACAGCACCTCCCGCAGGGGGCGGGGCAGCAGCGGGTCGAGCTGCGCGCACACCTCGTCCAGGGCGGCCGCGAACACCGGGAAGCGGGCGGCCAGTTCCCGGCCCATGCCCGCGCGCTGCGCGCCCTGGCCGGAGAAGAGCACGGCCAGCTGGGCCCGTGCCGTGCCCGCGCCGGTGACCACGGTGCCGGACGACTCCCCGGCGGCGAGGGCGCGCAGCCCGGCCAGCAGCTCGTTCCGGTCCGTCGCGGCGACCACCGCGCGGTGCTCCAGCACGGCCCGGCTGACCGCCGACGACCAGCCGACGTCGACCGGGCGCAGGTCCTCGTCGCCGGCGATCCAGCGGGCCCAGCGGTCCGCCTGCGCCGCGACGGCCACCTCGGACCGGGCCGACAGCAGCACCGGCACCGGCTCGGCGGCGGATTCGTCGCCTCGGGCCGGCCCGTCGGCGCCCCGGGTGGGCTCCGCCTCGGCGGGTGGCTGCTCGATGATCACGTGCGCGTTGGTGCCGCTGACTCCGAACGACGAGATCGCCGCGCGCCGGGGACGGTTCGCCGCCGGCCAGTCGCGCGCCTCGGTGAGCAGGGAGACGGCTCCGGCGCTCCAGTCGATGTGCGGGGACGGCTCGTCCACGTGCAGCGTCGAGGGCAGCACGCCGTGCCGCATCGCCATGATCATCTTGATGATGCCGGCCGCCCCGGCCGCGGCCTGGGTGTGGCCGATGTTCGACTTGATGGAGCCGAGCCACAGCGGCCCCCGCCCCTGCCGGTCCTGCCCGTACGTCGCCAGCAGCGCCTGCGCCTCGATCGGGTCACCGAGGGTGGTGCCGGTGCCGTGCGCCTCCACGGCGTCCACGTCGGCGGGCGTCAGGCGGGCGTTGGCGAGGGCCTGGCGGATGACGCGCTGCTGCGACGGGCCGTTCGGCGCCGTCAGCCCGTTCGACGCGCCGTCCTGGTTCACCGCGCTGCCGCGCACTACCGCCAGGATGCGCCGCCCCTCCCGCTGCGCGTCCGACAACCGCTGCACCAGCAGCACACCGACGCCCTCGGACCAGCCCGTGCCGTCCGCCGACGCCGCGAACGACCGGCACCGGCCGTCGGGCGACAGACCCCGCTGACGCGAGAACTCCACGAACGTGCCCGGCGTCGCCATGACGGTCACGCCACCGGCCAGGGCCAGGTCGCACTCGCCGCTGCGCAGCGCCTGCACCGCCAGGTGCAGCGCCACCAGGCTGGACGAGCACGCAGTGTCCACGGTGACCGCCGGGCCCTCCAGGCCGAACGTGTACGCCACCCGACCCGACAGCACGCTGCCGGAGGTGCCGGTGCCGAGGTAGCCGCCCACGCCCTCGGGCAGGTCCTGCACGCCGGAGGCGTAGTCGTGGTACATGAGCCCGGCGAACACGCCGGTCCGGCTGCCCCGCAGCCGCGCCGGGTCCAGCCCGGCCGACTCGAACGTCTCCCACGAGGTCTCCAGCAGCAGCCGCTGCTGCGGATCCATCGCGAGGGCCTCACGCGGCGAGATGCCGAAGAACCCGGGATCGAACTCGGCCGCCCCGTACAGGAATCCGCCGTGCCGGGTGTACGACGTCCCGGGGTTGTCCGGGTCGGGGTGGAAGAGCCGGTCGAGGTCCCAGCCCCGGTCGGTCGGGAACTCGCCGATGCCGTCGGACCCGGCGGCGACCAGGTCCCACAGTTGCTGCGGGTTCGTCACGCCGCCCGGATAGCGGCAGGCCATGCCCACGATGGCGATGGGCTCGTCGACGGTCGTCGCCCGCACGACCTGCTGCGCGTCGGCCACCTGGCCGGACAGCTGCTCGTACAGGTGGTCGGAGAGGGCGCCGGGGGTCGGGTAGTCGAAGACGAGCGTCGACGTGAGCCGCAGCCCGGTCGCGCTGTTGATGCGGTTGCGCAGCTCCACCGCGGTGAGCGAGTCGAAGCCCAGCTCCCGGAACGCCCGGTCGGCCGGCACCTGGTCGGCGCCGTTGTGTCCGAGGACCTGCGCGACCAGGCCGCGCACGAGCAGGGCGACCTGCGTCCGCGCCTCCTGCGGGTCGAGCCCGGCCAGCCGGTCCGCCCAGCCCCCGGTGCCGGACCGGCGGCGCTTCGCGGCCGTTCCCACCAGGGTCCGCAGCATCGGCGGTACGCGGCCCGCGGCGGTCTGCGCCCGCATGGCGGGCAGGTCGACCACCGCCGGGACCAGCGCCGCCCCGCCGTGGGCCAGGGCGGCGTCCCACAGCCCGAGACCGACCTGGGCGGTCATCGGAACCAGGCCGGCCCGGCTCACCCGGGCCCGGTCGGTGTCGTTGATCGACGCGGCCATCCCGTCGGTGTTCCACATGCCCCACGCGAGGCTGACCGCGGACAGCCCGCGCTGCGCCCGCACCTGGGCGAGGGCGTCCAGGAAGGCGTTGCCGGCGGCGTACGCGGCCTGGCCGGGAGAGCCGAGCACCCCGGCGACGGAGGAGAACAGCGCGAACAGGTCGAGGTCGAGGTCGGCGGTCGCCTCGTGCAGCCACCAGCCCGCCGCGACCTTCGGCGCCAGCACGTCCGCCAGCCGGTCGGCGGTGATCCCGCTGACCACGCCGTCGTCCAGGACACCGGCCGTGTGGACGACGCCGGCCAGCCGGCCCTCGGCGGTGACCGCCCGCACCAGCTCACCGACCCGCACGCGGTTGGTGACGTCCGCCGCCACCACGCGGACGGCCGCGCCCAGCGCGGTCAGCCGCTCCACCAGCTCGTCGGCGCCGGCGGCCGCCGGGCCCTGCCGGGAGACCAGCACGAGGGAGCGCACGCCGTACGCGGTGACGAGGTGCTCGGACACCAGGGCGCCCAGCGATCCGGTGCCCCCGGTCACCAGGACGGTTCCCCGGTCGAGGGTCGCCGGGGCCGGCGCGCCGCCGGCGGCACGGACCAGCCGGGGCAGGTGCGCCGTGCCGGCCCGCACCGCGAGCTGCCCGCCGAGGCCCGGGTCGTCGGCGGCGCCGGCGAGCAGGGCCAGCGCGTCGGCGTCCAGGTCGGCGTCCGGCTCCAGGTCGGCCAGCACGATCCGGCCGGGGTGCTCCGACTGCGCCGAGCGCAGCAGGCCCCACACCGCCGCCCCGGCCACGTCGGTGACGTGGTCGTCCCGGCCGGCGGCCACCGCGCCGCGGGTCACCACGACCAGCCGCGAGTCCGCCAGGGCGTCGGCGGCCAGCCACGCCTGCACGGCGCCGAGGACGTCCGTCGTCGCCGACCGCACCGCGTCGGGCACGTCCGTCTCCGGTCCCGCCGCGGGGGCGGGCAGCAGCAGCGCCGCCGGGGTGGCGGCGGTCCCGTCCGTCACGGCCGCGACCAGCGCCGCCACGTCGGCGTACGCGGGGAGCTGCGGCGCGCCGTCGAGCGGGCGGTCACCGAGGACGGCCCAGCCGTACCCGCCGTCGGGCGCGGTGATCTGCTCGGGCTGCCAGGACACCTCGAACAGGGAGCGGTGCGCCTCGTTCGGGGTTGCCGCCGCCCCGGTCATCTCGCGCAGCGTCAGCGAGTCCACCGACACGACCGGCACGCCCGTCTCGTCGACGGCGACCAGCCGCACGGAGCTGCCGGACGCGGTCAGGCGCACCCGCAGCGTCCGCGCCCCGAGCGCGTGGACCTGCACGCCCTCGAACGCGAACGGCACCCGGGCCCCGCCGCCCGTCTCGTCGGCGGGCAGCAGCCCGACGGGGTGCAGGGCGGCGTCCAGCAGCGCCGGGTGCACGCCGAAGCCCGTCGGCTCACCGGCCGCCTCGTCGGGGAGCGCGACCTCGGCGAAGACCGTGTCCGCCGCGGTCCACGCCCGGCGCAGACCCCGGAAGACGGGCCCGTAGGAGAGCCCGTGCTCGGCCACCGTCGCGTACCAACCGGTGACGTCCACCTCGGCCGCTCCCGGCGGCGGCCAGGCGCCCACGGTGGGCTCGTCGCCCGTCGGGGCGCCGACGAGGCCGTCGGCGTGCCGGGTCCAGCCCGGCTCCGGGTCGTCCTCGGGCTGCGAGTGCACGGTCACCGAGCGGCTGCCGGTCCCGTCGACGGGACCCACCCGGACCTGCACCCGCACTCCGCCACCGGTGGCGGGCAGGACGAGCGGGGCGAGCACCGTCAGCTCGCGGACGCGGGACGCGCCGACCTCGTCGCCCGCCCGCACGACGAGGTCCACCAGCGCCGTGCCCGGCACGACCACGGCACCGGACACGACGTGGTCGGCGAGCCACGGGTGGGTCGTCACCGACAGCCGGCCGGTCAGCACCACCATGTCCTCGCCGGCGACCGAGACGGTCGCGCCGAGCAGCGGGTGCCGCGCCACACCGAGGCCCGCTCCCGAGACGTCGGCCGACTGGCCGGCCGGCGGCAGCCAGTACCGCTCCCGGTGGAAGGCGTACGTGGGCAGGTCGACCCGCCGCGCGCCGCTCTCGGTGAACCACTGCTGCCAGGTCACCGGCACACCGTGGACGTGCAACTCGGCCAGGGCGTGCAGCAGCGCGTGCGCCTCGGGCCGGTCCCTGCGCTGCGCCGGCACGGCCAGCACGTCGTCGTCGGGCAGGATGTCCGCCGCCATCGCCGTCAACACACTCTGCGGGCCGACCTCCAGGAACGTGTCCACACCCGCGGCCCGCAACGCGGCGACCCCGTCGGCGTACCGCACCGCCTCACGGACATGCCGCACCCAGTAGTCAACGCTGCGGATCTCGTCGCCGTCAGCGAGCGCGCCGGTCACGTTCGACACGACCGGCAGCAACGGCGCCGCGAACGTCAACCCGTCCAGGACCGTACGGAACTCGGCCAGCATCGGCTCCATCAACGGACTGTGGAACCCGTGACTCACGGTGAGCCGACGGGTACGGACACCCCGCTCCCGCCACACCCGCTCAATGTCGTCCAGAGCCCCGACCGCCCCGGACACCACCACCGACGTCGGACCGTTGACCGCCGCGATCCCAACCCGATCCGTCAGCCCGGCAATCGACTCCACCACCGCCTCTTCCGAAGCGGCGACGGCCAACATTCCGCCGCCGGCCGGCAGGGCCTGCATCAACCGACCCCGCGCCGCCACCAACGCGGCGGCGTCGGCCAGCGACAACACACCGGCCACGTACGCGGCCGCGATCTCACCGATCGAATGACCGGCCACGAAGTCCGGCACCACACCGAACGACTCCACCAAACGGAACAACGCCACCTCAACCGCGAACAACCCGGCCTGCGTGAACACCGTCTGATCCAACAACGCCGCCTCGGGCGTACCCGCCTCGGCGAACAACACCTCCCGCAACGGACGCGGCAGCAACGGATCGAGCTGCACGCACACCTCGTCCAACGCGGTCGCGAAGACGGGGAACGTCTCGGACAGCTCCCGGCCCATGCCGGCACGCTGCGCGCCCTGACCCGAGAACAGCACCGCGAGCTGACCCCGCTGCCCGGCAGCGCCGACGACCACACCGGCCGCGGGCTCGCCCGCCGCCACGGCTTCCAGGCCCGCCAGCAGCTCGGCCCGGGCCGTGCCGGACACGACGGCCCGGTGCTCCAGCACCGACCGCGACGCCACCGACGACCACGCCACATCCACCGGGCGCGGGGTCGCGTCCCCGCTCAGCCAGGCCGCCCAGCGATCGGCCTGCGCCGACAGCCCGGCCGCGTCGCGGGCCGAGAGCAGCACCGGCACCACCGACGGCGTCCGGGACGGTACGCCGCCGGCATCGGGCTCGTCCCCGGCGGGCGGGGCGGGCGGCTGTTCCAGGATGAGGTGGACGTTCGTACCGCTGATGCCGAACGACGACACGGCGGCCCGACGCGGCCGGTCCACGGCCGGCCAGGGGCGGGCCTCGGTCAGCAGGGACACCGCGCCGGCGGACCAGTCCACGTGGGGGGTCGGCTCGTCGAGGTGCAGGGTCGGCGGGAGCAGGCCGTGCCGCATCGCCTGCACCATCTTGATCATGCCGGCGACGCCGGCGGCGGCCTGGCTGTGACCGATGTTCGACTTGATCGAGCCGAGCAGCAGCGGCCGGTCGGCCGGCCGGTCCTGCCCGTACGTGGCCAGCAGCGCCTGCGCCTCGATCGGGTCACCGAGGACGGTGCCGGTGCCGTGCGCCTCGACGGCGTCCACGTCGGCCGTGGTCAGCCGAGCGTTGGCCAGGGCCTGCCGGATCACCCGCTGCTGGGCCGGCCCGTTCGGCGCGGTGAGGCCGTTGGACGCGCCGTCCTGGTTGACCGCGCTGCCGGCGATGACGGCGAGCACCTGGCGGCCCTCGCGCCGGGCGTCGGAGAGCCGCTGGACCAGCAGCACGCCGACGCCCTCCGACCAGCCGGTGCCGTCGGCGTCGGCGGCGAAGGACTTGCAGCGTCCGTCCGGGGCGAGGCCGCCCTGACGGGAGAATTCGACGAAGGCGCCCGGGGTCACCATGACGGTGACGCCGCCGGCCAGCGCCAGGTCGCACTCGCCGCCGCGCAGCGCCTGGGCGGCCAGGTGCACCGCCACCAGGGACGACGAGCAGGCGGTGTCGACCGTGACCGCCGGGCCCTCCAGCCCGAAGGTGTACGACACCCGGCCGGAGATGACGCTGTGTGCGCCGCCGGTGAGCTGGTATCCCGCCAACTCGGCGGGGACGTCGGCGCTGCCGTAGCCCGACGGGGAGGCGCCGACGAAGACGCCGGTACGGCTGCCGCGCAGCTCGTCGGGGTCGATGCCGGCCTGCTCCATGGCCTCCCAGGAGGCCTCCAGCAGCAGCCGCTGCTGCGGGTCCATGGCGACGGCCTCGCGGGGCGAGATGCCGAAGAACCCGGGGTCGAACGCGGTGGCGTCGTCGACGAAGCCGCCCTCGCGGGTGTGCGACACCGGTCGGCCGTCGGCGTCGACGGCCAGCAGCCGGTTCATGTCCCAGTGCCGGTCCTCGGGGAAGCCGCTGATGCCGTCGCGCCCGGTGGCGACGAGGTCCCACAGGTCGTCCGGGTTGGCGACGCCGCCCGGGTACCGGCAGCTCATGCCGACGATGACGATCGGGTCGTCGTCCACGGGCCCGGCGGGGCCCCAGGTGGTGACGGTGTCGACCTCGTGCAGGCGCAGCGTCGCCGACAGGTGGTCGGCGAGGGCGGCCGGGTTCGGATAGTCGAAGACCAGGGTGGTGGGCAGGGTGAGCCCGGTGGCGGCGCCGAGCCGGTTGCGCAGCTCCACCGCGGTCAGCGAGTCGAAGCCGAGCTCCTTGAACGCCCGGTTCGCCTTGACCAGCTCGGTGCCGGAGTGGCCGAGCACGGCGGCGGTGTGCGTCCGCACGAGGTCGGTCAGGTACCGGTCCTGCTCGGCGCGGGGCAACGTCAGCAGGTGCTGCCGCAGCCCGCCGCCGGCGGCGTCCTCGGGCGCCCCGTCGATTACGCGCAGGGCGTCCCGGGCCTCGGCGATGTCGTCGAGCAGGGGGCGGGGGCGGGCGGCGGCGAACGCCGGGGTGAACAGGGACCAGTCGACGTCCGCCACGGTCACCGACGGCAGGGACCGACCCACCGCGCTGCGCAGCGCGTACACGGCCTGGGCCGGGGACATCGGGCTGAGGCCGCGCCGGGCCAGCAGTTCCTGTCCCTCGCCGCTGGCCATCCCGCCGTCGGCCCACGGTCCCCAGGCGACGGCGGTGGCGGCCAGGCCGCGGGCCCGGCGCCGCTCCGCGAGGGCGTCGAGGAAGGCGTTGCCGGCGGCGTAGGCGGCCTGGCCGCCGCTGCCCCAGATGCCGGCGATGGAGGAGAACAGCACGAACGCGTCGAGCGACCGGTCGCCCAGCAGCTCGTCGAGGTGCACCGCGCCGGCGATCTTGCCGTCCATCACCTCGGCCAGCCCGGCCAGGTCGGTGTCCGCCAGCATGTTCAGCTGGCCCACCCCGGCGGCGTGCACCACCGCCGTCAGCGGCGCCGGGTCCGCGTCGACGTCGCGCAGCAGCGCCTCGACCCGGGCGCGGTCGGCCATGTCGGCGGCGACCAGGGTCACCCGGGCGCCGAGCCCGGTCAGCTCGTCCCGCAGCTCCGCCGCCCCCGGGGCGCGGTCGCCACGGCGGCTGGTCAGCACGACGTGCGCCGCGCCGTTGGCCGCCACCCAGCGGGCCACGTGGGCGCCGAGCGCCCCGGTGCCACCGGTGATCAGCACGGTGCCGGACGGCTGCCAGCGCTCGACCGTGCCCACGGCGGCCGGCGTGGCCCGGACGAGTCGCCGCACGAACACGCCGGAGGGTCGTACGGCGACCTGGTCCTCGTGGCCGCCGCCGGTCAGGACGCCGACCATGTGGTCCCAGTCGGCCCGGTCGGGCCCGTCGGGCAGGTCGACCAGGCCGCCCCAGAGCTGCGGGTGTTCCAGCCCGGCGACCCGGGCCAGGCCCCACAGGCCGCCCTGGGCGACGCTGCGGACCGGGTCGCCGTCCCCGGTGCCGACCGCGCCGCTGGTGACCGTCCACCACGGCGCCGCGACGTCCGCGCCGTGCAGGGCCTGCACCAGCGCCATCGTGGCGGCCGTGCCGAGCGGCACCGCCGGCTGGCCGGGGTGCGGCGCGTCCAGCAGGCCGAGCAGGGACACGATGCCGGAGAACCGGCGGTCCCCCACGGCCTCGGCCACCCGCGAGGTCACGTCGTCGCGCTCCGCGAGCGGGTCCACCGCCAGCCGGGACACCTCGCCGCCGGCGGCGGCCAGCGAGCCCGCGAGCGCCTCGGCCCACTCCGTCACCGGCGTCTCGCCGGCGGGTTCGACCAGCAGCCAGCCGCCCACCGGGGTGGCCGGCGCCGGGGCGGTGGTCCGCTTCCACACCACCCGGTACGACCAGCCGTCGACGACCGCGTCCCGCAGCCGCGCCTTGCGCCAGGACGACAGGACGGGCAGGGCGGGGGCCAGGACGTCCAAGGCGGCGGCGTCGAACTGTGCCGACAGGGCGGCCACGTCGGACCGTTCCACCGCGGACCAGAACTCGACGTCCACCACGTCGGGGCTGACCGGGCCGGTGACCGACACCGGCATCTGCTCCGGCCAGTAGCGCTGCCGCTGGAACGCGTACGTGGGCAGGGCGACGGGGCGCGCGCCGGCGCCCGCGTAGACGGCCGGCCAGTCGACGGAGGCTCCGTTGACGTGCAGCTCGGCCAGGGCGGCGAGCAGGGCCCGCGCCTCGGCACGGTCGGCGCGCAGGACGGGCACCGCGACCGGCGCGGTCTCCTCGTTGACGTCCGCCGCGGCGTGCCGGCCCAGCACGTCGCGGGTCATCGCGGTCAACACGCTCTGCGGGCCGACCTCCAGGAACGTGTCCACGCCGGCGGCCCGCAGGGCGGCGACCCCGTCGGCGAAGCGGACCGCCTCGCGGACGTGCCGCACCCAGTAGTCGGCCGTGCGGATCTCGTCGGCGTCGGCGAGCGCGCCGGTCAGGTTCGACACGATCGGCAGCGTCGGCGCGGCGAACGTGAGCCCGTCGAGGACGGCCCGGAACTCGGCCAGCATCGGCTCCATCAGCGGGCTGTGGAACGCGTGGCTGACCCGCAGCCGGCGGGTCCGCGCGCCCCGGTCCCGCCAGAGCCGCTCGACCTCGTCGAGAGACTCGACGGCGCCGGACACCACGACCGAGGTCGGCCCGTTCACGGCCGCGATCCCGAGCCGGTCGGTCAGGCCGGCGATCGACTCGACCACCGCGGCCTCGTCCGCCGCCACCGCCAGCATGCCGCCGCCGGACGGCAGGGCCTGCATCAGCCGGCCCCGCGCCGCCACCAGCGCGCACGCGTCGCCGAGGGACAGCACGCCGGCCACGTGCGCGGCGGCGATCTCACCGATCGAGTGGCCGCCCACGAAGTCCGGCACCACACCGTACGACTCCACGAGGCGGAACAGCGCCAGCTCGACGGCGAACAGGCCCGCCTGGGTGAAGGCGGTCTGGTCCAGCAGCTCCGCCTCGGCGGAGCCCTCCGGGGCGAACAGCACCTCCCGCAGCGGGCGCGGCAGCAGCGGGTCGAGCTGCGCGCACACCTCGTCCAACGCCGCCGCGAAGACGGGGAACGCCTCGTACAGCTCCCGGCCCGTGCCGGCGCGCTGCGCGCCCTGCCCGGAGAAGAGCACTGCGAGCGGGCCGCGGTCGGCCGCCTGCCCGGCGACCGCCGCGCCCGACGGCTGCCCGGCGGCGAGGGCGCGCAGCCCGGCCAGCAGGTCCTCGCGGTCGGCGGCGGTGAGTACCGCGCGGTGCTCCAGCGCGGACCGCGACACCACCGACGACCAGCCGACGTCGACCGGGCGGAGGGCCTCGTCGGCGTCCAGCCACCGGGCCCAGCGCCCGGCCTGCGCGGCCAGCGCGGCCTCCGACCGGGCGGACAGCAGCACGGGCACCGCCGGCAGGGCGGCGGCGGGCGCGGGGCCGGCGTCGGCGGCGGGCGCGCCGTCGGCGTCGGGGGTGGGCGGCTCCTCCAGGATGGTGTGCGCGTTGGTGCCGGAGATGCCGAACGACGAGACCGCCGCCCGCCGGGGACGGTCGGTCACCGGCCATGGCCGGGCCTCGGTCACCAGCGACACCTCGCCGGCCGACCAGTCCACCTTCGGCGTCGGCTCGTCCACGTGCAGGGTGGACGGGATGAGCCCGTGCCGCATCGCCATCACCATCTTGATCACGCCGGCCACGCCCGCGGCGGACTGGCTGTGACCGATGTTCGACTTGATCGAGCCGAGCAGCAGCGGCCGGTCGGCGGGGCGGTCCTGCCCGTACGTGGCGAGCAGGGCCTGCGCCTCGATCGGGTCGCCGAGGACGGTGCCGGTGCCGTGCGCCTCGACGGCGTCCACGTCGGCCGTGGTCAGCCGGGCGTTGGCGAGGGCCTGCCGGATCACCCGCTGCTGGGCCGGCCCGTTCGGCGCGGTGAGGCCGTTGGAGGCGCCGTCCTGGTTGACCGCGCTGCCCCGGATCACGGCGAGGACGGGGTGTCCCTTGCGCTGCGCGTCCGACAGCCGCTCCACCAGCAGGATGCCGACGCCTTCGGACCAGCCGGTGCCGTCGGCGGCGGCGGCGAACGACTTGCACCGGCCGTCGGGGGCGAGCCCCCGCTGCCGGGAGAAGCCCACGAAGGGGCTGGGCGTGGCCATGACGCACACGCCGCCGGCCAGGGCCAGGTCGAAGTCGCCCTGCCGCAGGGCCTGGCACGCCAGGTGCAGCGCGACCAGCGACGACGAGCAGGCGGTGTCGACCGTGACCGCCGGGCCCTCCAGGCCGAGGGCGTACGCGATCCGCCCGGAGACGACGCTGGTGGCCGTACCCGTCAGCAGGTAGCCCTCGTCGGTGCCCTCGGCCTCGCTCTGCGGGCCCATCCCGTAGCCGTTGGCGGCGGTCCCGACGAAGACGCCGACCTTCTGTCCGCGCATGGACGCCGGCGCGATCCCGGCGTGCTCGAACGCCTCCCAGGACGTCTCCAGCAGCAGCCGCTGCTGGGGGTCCATCGCCACGGCCTCGCGGGGCGAGATGCCGAAGAACTCGGCGTCGAAGTCGGCCGCGTCGTAGAGGAAGCCGCCCTCGCGGGTGGTGGACCGGCCGGCCCGGTCGGCGTCCGGGTCGTACAGGTTGTCCAGGTCCCAGCCACGGTCGGTCGGGAAGCCGCCGATCGCGTCGCCGCCGGAGGCCACCAGGTCCCAGAGCTGCTCCGGGCTGGCGACGCCGCCCGGGTAGCGGCAGGACATCGCGACGATCGCGATCGGCTCCCGGGCGGCAGCGGTCAACTGCTGGTTGAGCTGACGGAGGCGGCCCGTCTCCTTGAGCGACGCGCGAAGCGCCTCGACGACCTTGTCTGCGGACGTAGACATCATGAGCTCCGTACTGGGGACAACGGTCAGGAATCGGTTCCGTCAAGCGCCAGCCTGACGAGGGTGTCGGCGTCCATCTCGTCGAGGTCCAGGGCCCCGTCGGTGGTGGACTCGTCGCCGCCGCCGTCGGCGTCGGTGAGGTTGAGCAGCAGGTCCAGCAGCCCGGCCTCGCGGATGCGGGCCAGCGGGATGGTCGCCAGCGCCTGCCGCACGGCCGCCTCCGCCGGGTCGCCGTCGTCGGCCTGCCGCGCCTCGGGCAGCAACCCGTCGAGCAGGTGCTCGGCGAGGACGGCCGGGTTGGGGTAGTCGAAGACGAGCGTGGCGGGCAGCGACAGGCCGGTGGCCCCGGTGAGCCGGTTGCGCAGCTCGACCGCCGTCAGCGAGTCGAACCCGAGCTCCTTGAACGCGCGCTGCGGCTTGACCCGGTCCGTGCCCTGGTGGCCGAGCACGGCCGCGGCGTGGTTCCGCACCAGGTCGACCAGGTGCCGGCCCTGCTCGGCGCGGGGCAGGCTGGACAGGTGCTCCCGCAGCTCGTCGGCGGCACCGCCCGGCTGCTCCTCGCCGTGGCCGTCGAGCGCCTCCCGGGCCTCGGCGATGTCGTCGAGCAGCGGTCGGGGGCGGGCCGAGGCGTACGCCGGGGCGAAGACCGCCCAGTCGACGTCCGCCACGGTCAGCGCCGCCCGGGCCTGGCCGACGGCGTACCGCATCGCGTACACGGCCTCGGCCGGTGCCATCGCCGCCAGGCCGCGCCGGGCCAGCAGTTGCCCGGCCTCGCCGGTGGCCATGCCGCCGTCGGCCCACGGCCCCCAGGCGACGGAGGTCGCCGCCAGGCCCCGCCCCCGTCGGTGCTCGGCGAGGGCGTCGAGGAAGGCGTTGCCCGCCGCGTACGCCGCCTGCCCGCCGCTGCCCCACACGCCGGCGATGGAGGAGAAGAGCACGAACGCGTCCAGCGGCCGGTCGCCGAGCAGCTCGTCCAGGTGCACCGCGCCGGCGACCTTGCCGTCGAGCACGGCGGCGAACGCGGCCAGATCCGTCTCGGCGATCATGCCGACGTCGCCGGCGCCCGCAGCGTGCACCACGGCCGTCAGCGGCGCGTCGTCCTCTTCCAGGCTCGCCAGCAGGGCCGCCACCTGGTCGCGGTCGGCCACGTCGCAGGCGACGACCGACACCCGGACGCCCTGCGCGGTCAGCTCGTCGCGCAGCTCCGCGGCGCCCGCGGCCCGCTCGCCACGGCGGCTGGTCAGGACCACGTGCGCGGCCCCGCCGATGGCCACCCAGCGGGCCACGTGAGCGCCCAGCGCGCCAGTGCCCCCGGTGATCAGCACCGTGCCGGACGGCTGCCAGCGCTCCGCCGCGTCGGGCGCGGCGGGCGCCGACCGGACCAGGCGCCGGACGAACACCCCGGAGGGCCGTACGGCCACCTGGTCCTCGTCGCCGGCGCCGGTCACCACCCGCGCCAGCCGGTCCCAGGCCGTCGCGTCGACCTGGTCGGGCAGGTCCACCACGCCACCCCACAGCTGGGGGTGCTCCAGGCCCGCCACGCGGCCCAGTCCCCAGAGCGCGCTCTGGGCGGCGTCGCGCGGGGTGTCGTCGTCCCCGGTGCCGACCGCGCCCTGGGTCAGGCACCACAGCCGGGTCGTCGCCCCGGTGTCGTGCAGGGCCTGGAGCAGCAGCAGCGTGGCGGCCGTCCCGACCGGCAGGGCCGGGTGGGACGGGTGCGGCTGGTCGCGGAGGCCGAGCAGGGAGAGCACGCCGGCGACCGGTCCGTCGGCCAGCGCGTCGGTCAGCCGCCGGGCGAGGTCCGCCCGGTCGGTGCCGACCGGGTCGACGGTCAGCCGGACCACGTCGGCGCCGACGGCGGCGAGGGCCTTGGTGACCGCCTCCGCCCGCGGGCCGTCCGTGAGGTCGTCCTCGGCCGTCACGAGCAGCCACGCGCCGGGCTTCCCGGGGGCGGCGGCGAGGTCGGTCCGCTTCCATCCGACGCGGTACGACCATCCGTCCACGACCGCGCGCCGCGCCCGCGCCCGGTGCCAGGTCGACAGGACCGGCAGGGCCGGGGTGAGGGCGTCCAGGGCCGCGCCGTCGTCGCCGAACTGGGCGGCGAGGGCGGTCAGGTCGGCCCGTTCCACCGCGTCCCAGAAGTCGGCGTCGCCGCCGTGGGTCGCGGTCGTCCGTGGCCGGGCGGCCGGCTCGGGCCAGTACCGCTCGCGGTGGAAGGCGTACGTGGGCAGGTCGACCCGCCGTGCGCCGCTGTCGGTGAACCACTGCTGCCAGGTCACCGGCACACCGTGGACGTGCAACTCGGCGAGCGCGTGCAGCAGCGCGTGTGCCTCGGGCCGGTCCCTGCGCTGCGCCGGCACGGCCAGCACGGCGTCGTCGTCGGGCAGGATGTCCGCCGCCATCGCCGTCAGCACACTCTGCGGCCCCACCTCCAGGAACGTGTCCACACCGGCCGCCCGCAGGGCGGAGACGCCATCGGCATACCGGACCGCCTCACGGACGTGCCGCACCCAGTAGTCGACCGTGCGGATCTCGTCGGCGTCAGCGAGGGCACCGGTCACGTTCGACACGACCGGCAGCAACGGCGCCGCGAAGGTGAGGCCGTCCAGGACCGCGCGGAACTCGGCCAGCATCGGCTCCATCAGCGGGCTGTGGAACCCGTGACTCACGGTGAGCCGACGGGTCCGGGCTCCCCGGTCCCGCCAGAACTGCTCCGCCTCGTCGAGGGCGTCGACGGCCCCGGACACCACCACGGCATCAGGCCCGTTCACCGCCGCGATGCCCACGCGGTCGGTCAGGCCGGCGATCGACTCGACCACCGCCGCCTCGTCCGCCGCCACCGCCAACATCCCGCCACCGGCCGGCAGGGCCTGCATCAACCGACCCCGCGCCGCCACCAACGCGCACGCGTCGGCCAGCGACAACACACCGGCCACGTGCGCGGCCGTGATCTCACCGATCGAATGACCGGCCAACATGTCCGGCACGACGCCGAACGACTCCACCAGACGGAACAACGCCACCTCGACCGCGAACAATCCGGCCTGCGTGAACACCGTCTGATCCAACAACGCCGCCTCGGCCGTACCCGCCTCGGCGAACAACACCTCCCGCAACGGACGCGGCAGCAACGGATCCAGCCGCGCACACACCTCGTCCAACGCGGTCGCGAACACCGGGAACGTCTCGGACAGATCCCGGCCCATGCCGGCACGCTGCGCGCCCTGACCGGAGAACAGCACCGCGAGCTGACCGCGTACGGCGGCGGAGCCGGCGACCACGCCGCCCGACGGCTCGCCCGCCGCCAGGGCCGCGAGGCCCGCCAGCACCTCGGCCCGGGTCGCACCGGACACGACGCCCCGGTGCTCCAGCACCGACCGCGACGCCACCGACGACCACGCCACATCCACCGGGCGCCGTGGTTCGTCCGCCGACAGCCAGCTCGCCCACCGGCCGGCCTGCGCCGACAGCCCGGCCGCGTCGCGGGCGGACAGCAGCACCGGCACCACCGGCGGCAGCTCCCGGACGACGACCTCACCCTCCACCACCTCGGCCGGCGGCTGCTCGATGATCACATGCGCGTTCGTCCCGGAGATACCGAACGACGACACCGCCGCCCGACGCGGCCGATCCACAGCCGGCCACGGCATGGCCTCGGTGGCCAGCGCCACCGCACCGGCCGTCCAGTCGATGTGCGGCGACGGCTCGTCCACATGCAACGTCGGCGGCACCAGACCATGCCGCATCGCCATGACCATCTTGATCACACCGGCCACACCGGCCGCCGCCTGGGCGTGGCCGATGTTCGACTTGATCGAGCCGAGCCACAGCGGCTCCCGGCCCTGCCGGTCCTGCCCGTACGTGGCCAGCACGGCCTGCGCCTCGATGGGGTCACCGAGCGTCGTGCCGGTGCCGTGCGCCTCGACCACGTCGACGTCGGCCGTGGACAGCCGCGCCGACGCCAGGGCCTGGCGGATGACCCGCTGCTGCGACGGGCCGTTCGGCGCCGTCAGCCCGTTCGACGCGCCGTCCTGGTTCACCGCGCTGCCGCGCACTACCGCCAGGATGCGCCGCCCCTCCCGCTGCGCGTCCGACAACCGCTGCACCAGCAGCACACCGACGCCCTCGGACCAGCCCGTGCCGTCGGCCGACGCCGCGAACGACCGGCACCGGCCGTCGGGCGACAGACCCCGCTGACGCGAGAACTCCACGAACGTGCCCGGCGTCGCCATGACGGTCACGCCACCGGCCAGGGCCAGGTCGCACTCGCCGCTGCGCAGCGCCTGCACCGCCAGGTGCAACGCCACCAGGCTGGACGAGCACGCCGTGTCCACGGTGACCGCCGGCCCCTCCAGGCCGAACGTGTACGCCACCCGACCCGACAGCACGCTGCCGGAGTTACCGGTCCCCACGTAGCCCTCGACATCGGGCATCTCCATCAGCCGCGTCGCGTAGTCGTGGTAGATCACGCCCGCGAACACGCCGGTCCGGCTGCCCCGCAGGCCCGCCGGGTCCAGGCCCGCCGACTCGAACGTCTCCCACGACGCCTCCAGCAGCAGCCGGTGCTGCGGGTCCATGGCGAGGGCCTCGCGCGGCGAGATGCCGAAGAACCCGGGATCGAACTCGGCGGCCCCGTACAGGAAGCCACCGTGCCGGGTGTACGAGGTGCCGGCGTGGTCGGGATCCGGGTCGTACAGCGACTCCAGGTCCCAACCCCGGTCGGCCGGGAACTCGCCGATGCCCTCCCCGCCGGTGCTGACCAGCTTCCACAGCTCGTCGGGGGATTCGACCCCGCCGGGGTAGCGGCAGGCCATGCCCACGATGGCGATCGGCTCGGCGGCGTCGCCGACCGTCGGCTCGTCGGAGGCAACGGCGCCGAGCCGGCCGCCGACGAGTTCGGCGTACACGTGGGCCGCCAGGACCTGCGGCGACGGGTAGTCGAACACCAGGGTGGAGGTGAGCCGCAGGCCCGTCGCGCCGTTCACCCGGTTGCGCAGCTCGACGGCGGTCAGCGAGTCGAAGCCCAGGTCCCGGAACGCCCGGTCCGCCGGCACCGCCTCGGCGCCGCCGTGCCCCAGCACCTGCGCGACCAGGCCGCGCACCAGCTGGTCCACCTGCGCGAGGCCGTCCTCCGCGCTGAGGCCGGCGAGCCGGTCGGCCCAGCCGCCACCGCCCTGCCCGGCCCGGCGGCGGGTCGTCGCCACGTCGACCAGGTTGCTCAGCATCGGCGGTACGACCGCACCGGAGGCCGCCGCCCGCAGCGCGGGTACGTCGATCACGGCCGGCACCAGCACCGCCCGCTCCGCCCCCGCGGCGGCGTCGAACAGTTCGAGGCCGGTGCGGGCGTTCATCGGCCGGAGTCCGGCGCGCGCCGTGCGGGCCCGGTCGGTGCCGCCGATCGACGCGGCCATGCCGGCGGTGTCCCACATGCCCCACGCCAGGCTCACCGCCGGCAACCCGAGCTGCCGCCGATACACCGCCAACCCGTCCAGGAACGCGTTACCCGCCGCGTACGCCGACTGACCCGGCGAACCCAACACCCCCGCCACCGACGAGAACACCACAAACAAATCCAGATCCAGGGACGCCGTCGCCTCGTGCAGCCACCAGCCCGCCGACACCTTCGGCGCCAACACCCCAGCCAGCCGCTCCGCGGTCAACCCCTCAACCACACCGTCGTCCAACACACCAGCCGTGTGCACCACACCCGCCAGCCGACCCTCGGCGGTGACCTCACCGACCAGGCCGAACACCTGGTCCCGGTCCGTCACGTCACACGCCACCACCCGCACCGACGCGCCCAACGCCGTCAACCGCTCCGACAGCTCGCCAGCGCCCTCGGCCGACGGTCCCTGCCGCGACGCCAGCACCAGCGACCGCACCCCGTGCACCGACACCAGGTGCTCCGCCACCAACGCGCCCAGCGCACCCGTACCACCGGTCACCAGCACCGCGCCGTCGCCCACCACCGGACCGTCGGCCGGCGCGGGCGCCACCGTACGCACCAGACGGGGCACGGACACCGCGCCGGAACGGACGACCAGCTGGCCGCCGGCCGGGTCGGCGGCGAACCGGGCCAGGGTGCCCAGCACGCCCGGGTTCATCGCGTCGTCGACGTCGGCCAGGACGATGCGGCCCGGGTGTTCCGACTGCGCCGACCGCAGCAGACCCCACACCGCCGCACCCGCCAGATCGGTCACCCGGTCCTCGTCGCGGACCGCCACCGCGCCCCGGGTCAGCACCACCAGCTTCGAGTCCGCCAGCACGTCGGCCGCCAGCCACGCCTGCACGAGGCCCAGCACGTCGGAGGTCACCGTGCGTACGGTCTCCGCCGGGTCGGCGTCGTCGGCGTTCGCGCCGGTCGGCGTGAACAGCAGCAGGCGCGGCGGCGTGATGCCGGCCTCGATGGCGGCCCGCAACTGCCTGATCGTCTCGGCGGAGGGGCCGCCGGGGACGCCCGGCAGGGCCGGCCCGCCCAGCACCGCCCAGCCCGACGCGTCGTCGACCGGGTCGGCCTCCTCGGCCTGCCACGCCACCTCGAACAGCGAGCGGGACGCCGCGCTGGCGGTGGCCACTCCGGTCAGCTCCCGCAGGACGAGGGAGTCGACCGACACCACCGGCGCGCCCGCCTCGTCGCAGGCGGTCAGCCGGACTCCGGAGCCGTTGCGGCTCAACCGCACCCGCAGCACGCCGGCGCCCGAGGCGTGCACCTGCACGCCCTCGAACGCGAACGGCACGCGCGGCCCACCCGACTCCTCGGAGCCGGGCAGCAGCCCGATCGGGTGCAGGGCGGCGTCCAGCAGCGCCGGGTGCACGCCGAACCGGGCGGCCTCGGCCGCCGCGTCGTCCGGCAGGACCACCTCGGCGAACACGTCGTCACCGCCGGTCCAGACGCGCCGCAGCCCCTGGAACGCCGGCCCGTACCGCAGGCCGTGCTCGACCAGCGCCGGGTACCAGCCCGCCAGGTCCACCTCGGCGGCGCCAACCGGCGGCCAGGCGGCCAACCGGGGCTCGTCCGCCGTCGCCGGCTCCAGCACGCCCTCCGCGTGCTGCGTCCAGCCCGCCTCCGGGTCGTCGTCGGGGCGCGAGTAGACGGCGACGGGACGCTGCGGCGACTCCGACGCGGACACCCGCACCTGGATCCGTACGCCGCCGGACTCGGGGAGCACCAGCGGCACCAGCACCGTCAGGTCGCGCAGCCGGGGCAGGTCCACCTCGTCGCCGGCGCGTACGGCCAGCTCCACCAGCGCCGTGCCCGGGACCAGCGTCACGCCGGAGACGACGTGGTCGGCCAGCCAGGGGTGCGTGGCGAGGGAGATCCGGCCGGTCAGCACGACCTCGTCGTCGCCGGCCAGGTCCACGGCCGCGCCGAGCAGCCCGTGCCCGGCCACGCCGAGGCCGGCGCCGGTGACGTCGCCGGCGCGCAGCCGGCCCACGGCCGGCCAGAAGCGCTGCCGCTGGAACGGGTACGTCGGCAGGTCGACCGGGCGGGTCGCGCCCGGCAGGAGCGCGGTCCAGGTGACCGGCACGCCGTTGACGTGCAGCTCCGCCAGCGCGTTGACCAGCGACACCGGCTCGGGCCGGCCGGGGCGGAGGGTCGCCACGACCGCCGCCGAGGACGCGGTCCCGTCGTCCGGCAGGCAGGCGCCCACCATGCCGGCGAGCACCGCGTCGGGGCCCAGTTCGAGGAACGTACGCACGTTGCGTTCGCGGAGGCTCGCGACCCCGTCGGCGAACCGGACCGTCTCCCGGACGTGCCGGACCCAGTAGTCGGGGGTGCCGATCTCGTCGGGGTCGGCGACCTGGCCGGTCAGGTTCGACACGATCGGCAGGACGGGCCAGTGGTACGTCAGCCCGTCGAGCACCTGCCGGAACTCGCCCAGCATCGGCTCCATCAGCGGGCTGTGGAAGGCGTGGCTGACGGTCAGCCGGCGGGTGCGGACGCCCCGCTCCCGCCAGGTCCGCTCCAGCCCGTCGAGCGCCTCGACGTCGCCGGAGACCACCACGGCGGTCGGGGCGTTCACCGCCGCGACGCCGACCCGGTCGGTGAGCGGGGCGA
Source organism: Micromonospora sp. NPDC002717 (assembly GCF_040295705.1). Lineage (NCBI taxonomy): Bacteria > Bacillati > Actinomycetota > Actinomycetes > Micromonosporales > Micromonosporaceae > Micromonospora > Micromonospora sp. NPDC002717. The sequence goes on along the minus strand of NZ_JBEOVW010000055.1, from coordinate 856 downwards.
TCGACTCGGCCACCGCGTCCTCGGGGGCGGCCACGGCGAGCATGCCGCCGCCGGCGGGCAGGGCCTGCATGAGCCGGCCGCGCGCCGCGACCAGCGCGCACGCGTCGGCCAGGCTGAACAGGCCGGCGACGTGCGCCGCCGCGATCTCGCCGATGGAGTGCCCGGCCACCAGGTCCGGCACCACCCCGAACGACTCGACCAACCGGAACAGCGCCACCTCGACGGCGAACAACCCGGCCTGGGTGAACACCGTCTGGTCCAACAGCTCCGCCTCGGCCGTGCCCGCCTCCGCGAACAACACCTCACGCAGCGGACGCGGCAACAACGGATCCAGGTGCCCACACACCTCGTCCAACGCGGCGGCGAAGACCGGGAACGCGCCGGACAACTCGCGACCCATGCCGGGACGCTGCGCGCCCTGCCCGGAGAAGAGGACGGCGGTCCGCCCGCTCCTGGCGACCCCCCGAACGACGGCGGCCGAGGGCTCGTCGTCGGCCAGCGCGTCGAGGGCGGCGAGCAGGCCGTCGCGGTCGCGGGGCAGCAGCACCGCGCGGTGCTCGAAGGCGGTCCGGCCGGTGACGAGCGCCCGGCCGATGTCGGCGACGGTCAGGTCCGGCTCGTCGTCGGCCAGGGTCCGCAGACGGCGCGCCTGCTCGCGCAAAGCGGCGTCGTCGCGGGCCGAGAGGACGCAGGCGACGAGGTCGCCCGGGGCCGTCGTGGCGGGCGGCGCGGCCGGCGCCGCGGCGGGCTCCGGCGCCTGCTCGATGATGGTGTGCGCGTTGGTGCCGCTGATGCCGAACGACGACACCGCCGCGCGGCGGGGCCGGTCGGCGGCCGGCCACGGCCGCGCCTCGGT
>NZ_JBEOVW010000054.1:0-22836 GCF_040295705.1 Micromonospora sp. NPDC002717 | reverse complement strand
CTTTCCACCACAAGGGGTAACGCTGGCCGGCACCCGACACGGGCGCCGGCCAGCGGCACATCCACCCGACATCGCGCCACCCCCGAGCCCGATCCGGCTCGGGGGTGGCGCTGTCTCTGCGTACGCCAATGGCGACGTCGCGGGCGCGGACGGTGACCGTCGGGTGGTGATCGGGGTCTCGGGTCGCGGCCGGGGTGCGGGCTGCCCTAGTGTGCGAGGGGTCGACGGTGTTCGGGCCGGGGGAGGGGGTGTCGCGGGATGGGTCTGCGGACCTTCATCGAGGGCTGGCCGGTCTACCGGCAGCTCACCGGCACCGACCCGCTGGGCCGGGGCGCCGCCGCGCAGTCGGCGCGCTCGGCCGGGCTGACCGCGCGCACCGAGACCGCCGACCGGATGGCCCGCTCGGTCTGCCCCTACTGCGCGGTCGGCTGCGGCCAGCGTGTCTACGTCTCGGACGGCCGGGTCACCCAGATCGAGGGGGATCCGGACAGCCCGATCTCCCGGGGCCGGCTCTGCCCGAAGGGCTCGGCCAGCAGGAGCCTCGTCACCAGCCCGCTGCGGCAGACGAAGGTCCGCTACCGGCGCCCCTACGGCACGGAGTGGGAGGACCTGGATCTCGACGTCGCGGTCGACATGATCGCCGACCGGATCCTCGCGGCCCGCGCCGAGACGTGGGAGGACGTCGACGCCAAGGGCCGGCCGCTCAACCGCACGCTGGGGATCTCCAGCCTGGGCGGGGCGACGCTGGACAACGAGGAGAACTACCTCATCAAGAAGCTGTTCACGGCGATGGGGGCGCTCCAGATCGAGAACCAGGCGCGCATTTGACACTCCGCCACCGTCCCCGGTCTGGGGGCCAGCTTCGGTCGCGGTGGCGCGACGGACTTCCAGCAGGACGTCGCCAACGCTGACGTCATCGTCATCCAGGGCTCGAACATGGCCGAGGCCCACCCGGTGGGCTTCCAGTGGGTGATGGAGGCCAAGCGGCGCGGTGCCAGGGTTTTCCACGTCGACCCGCGGTTCACCCGCACCAGCGCGCTGGCCGACACCTACCTGCCGATCCGCGCGGGCTCCGACATCGCGCTGCTCGGCGGGGTGGTGCGGTACATCCTGGAGAACGAGCTGGACTTCCGGGAGTACGTGCTGGCCTACACCAACGCCGCGACGATCGTCAGCGACCAGTTCGTCGACGCCGAGGACGGCGACGGTTTCTTCTCCGGCTTCGACCCGGAGACCGGCAGCTACGTACAGGACTCCTGGCAGTACGCGGGCCACGAGACCGACTCCGGCAGCGGGCACACCGCGAAGGAGCGGGACGCCGCGGCCGGGCTGCTCCACGAGTCGCACGGCGCGCAGGTGAGCGGCCGGGTGGAGCGGGACGAGACGTTGCAGCATCCGCGCTGCGTCTACCAGATCCTCAGGCGACACTTCGCCCGCTACACGCCGGAGATGGTGGAGCGGGTATGCGGCATCCCGCAGGAGAGGTTCCTGGAGCTGGCCCGGGCGTGGGCGGAGAACTCCGGCCGCGAGCGCACCGGCGTGCTGATCTACTCGGTCGGGTGGACGCAGCACAGCGTCGGCGTGCAGTACATCCGCAGCGGCGCGATCATCCAGCTGCTGCTGGGCAACATGGGCCGCCCCGGCGGGGGGATCCTCGCCCTGCGCGGGCACGCCAGCATCCAGGGCTCCACCGACATCCCGACGCTGTACAACCTGCTCCCCGGCTACCTGCCGATGCCGCGCGCCGATCACGTCACCTTCCAGCGGTGGGTGGACAGCTTCCGCCGCCCCGGCCAGAAGGGCTCCTGGGGCGACGCCGGCGCGTACGCGGCCAGCCTGCTCAAGGCGTACTGGGGGGACGCGGCGACGCCGGAGAACGACTTCTGTTACGGGTACCTGCCCCGGATGACGGGCGATCACGGGACGTACCAGCAGGTGCTGAACATGATCGACGGGAAGGTGAAGGGCTACTTCCTGCTCGGGCAGAACCCGGCGGTGGGCTCGGCGCACGGCCGCGCCCAGCGGCTGGGCATGGCGAACCTGGACTGGCTGGTGGTCCGCGACCTGTTCATGATCGAGAGCGCCACGTTCTGGCGCAACGGCCCGGAGGTGGCCGCGGGCGAGATCGTGCCGACCGAGTGCAGGACGGAGGTGTTCTTCCTGCCGGCCGCGTCGCACGTGGAGAAGGAGGGCACCTTCACCCAGACCCAGCGGCTGCTGCAGTGGCGGGAGAAGGCCGTCGACCCGCCGGGCGACGCCCGCTCCGAGCTGTGGTTCTTCTACCACCTGGGGCGCCGGCTGCGGGAGAAGCTGGCCGGTTCCGACCTGCCGCGCGACCGGGCGCTGCTCGACCTGGCCTGGGACTATCCCACGCACGGTCCGCACGCCGAGCCGAGCGCCGAGGCGGTGCTGCGCGAGATCAACGGGTACGACGTGGCGACGGGCCGTCCGCTGTCCACGTTCACCGAGGCCCGCGCCGACGGCTCGACCGCCGTCGGCTGCTGGATCTACTCCGGCGTGTACGCCGACGGCGTCAACCAGGCGGCCCGGCGCAAGCCCCGGCACGAGCAGGACTGGGTGGCCGCCGAGTGGGGCTGGGCGTGGCCGGCCAACCGGCGCACCCTCTACAACCGCGCCTCCGCCGACCCGCAGGGCCGGCCGTGGAGCGAGCGCAAGCGCTACGTCTGGTGGGACCCCGACGCCGGGGAGTGGACCGGCTACGACGTGCCGGACTTCGAGAAGACGAAGCCGCCGACGTACCGGCCGCCGGAGGGCGCGACCGGCCCGGAGGGGATCGCCGGCGACGACCCGTTCGTCATGCAGGGCGACGGGAAGGGCTGGCTGTACGCGCCCAGCGGGGTGCTCGACGGGCCGCTGCCGACACACTACGAGCCGGCCGAGTCGCCGGTGCGCAACCCGCTCTACCGGCAGCAGGCCAACCCCACCCGCAAGGTGTACGCGCACCCCGTGAACTCGGTGAACCCGAGCCCGCCGCAGGAGCACAGCGCGGTCTTCCCGTACGTGTTCACGGTCAGCCGGCTCACCGAGCACCACACGGCGGGCGGGATGAGCCGCACGGTGCGGACCCTGGCGGAGCTGCAACCGGAGATGTTCGTGGAGGTGTCGCCGGAGGTGGCGGCCGAGCGGGGCCTGGCGCACCTGGGTTGGGCGCACCTGGTCAGCGGGCGGGCGGTGATCGAGGCGAAGGTGCTGGTCACCGACCGGCTGGCCCCGCTGCGGGTGGACGGCCGGGTGATCCACCAGGTGTGGCTGCCGTACCACTTCGGGTTCGAGGGCCTGGTGACGGGCGACTCGGCCAACGACCTGTTCGGGATCACCCTGGACCCGAACGTGCTCATCCAGGAGAGCAAGGTCGGCACCTGCGACGTGCGCCCGGGGCGGCGGCCCACCGGGGCGGCCCTGCGGGACCTGGTGGCGGACTACCGGCGGCGGGCGGGTATCGTCCCCGGCCATCCGCCCTCGACCCTCACGCCGGGGGCGTTTCCGGCGCCGGCTCCCACCGACGGCGCCGGGAAGGACCGCGATGCTTCCTGACCCGAACAGCCTGTCCGGGCCGCTCGATCCCGCCCCGGACGCGGGCTGGGTCGACGCCCCGCCCCGGATGGGCTTCTTCACCGACACCAGCGTCTGCATCGGCTGCAAGGCGTGCGAGGTGGCCTGCAAGGAGTGGAACGACGTCCCCGGTTCGGGGCTGGACCTGCTCGGCATGTCGTACGACAACACCGGCGCGCTGACCGCGAACTCGTGGCGGCACGTGGCGTTCGTCGAGCAGCCCCGCCCGGCCGGGCACCGCGGGCCGCCGCTCGCCGGTGCCGCGACGGCCGGTCGGAGCGCCGGGCCGGAGTTTCTGGGCATGCCCGGGGCGCAGCCGCCGGGGCGGGCCGGTGGCGCGGAGGGGCGCAGCGACTTCCGCTGGCTGATGATGTCCGACGTCTGCAAGCACTGCACCCACGCGGCCTGCCTGGATGTCTGCCCCACCGGGGCGCTGTTCCGCACCGAGTTCGGCACGGTGGTGGTGCAGGAGGACATCTGCAACGGCTGCGGCTACTGCATCTCCGCCTGCCCGTACGGCGTCATCGACCAGCGCAAGGGCGACGGCCGGGCGTGGAAGTGCACGCTGTGCTACGACCGGATCGGCGCCGGGAAGATTCCCGCCTGCGCCCAGGCGTGCCCGACGGAGTCCATCCAGTACGGCCCCCTCGACGAGCTGCGGGAGCGGGCCGCCGCCCGGGTGGCGACCCTGCACGAGCGCGGCGTCACCGAGGCGCGGCTCTACGGGCACGACCCCGACGACGGGGTCGGCGGCGACGGCGCGTTCTTCCTGCTGCTCGACGAGCCCGAGGTGTACGGCCTGCCCCCGGACCCGGTGGTCACCACCCGGGACCTGCCGAGGATGTGGAAGCGGGCTGGCCTGGCGGCCCTGGCCATGGCGGCGGCGGCCGTCGCCGCGTTCGTCGGAGGTTCCTCGTGAGTCCGGACCGCCCGGTGGGCGACCTGTTCCGCCGCTTCCGCGATCGCCTCGACGCCGGCGTCCCCGGCGGGCCGGCCGGCCGCGGCGAGGTCGCCGCCGGCTCGCCAGGGGCGCCACCCGGCGGGTCCGGCGCGGCGGCGTCGACCCGTGCGCCCGGACGGACCCGGCGGCGGGGCGGCGGCCGGCGCGGCGGCGAGGAGCTGACCGTCCCGGAGGCCGAGTTCACCTCCTACTACGGCCGGCCGATCCTCAAGGCGCCCGTCTGGAAGTGGGACATCGCGGCGTACCTGTTCACCGGCGGGCTGGCGGCCGGCTCGTCGCTGCTGGCGGCGGGCGGCCAGGTCACCGGGCGGCCCGCGCTGCGCCGCGCCGGCCGGGTCACCTCGCTGGTGGCGGTCACCGCCAGCGCCGTCTTCCTGGTCAAGGACCTGGGGCGGCCGGCCCGGTTCCACCACATGCTGCGGGTGGCCAAGCCGACCTCGCCGATGTCCGTGGGCACCTGGATCCTCAGCGCCTTCGGCCCGGCCGCCGGGATCGCGGCGGTCGCCGAGGGCGCGGCGTGGCTGCCCGAGCGGGGGCCGCTCGGACTCGCACGTCGGCTGCTGCCGCCGGTGGGGCACGCCGCCGGGCTGGCCGCCGCGGCGACCGCGCCGGCGTTGGCCACGTACACCGGCGTGCTGCTGGCCGACACGGCCGTGCCGTCCTGGCACGAGGCGTACCCGGAGCTGCCGACGGTCTTCGCGGGCAGCGCGCTGGCCAGCGGCGCCGGCGTGGGGCTGATCGCCGCGCCGACCGCGCAGGCCGGCCCCGCCCGCCGGATGGCGGTGGCGGGCGCCGCCCTGGAACTGTTCGGCTCGCACCGGGTGGAGACCCGCCTCGGGTTGCTCAGCGAGCCCTACCGCACCGGGCGGCCCGGCCGGCTGCTGCGCGCCGGGCGGGCCCTGACCGCGGCCGGGGTGGCCGGCGCGCTGCTCGGCCGGCGCAGCCGGGCGGTCTCCGCCCTGTCCGGGACGGCCCTGCTGGCCGCGTCGGTGGCCACCCGGTTCGGCATCTTCTACGGCGGCGTCGCCTCCGCGAAGGATCCGAAGTACACGGTGGTGCCGCAGCGGGAACGCCTCGACCGGCGGCGCGCCGCCGAGGGCTGACGCCCCGCCGCGCACGCCCACCCGGCCTGTGGTTCACTGCTGCCTGGAGGCGTTCAGGCGGCTGGTGCCCCTCCCGGTCTTCAAAACCGGTGTGGCCCGGGACCCGGGTCAGGCGGGTTCGATTCCCGTCCGTCTCCGCCAAACTGCCGGAAGAGGGGGCATGGGGGACGTCGCAGCCGATCCGCGCCGGTGGGTGCCGCGCACCGACGCGCTGCTCGCCGACCCCCGGCTGGCCGCCGCGGCGCAGACCCTCGGGCGGGACCGCGTCAAGGCCGCCGTCCGGCGGGCGCAGGATCGGGCCCGCCGCGGCGAGATCACCCCCGAGGCCGTACGCGACGCCGCGCTGGCCGCCCTGCCGGCGCCCGCACCCCGGGCCGTGCTCAACGCCACCGGGGTGGTGCTGCACACCAACCTGGGCCGGGCCGCGCTGTCGCCCGCCGCCGTCGCGGCGGTCACCGCCGCCGCCGGACACACCGACGTCGAACTGGACCTGCGCACCGGCCGGCGAGCCCGGCGCGGCCGCGACGCCCTCGACGCCCTCGCCGCCGCGGTGCCCGCCGCCGGCGCGGTGCACGTGGTCAACAACGGCGCCGCCGCGCTGGTGCTCGCCGCCACCGCGCTCGCCGCCGACGCCGAGATCGTGGTCAGCCGGGGCGAGCTGGTGGAGATCGGCGACGGGTTCCGCCTGCCCGAGCTGCTGGAGAGCACCGGCGCGCGGCTGCGCGAGGTGGGCACCACGAACCGCACCACGCTCGACGACTACGCCGCCGCGCTCGGCCCGCGTACCGGCTTCGTGCTGAAGGTGCACCCGTCGAACTTCCAGGTCACCGGCTTCACCTCGGCGGTGCCGGTGCGGCGGCTGGCCTCCCTCGGCGTGCCGGTGGTCGCCGACATCGGCTCGGGGCTGCTCGCCCCCGATCCGCTGCTGCCCGACGAGCCCGACGCCGCCGGCACCCTGCGGGCCGGGGCGGCCCTGGTCACCGCCAGCGGCGACAAGCTGCTCGGCGGGCCGCAGGCGGGGCTGCTGCTCGGCACCGCCGACCTGGTCGAACGGCTGCGCCGGCACCCCCTGGCCCGGGCGCTGCGGGTGGACAAGCTGACCCTGGCCGCGCTCGCGGCCACCCTCGCCGACCCGGTCACGCCCACGCGGGCCGCGTTGCACGCCGACCCCGACGCGCTGCGGGAGCGTACCGAGCGGCTGCGTGACGCCCTCGCGGCCGACGGGTGCAAGGCGGAGGTGGTGCCGGCCGGCGCGGTCGTCGGCGGCGGCGGCGCCCCGGGTGTGGAGCTGGACTCGTGGGCGCTGAGCCTGCCCGAGCGGTACGCGGAGCCGCTGCGCGTGGGCGACCCGCCCGTGCTCGGCCGGGTCGTCCGCGGGCGGCTGCTGCTGGACCTGCGCTGCGTGCCCGCCGACGCCGACGCCGCCGTCCGCGCCGCCGTGCTGCGCGTGTCGGGGGACGGCTGAACGTGTTCGTGGTGGCCACCGCCGGGCACGTCGACCACGGCAAGTCGACCCTGGTCCGGGCGCTGACGGGGATGGAACCCGACCGGTGGGCGGAGGAGCGCCGCCGGGGCATGACCATCGACCTCGGCTTCGCCTGGAGCACGCTGCCGTCCGGTGGGACGGTCGCGTTCGTCGACGTGCCGGGGCACGAGCGTTTCGTGCCGAACATGCTCGCCGGCGTCGGTCCGGTGCCCGCCGCGCTGGTCGTGGTCGCCGCCGACGAGGGCTGGATGCCGCAGTCGGCCGAGCACCTGGCCGCGCTGCACGCGCTCGGGGTGTCGTACGGCCTGCTGGTGGTGACCCGCGCGGACCTGGCGGACCCGGGGCCGGCGGCGGCCCGGGCCCGGGCCGAGCTGGCGGCCACCTCCCTCGGCGCGGTCGACACGGTGGCGGTCAGCGCGATGACCGGCGCCGGCCTGCCGGAGCTGCGCGCGGCCCTGGACCGGCTCGCGGCCCGGCTGCCCGCCCCGCCAGCGGACGCCCCGGTGCGGTTGTGGGTGGACCGCGCGTTCACCGTGCGCGGCGCCGGCACGGTGGTCACCGGCACCCTCGGCGCCGGCCGGCTACGGGTGGGCGACGAGCTGGAACTCGCCGCCACCGGCGAGCCGGTGCGGGTGCGTGGCCTGCACCGCCTCGGCGAGGCCCGGTCGGAGGTCACCGTGGTCGCCCGGGTGGCGGTCAACCTGCGCGGCACGCCCCGGGGCCGGGTCGGCCGCGGCGACGCCCTGCTCACCCCGGGCCGGTTCCACCGCACCGACCTGCTGGACGTCCGGCTGGCCGGTGATCCCGCGGCGGAGCTGCCCGCCACCCTGACCCTGCACGTCGGCGCGGCGGCGGTGCCCGCCCGGGTGCGACCGCTGGGCGCGGACACCGTCCGGCTGCGGTTGGCCCGGCCGTTGCCGCTGCTGGTCGGCGACCGGGCGCTGCTGCGCGACCCGGGCCGGCACCACGTGGCCGGCGGCGTGACGGTGCTGGACGTCGCGCCGCCGCCGCTGACCCGCCGGGGCGCGGCGGCTGCCCGCGCGGCCGTGCTGGCGACCGTGGACGGCCGGCCCGACCTGGCCGGCGAGCTGCGCCGTCGGGGCCTGGCCCGTGCCGCCGACATGGTCCGCACCGGCGTCGAGGTGACCGGGCGGCCCGTCGTCGGGGACTGGCTGGCCGACCCGGAGCACTGGCGGCGGCTCGGCACCCGGCTGGGCGGGGAGGTGGCCCGGCACGCCCGGGAGCATCCGCTGGAGCCGGGCGCGCCGGTGGAGCTGCTGCGGCAGCGCCTCGGCCTGCCCGACCGGGCGCTGGTCGAGGCGCTGGTCCGGCCGCCGCTGCGGCTGCACGCCGGCCGGGTCACCGCGGCCGCCGTCGACGCGCTGCCGGAGCCGGTGGCCCGCGCCGTCGCCCGGGTCCGCGCCGAGTACGCCGACCGTCCGTTCCGGGCCCCGGAGGCCGAACGCCTGGCGGAGCTGGGGCTGGGGCCCCGGGAGATCGGCGCGGCGGTGCGGGCCGGTGCGCTGCTGCGGGTCGCCGAGAACGTGGTGCTGCTGCCCGGCGCGGTCGACGAGGCCGTGCGGGTGCTGGCCGGGCTGCCGCAGCCGTTCACGCTCAGCGCCGCCCGGCAGGCGTTGGACACCACCCGCCGCGTCGCCGTGCCGCTGCTGGAGCTGCTGGACCGCCGGGGCGCCACCCGGCGGCTGCCCGACGATGCCCGGGTCGTGGTCGCGGCCCCGGCCTGAAGCCGCCCCGGCGGGGCGGGCGGTCGCCTAGCGTGGCGCCATGGACCCTTCCGCGGTCTGGCGGGACAAGCAGCACAAATGGCGGATCGAGGCGTACCGGGCTCCGGACCTGCGCTTCGCGATCTTCGCGACGAACGGCACCACCGAGTCGGCGCCGCTGTGGCTGTTCGGGATGTCGGCGCTGGCGCGGTGGCTGATGACGCACAAGATCTCCCTCGACGACCTGGAGGTCGACTGACATGGGGGCACCGCTCGGGCAGCTCGCGCTGGTGGCCGTGCTGGTGCTCGTCAACGCGGCCCTGTCGGGCAGCGAGATGGCGCTCGTGACGCTGCGCGAGGGGCAGGTGCGGCAGCTGGGTCGGCGGAGCCGTTCGGGGGAGCGGCTGGCGCGGCTGGTCCGCGACCCCAACCGCTACCTTGCCACCATCCAGCTCGGCATCACCCTCGCCGGGTTCCTCGCCTCTGCCGCCGCCGCGGTCTCGCTGGCCGAGCCGCTGGTCGGGCCGCTGGGCTTCCTCGGCGAAGCCGCGCGGGGGGCCGCGGTCGTCCTGGTCACCGTGCTGCTCACCTTCGTCACCCTGGTCGTCGGGGAGCTGGCCCCGAAGCGGCTGGCGATGCAGCGCGCGGAGCGGTGGGGGCTGCTCAGCGCCGGCCCGCTGGACCTGCTGGCCCGGGTGTCCCGACCGGCGGTCTGGTTGCTGAGCAGGGCCACCGACGTGGTGGTGCGGCTCGCCGGCGGGGACCCGCGGGCCAGTCGTACGGAGATGACCGAGGAGGAGTTGCGGGAGATCGTGGTCAGCCAGCGGGGCCTCTCCGCGCAGCAGCGGGAGATCCTCACCGGAGCGTTCGACATCGCCGGCCGGACGCTGCGGGAGATCCTCGTCCCCCGGCTGGACGTGACCGTGCTCCCCGCGACGCTGCCCGCCGACGAGGGGCTGCGCCGGCTCGCCGCCGCCGGCCGGTCCCGTGCCCCCGTCGTCGGGCCCGGGGGGCTGGACGACGTGCGCGGCGTGGTGCACATCCGGGACCTCGTCGCGGCGGGCGCGGCGGCGGTCGGCGAACGGGCGCGCCCGCCGCTGCTGCTGCCCGGCACCCTGCCGGTGTCCGACGCGCTGCGCCGGCTGCGGCTGTGCCACCAGCAGCTCGCCCTGGTCGTCGACGAGCACGGCGGGGTCGACGGCCTGGTGACCCTGGAGGACCTGCTGGCGGAGGTGGTGGGGGAGCTGTACGACGAGACCGACCGGGACGTGACGGGGGTGGCCCGGGAACCGGATGGCTCGCTGCTGCTGCCCGGCGACTTCCCGTTGCACGACCTGGCCGATGTCGGGGTGCGGCTGCACTTCCGGCCGTCGCGGGAGTACACGACGGTGGCCGGGCTGGTGCTGGCCGGGCTGGGGCACCTGCCGACGGGGCCCGGGGAGACGGTGCATCTGCCGGGGCTGACCGTCGAGGTGGTGGAGGTGTCCGGTCGGACGATCCGGCGGGTCCGGCTGCGGGGCTTCGCCACCGGGGCCTGACCCGGGGCTGCCACGGTCGGGTGAATCCGGACGAACCGGCCATGCCGGGCCTGGGGTGGGCGTACCGTCCGGTACGTGAAGGACCGAGGGATGCGGACGTTCGTCACCGTGCTGGCCGGGCTCGCGGTGATCTACTTCGGCACCACCGGCCGCAGCGAGGAGGACGGTCGCGGCCTGTCGGGCGGGCTCGTGGTGCTCGCGCTGCTGGCGGCGCTGCTGGTGTGGAACCTGACGAAGCCGGGCGACAAGCCGGTCAAGTGAGCCTGCTCACCGCCCGGCGGCGCGGGTGACCTCGCCGGCGGACTTCTCGCCGAGCGACACCCGCACCAGCGCCGAGGCGAGCCTGCCGAAGTCGGCCGGCTCGACCAGCCCGGCCAGCTTGTCCGGCGAGCGGGGCAGGCCGAGCCGCTCCGCGCCGGACAGGGCGCGGCGGTCGGCGTACGGGCGCAGGTCCGGCCAGACCACCTGTGCCTCGCGCAGGAAGATGTCGGCGCCGGTCGGGCCGATGCCGGGGAACTCGGTCAGCAGCCGGCGCAGCGCGGGCGGCTCGCCGTCGGCCTCGCGGTGCAGCCGGCGCAGGTCGCCCCGCCAGCGGTCCAGGCACAGCCGGGCGCCGGTGCCGAGCATCGTCGAGGTCCGCTCGTCGTAGCGGCGGTAGTGGCCCCGGCCCAGCGCGTCGACGCGGTCCTGCCAGCTCGCCGCCTCCATCGCCTGCGGGGTCCGGTAGCCGGCGGCGAACAGTTCCCGGGCGGCCGACACCGCGACGCAGGCCCGGATCCGGGTGCTCAGCAGCGTGGCGAGCACCAGCAACTGGTAGAGCGGGGCGGGCCGGTCGGCGAGCCGGATGCCCGCCTCCTCGGCGTACGTGGTGCCCCGCCGGTCCAGCAGGACCCGCGCCATCCTCCGGTCGTCGCCCATCCTCGGGGTGTACCCGCTGGTTGCCGGGTCAGCCCTGCGACCGTCCGCCCGGGCCGGCATGCCACCCACGGCGCCGGGTAACCGAGGTGGGACACGGTCGAACCCGGAAGGAGAAGACCCGTGGTGAACCCGCAGCAGCAGGAGTTCCGCCGCAACAACAGGGGTGCCACCAGCCAGGACAGCAAGGTCCCGAACCCTGGCGGCCACCCGCGCAACCGAGGCTCGTCCGGCGGCGACGAGGGCCGGCCGGTGCCCCGGGGGCAGGTCTCCCCGTACGGCCCGGCGATGGAGCCGGTCGCCGACGACGAGAGCGCCCGGGGCTAACGACCCCGGCCCGACACGGGCGGCCGCAGCCGGTTCCAGGTGGCTGCGGCCGCCATGCCGTACGCGACGTGCGGCACGATGTCGGCGACCCAGTCGGACCGGCGCCAGCGGCGCGGGTCGGTCACCCCCAGCAGGGTCATCGACCCGTCGGACATCGTCATCACGCCGCCGCCGAGCACGCCGGCCGCCAGGGGCAGCGGCATCCGACGGCCCCGGGTCAGCACGGCGTAGCCGACGCCGGCGGCGATGCCCATCCCGTAGCCGAGCAGGGGCCCGAGGCCCGAGCGGCGGTTCGCCGCCCGGTCCTCGGGCCCCAGGTCCACGTGCGCCGCCCCGGCCAGCCGCCCGGCGGTGTGCTCCGGGGTGCTGCTCGCCGGCCTCGCGCGCAGCACCATGTCCAGGTAGCTGACCACGTTCAGGGCGGCGCTGCCGACCGCGCCGGCGATCGCCCCGTCGGCCAGGTGCGTCGCCCTCACTTCGGGTCGCCCGGTTCGCGCTCGCCCTTGGGACCGTAGACCCGCTCGCCGCGGACGACGCCCCGCTGTCCGCGATCGGACTGCAGTATCCGGTTTGCCACGTCGTTCGCCTTGCGGTCCGACACCCGCCGTCCCGAATCGTCGATCACGTCACGGATGCGCGCCCGCTGCTTGTCGTACGCGTTGCTGCCCGGCCGTGGTCCTGGCATCACTGCCTCCTCCGGTCGTCCTCGCCGTTGGCGTACCGCGGTCGTCTACCCGCCTGCGTCGGGGCCAACCCCCGCGCTCGGCTCAGCGGGGCGCGTGGACGACGGCGACCGGGCAGTCGGCGTGGTGCAGCACGGACTGGCTCACCGAGCCGAGCAGCAGCCCCGTCAGTTCGCCGCGGCCCTGCCGGCCCACCACGAGCAGCTGGGCGCGCCGGGACGCCTCGGCGAGCACGGTGGTGGGGCGGCCCCGCACGGCCTCCCGGCTGACCGGCACGTCCGGCCACCGCTCGGTCAGCCCGGCCAGCGACTCGGCCACCACCCGCTCCTCCTCGGAGCGCAGCTCGGTGTCGTCGTACACCAGGGGTTGCATGTCGCCCGGCGCGGTGGACGTCGGGTGCCGGTAGGCGTGCAGCGCGACCAGCGGGGCGTCGCGGACCGACGCCTCCTCGACGGCGAACTCCACGGCGAGCCGGGACGTCTCGGAGCCGTCGACCCCGACCACGACGGGTCCGTCCGGGCGGTCGGTGCCCCGGGCGACGAGCACGGGGCAGTCGGCGTACGAGGCGACCTGCACCGCGACGGAGCCGACCACCAGGGCGGAGAACCCGCCGAGCCCCCGGTCGCCCAGCACGATCATCGCGGCGGCCGGCGACTCGCCGAGCAGCACCGCGGCGGCCTCCCCGTCGACGATCTCGCCGGAGACGCGCAGCCCGGGCACCGTCGCCTCGGCCTCGGTGGTCGCGGCGGCGACGAGCTGCTCCGCCTGGTGTCGCAGGCCGGCGCCGGGCGGGCCGCCGGCGGGCGCGCCTACCGGCACGCGCAGCAGCGGCCAGATGAACCCGTGCACGACCCGCAGCGGCCGGTTCCGGCGGGCCGCCTCGACGGCGGCCAGCCGTACGGCGCGCAGCGCCGCCTCCGAGCCGTCCACGCCGACGACCACCGCCGCGCCGTTCGCCGAGTTCACCGCCCACCTCCCGCCGGTTCCCGGCCAGTATCGCGGCCGGTGCCCGGTCGGCGAGGCGATACCGCCCAGGACGACCGGTGGGTACGCTGTCGACGACCGCCGGGGAGGGAGCGTCGTCGATGGTGGAGCCGGACCAGCCGAGCACCGCGCGAATGATCGATTTCTGGCTCGGCGGGGAGCACCACTTCCCGGTCGACGTGGCGGCGGCCCGCGCCTTCGAGCAGGCGTACGGGCCGTGCGCGCCGGTCTTCCGGGAGCTGCGGGCCTTCCTGGGCCGGTCGGTCCGGGCGATGGTCGCGGAGGGCGTGGACAGCTTCCTGGTCTTCGGCGCGGGGGTGCCCACCATGGGCAACGTGCACGAGGTCGCCCCGGACGCCACCGTGCTCTACACCGACGTCGACCCGGTCACCATCCGCCTCGGCCAGCGTCTGCTCGCCGGCAGCGACCGGGCCGGCTACGGCTACGGCGACGCCACCGACATCGGCACGGTGGACCGCGCCCAGCTGCACCGGTTCGTGCCGGGGTGGGGGAGGAGGCCCGTCGGGGTGGTGTTCCTCGGCCTGGCCGCGTTCCTCGACGACGAGACGCTGGCCCGCACCCTCGACGAGCTCTACGAGGCGACGGCGGCGGGCAGCCTGCTGGCGGTCGACTTCGACACCGAGGAGCTGGCCGGCTACCCGGAGGCCCTCGCGATGATGGGCCCGGCGTTCCGGATGCGCCCGCCGGCCGCGTTCGCGCCGCTGCTCGGCCGCTGGACGCCCACCGCCGACGGCATCGTGCCGATCACCCGGTGGCGTCCCGCCGGCCCGCCGGCGCAGGTTCCGGACGCCTTCCACGGCGCGGTCGCCGTCCGCTCGGCCGGCTGACCGGCCCCGCCCGCCGTCCGCGCCGCCGCGAGGCCGCGCGGGGGCGGCAGCGTGCCGTCGGGTCGTCCGCCCGGGTCGGGTACGCCGCCCGTCGGCGTCGGGCCGCCCGGCCGCCCGGCTGCCGACGACACCTCCGTATGATGTTTGCCCTACGGCAAGCATTTCCGGAGGATGATCGATGGTGGAGGCACCGGCCCAGGTCTCGCGTGCGTTGCGTGCGGCGCCGCCCGACCAGGTGGTGGAGGCGGCGGACCGGGCCATCCGGGCCGGCCTCGGCGCGTCCCGGACGGACGTGTTCATCGCCGACTACCGGATCAGCGGGCTGTGGCCGGTGCTGGACCCGGAGCTACCCGACGGGGGCTTCCTCGACTGCCGCAGCCAGGCGCAGCGCTGCTTCAGCAGCCAGCAGCCGGTGACCGACGCCGACGACGAGGGGCGCTGCCGGCTCTACCTGCCGCTGTCGGTGTGGGGGGAGCGCCTCGGCGTGCTCCTGGTCGAGCTGCCGGCCCCGCTCGGCCCGGACACCGTCGACCGCGTCGCGGACATCGCCGGCGAGCTGGCCGTCGTCCTGCGCGCGGCGGACCGGGAGACCGACCGGTACCGCCGGGTGCGCCGGCGGGAGCGGCTCAGCATGGCCGCCGAGATGCAGTGGGAGCTGCTGCCGGGACGCAGCGTCAGCCACGGCGAGTTCGAGCTGGCCGGCCAGCTGGAGCCGGCGTACACGGTCGGCGGGGACCACTTCGACTGGTCGGTGGACGGTGACCGGCTCACGGCGACGGTGTTGAACGGCGCCGGCATCGGCCTGGCGGCGGCGCTGCTCACGGCCGTCACCGTGAACGCGCTGCGCAACGCCCGGCGCTCCGGGGGCAGCCTCGTCGAGCAGGCCGAGCTGGCCTCCGACACGGTCTTCTACCAACATCGCGGGCGTCGGTACGTGGCCACGCTGCTGCTGGAACTGGACACCGCGACCGGTCGGGTCAGGGCGGTGGACGCCGGCTCCCCGCGCCTGCTGCGGCTGCGCGGCGGCACCGTCACGCCGATCACGCTGGAGCAGCAGCTCCCGCTGGGCATGTTCGCCGAGGCCCGCTACGACGTCCAGGAGTTCGACCTGGCGCCCGGGGACCGGATCTTCGTGGTCAGCGACGGGGTGTGGGCCGCCGATCCCGGTGACCGGGGGGCGTACGGCGAGCGGGCGATGGCGCGGGCGATGCGCGCCACGCGGCTGCAACCGCCGACCGAGGCGGTTGGTACGGTGATGCGCGAACTGCACGCCTGGCATGCGGACGCTGATCTCCGCGACGACGCGGTCGTGGTCTGCCTGGACTGGCGTGGCACGGGCGGCCGGAGCGACGGGTGAGGATCGTCGCCGCAACGGCCGGGCACGAGCGGGACGATCGCAGGGGACACCTGGTGGAGCGACCTCCGAATCTCGCCGCGGCGATCGACGCCGCCGCCGAGGCGCTCGTCGGTGTGCTCGACTCCGCCGCGTCCCGGCACCAGATGGCCGTCTCGCCGACGCAGTTGCGCGTGTTGTCGCTGATCAGCAGCCGGCCGGAGACCAACGTCAACGGCCTGGCCGAGTTGTTGGACGTCGTGCCGTCCTCGGCGAGCCGGCTCTGCGACCGGCTGGAGGCCACCGGCCTGCTGCGCCGGGTGGCCGACCCCCGCGACCGGCGGGAGGTGCGCCTGGTGCCGACCGCCGCCGCCGAGACGCTGCTGCGCGAGTTGAAGGAACGCCGGCACCGGGCGGTGCAGGCGGTGCTGGACCGGATGCCGGGTCGGGTGCAGCACGACCTGCTGCTGGCCCTGCGGGCCTTCGAGCAGGCCGCGACGGCGGAGTCGCAGTCGGACTCCTCGGTCTGCACCGCCTGACGACCTTCCCCGCGAGCCACCGGCCGCCCCGCTTCCCTCTAGTGTCCTAGGACGCCCTAGCGGTAGTGACCACCACGACGACACCCCGACCGCGTCGACGAACCCGGACGCCTGAACCCGGGGAGGCGGCGAAGGGCCCGATATAGTGGCAGCGCAGTCAGCCGGCCCGCGATCACGTTGATCGCGGGCCGAGTCAGGCGGCGGTCCCGTACGGGGATCGCAGGGGGGTGCCGGCGTCAGCCGGCCCGACAGCGCACACGGAACTTCGCGGTGCCCGTCCTCGGCCGGGCGGTCGGAGCGTGTGGCGGAGGAGGTTCGGTGTCGCGTCGGCCGGCTCGCTCGGAACACGCGGAGGCCAGCGCCGGCACGAGCGCACCGGCAGCGGGTGACCGCGTCCTGACGCTGCCGAACCTGATCAGCTTCGTCCGGCTGCTGGGCGTCCCGCTCTTCCTCTATCTCCTGCTCGTCGCGCACGCCGACGTGGCCGCGATCGTGGTGCTGGCCGTCGGCGGCACGACGGACTGGGTGGACGGGTGGGTCGCGCGCCGGATGCGCCAGGTCAGCCGGCTTGGGGAGCTGCTCGACCCGGCCGCCGACCGCCTCTACATCCTCGCCACCCTGGTCGGGTTCACCGCCCGGGGCGTGGTGCCCTGGCAGTTCACCGCGGCGCTGCTGGCCCGGGAGTTGCTCCTGCTGGGGTCGTTGGCGGTGTTGCGGCGGTACGGGTACGGTCCGCCGCCGGTGCACTACGTCGGCAAGACCGCGACGTTCCTGTTGCTGGCCGCCTTCCCGGTCCTGCTGCTCGCCGCGGCGGTTCCCGGTGCCGAGGCGGTGGCCGGGCCGATCGGTTGGGGGCTGGCCTGGTGGGGCCTGGTGCTCTACTGGGTGGCCGGCGCGATGTACGTGGTGCAGGCGAGCCGGCTGGTCAGGGCCGTGCGCGCCGAGGGAGCGTCGGCATGACGACGCCGCCGGGCGAGGGCCGGGGACGGTCCGACCGGGTGTACGCCCCGGACTTCCTCACCGAGTTGTTCCGCAATCCGTTGGATCCGGGGTACGCCGACGCGGCGGCCCGGCGCCGGGAGCGGCAGGCCCCGCCGGCGGGGTGGCGGCACTGGTCGGCGCGGTCGGTGAGCCTGGTCCTGGCGGTGCTGCTGGGGTTCCTGTTCGCGGTCGCGTACCGGCAGACGTTGGAGGCCGAGCCGGGGCGCAGCCAGGCCCGGTCCGGCCTGGTGGCGCAGATCAAGCAGCGGGAGAGCGAGACCGACGGGTTGTCGGAGCGGGCGGACCAGTTGCGGGCGGAGGTGGCGCGGCAGCGGGCCGCGGCGCTGGGTGGCTCGGAGGCGGCGCGGCTGCGCACCCTGGAGGCGGGCACGGGCCTGGGGCGGGTGCGGGGTGACGGCGTGGTGGTGCGGTTGGCGGACGCGCCGCAGAATCCGGACGCGGTGACGGGTGCGGACGTCGGTCCGTCCCGGGTGATCTACAGCGATCTGCAGGGGGTCGCCAACGACCTGTGGGCCGCCGGCGCGGAGGCGATCTCGATCAACGGGCAGCGGTTGACGGCGACGTCGACGATCCGGTCGGCGGGGCAGGCGATCCTGGTGGACTTCCGGCCGGTGACGGGGCCGTACGAGGTGTCGGCGATCGGGCCGGGGTCGATGCGGGACCGGTACGAGGACAGTCGCAGCGCGTTGACGATGCGGAAGGTGGCGGAGGACACCGGGTTGTCGTTCGCGGTGCGGGAGGCGGAGGACCTCACCCTGCCGGCCGCTCCGGAGCCGCGGCTACGCTACGCGGAGCCTCCGGCGAGCGCGAGTCCGTCGCCGTCGGGGGCGGACCGTTCCGCCAGTTCTCAGCCGTCCGGTTCGAGGACGTCTCCCAGCCCCTCCGGAGGTGGTCGATGATCGCGGTGCTGGCGTTGCTCGCCGGTGTGGTCCTCGGGGTCTGGCTCGACCCCACGGTTCCCGCGGGGTTGCAGCCGTATCTGCCGATTGCGGTGGTGGCGGCGTTGGACGCGGTGTTCGGTGGGGTGCGGGCGAAGCTCGATCGGATCTTCGACGACAAGCAGTTCGTGGTGTCGTTCATCTCCAACGTGCTGGTGGCGGGTCTGATCGTGTACCTGGGTGACCAGCTCGGGGTGGGTGGCCAGTTGTCCACGGGTGTGGTGGTCGTGCTCGGGGTGCGGATCTTCGGGAACGTGGCGGCGATCCGCCGGCACCTGTTCCGGGCGTAGGTTTGTGGCGATGAGCAGCGAAGAGCACACGGAGACGGGCACGGGTTGGCCGCAGCCGGCGGGGCCGGGGCGGCCGTCGGGCCCGGCGGGGGAGCCGGATCCGCGGCCGGACGCGCCGGATCCGGACGAGTTGAGCCCGTTGGCGCCGGAGCGGGCGGAGCCGGCGGAGCCGGCCGTGGCGGAGCCGGACCGGTTCGACGAGGGCGCGACGGTGGATCTGAGTCGGGCTGCCGGTGAGGGGTCGGGCGGGTCGTCGCCGGAGGCGCCGGCGGCCGCGGGGTCGTCGGTGGGCGCGGGGTCGCCGCGGCGGCGGGTGAGTTCGGCCGGGGTGATGATCGCGGTGCTGCTGGCGTTGCTGGGGTTCACGCTGGTGGTGCAGTTGAAGACGACGTCGACGGATCCGACGGTGGCGGCGACGCGGCAGGAGGACCTGGTCCGGATCCTGTACGACCTGAATTCGCGGGAGGTCCGGCTGCGGCAGGACATCGCGGCGCTGGAGGAGAGTCAGCGGCAGTTGCGTTCGGGTGAGCAGGGGCGGCAGGCGGCGTTGGACGAGGCGTCTCGGCGGGCTGACGAGTTGGGCATCCTGGCGGGGACGTTGCCGGCGACGGGTCCGGGTTTGGCGGTGCGGTTCGAGGCGGGTGAGAAGCCGATCTCGGCGTCGCGGGTGTTGGACGCGGTGCAGGAGTTGCGGGGCGCCGGCGCGGAGGCGATGCAGATTTCCGGCGGTGACCGGGCGACGGTGCGGATCATCGCGTCGACGTACTTCCTGGACGGGGAGAGCGGGTCGTTGGTGGTGGACGGGCGTCGGTTGACGGGTCCGTTCACGATCACGGTGATCGGTGATCCGGCGACGATGCGTACGGCGTTGAACATTCCTGGCGGGGTGGTGGCGTCGGTGACGGGCGACGGCGGTAAGTTGATCGTTGAGGATCGTGAGGCTGCCGAGGTTTCGGCGCTGCACGCGCCGATCAAGCTGGAACACGCCCGTCCGGTCTCCTGACCGGCGCGGCTCGCACCGGTGGTGTCCGGTGCGTCGATGGTGAAGGACGCGTCTGGTGATTCCTGAGGAACTGCGGTATACCGCCGAACACGAGTGGGTGGCGGGTGACGGCGGCGGCCCGGTGCGGGTCGGCATCACCCACTTCGCGCAGGACGCCCTGGGTGACATCGTGTTTGTCCAGCTGCCCGATGTCGGTGCGGTGGTGGCGGCGGGTGAGTCGTTGGGTGAGATCGAGTCGACGAAGAGTGTGTCGGAGATCTACGCCCCGCTCGGCGGTACGGTGGCGGCGCGCAACGAGGCGCTTGGCGACACCCCTGAGGTGATCAACACTGACCCGTACGGTGCGGGTTGGTTGGTGGAGATCACCCCGGACGATCCGGCGGCGGTCGAAGGGCTGCTGTCCGCGGACGCGTATCGTGAGCTCACCGAGAGCTGAGTGCGTCCCCTCCGGGCGTGGTGGCTGTGTCCGCGCGTCCGGTTGCCCTGCATTTCGGCGCTGGCTAGGCTCGCCCAGTCGACCGAGAACCCAATAGTTGAGCGTTGCGGAATTGCCTTTCCGGGCACGGGGAGCCAGCCGCCGGGTGTTCGAGTGCCCGGCGGCCAGACCCGCCATTACCCGACGCCGACCGAACAGATCCGTGAGGTGGTCCCATGACGCGCCCAGACGACGAGTTCCCCCCGCTCGACGTCACTTCGACGCTCAATCTCGGTTCGCTCGACGAAGTGCTGGAGGGGCCGGACACCGATGTGGTGCCGAGCCGGATGTCCGGTTCGTTGCCGCCGGGGATGGCGCTGCTGGTGGTTCGCCGGGGTCCGAACGCGGGTGCCCGGTTCCTCTTGGATCACGATGTGACGACGAGTGGCCGGCATCCGGACAGTGACATTTTCCTGGACGACGTGACGGTGTCGCGGCGGCACGCCGAGTTTCACCGTGACGGTGGGACGTTCACTGTGCGGGATGTGGGCAGCCTGAACGGCACGTACGTGAACCGGGAGCGGGTCGAGGCGGCCACGTTGAGCAACGGTGACGAGGTGCAGATCGGTAAGTTCCGGGTGGTGTTCATCGCCGGTCCGCGCCCGGAGGAGGAGGCCGGCCGGGGGTGAACGAGCCTGCGGCCTCCACGCCGCCCGGGGCGGCCCGTGCCCGACCGTTGATGAGCATCGGTGAGGTGCTGGGCCAGCTGCGGGTGGATTTTCCGGACGTGACGATTTCGAAGTTGCGGTTTCTCGAGGCCGAGGGCCTGGTGGAGCCGCAGCGGACGGCGGCGGGTTACCGGAAGTACAGCTGGGACGATGTGGCGCGGTTGCGGTTCGTGCTGACCGCGCAGCGGGACCAGTATCTGCCTCTGCGGGTTATCCGTGATCAGTTGGCGCAGTGGGACGCGTCCGGGGAGTCGCCGGGTCGGCAGCGGCCGACGTTGGTGGCGGTGGGCCCGGGTGGCGAGGTGCCGGGGCGGGTGTCGGAGGAGCCGGCCGGGTCGCCGCAGGTGCGGCTCGGCCGGGCGGATCTGGTGGCGCGTAGTGGGATCGACGAGTCGACGCTGGGTGAGTTGGAGCGGCTCGGTGTGGTGGTGTCGGATCCGCCGGGTTGGTACGACGACGATGCGTTGATCATCGCGCGGGCGGTGGCGGGTCTGGCGGCGTACGGGTTGGAGCCGCGGCATCTGCGGGGTTACCGGACGGCGGCGGACCGGGAGGTCGGTTTGTTCGCGCAGTTGGTGGCGCCGTTGGCGCGGCAGAGTGATCCGGCGGCGCGGGCGCGGGCGGCGGAGACGGCGCGGGAGTTGGTGGCGTTGTCGCAGCAGTTGCACGCGGCGTTGGTGCGGGTGGGGTTGCGGTCGACGTTGGGTCGGTGATCCGGCGGGTTGTGGGGAAAGATCTGCCCCGGGAAGCGTGTCGTAGGCTTGCCGGGGTAACCCCTTTCTGGCGCGGGCGTGGTGCGGGTAGCGCATGGGACGGCCGTGTCGCGGTCCGTGTACCGTGCAGGGAAGGGCACGGTGCGGCGTAGGTGACAACGACACGGAGGCGGCGGTGCGCGAGCTGAGCGTGGTCGGAGTTCGGGTGGAGCTGCCCAGCAACCAGCCGATCGTCCTGCTCAGGGAGGTCGAGGGGGACCGCTATCTGCCGATCTGGATCGGCGCGGTCGAGGCGACGGCGATCGCTTACGAGCAGCAGGGGGTCAAGCCGGCCCGGCCGCTGACCCACGATCTTCTGCGGGACGTGTTGGCGGCGTTGAAGGCGCCGTTGCGGGCGGTGGAGATCACCGAGCTGAAGGAGAACGTCTTCTATGCCGATCTGTTGATCGGTGACGGGGTGCGGGTGTCGGCCCGGCCGAGTGATTCCATCGCGTTGGCGTTGCGGGTCGGTGCGCCGATTCGTTGTGCGGAGGAGGTCCTCAGCGAGGCGGGGATCGTGATTCCCGACGAGCAGGAGGACGAGGTGGAGAAGTTCCGCGAGTTCCTGGAGCAGGTGCGTCCGGAGGACTTCGCCGGCTGAGTCCCGTGTCTTACCCCGGCGTCACGTTCGGTGACGTTGCGGCGCGGCGGGTGATCTTCGTTGTGGTGGCGCGGCGTGTCGCGTCGGTTCCTCCGGGGCAATCTCTGAAGGCGGCTATAGGGTTGCCGTGTCGAGGGGTGCGCGTCCCGGAAACGACGTGTCACCGCACTGGCGGGGAGGTTGTCCGGATGCACGAGCCGCGAGATCCCGATCCGGGTACGGAGCTGGACGAGCCGGGTGTGACGTCGCCAGGGTTGGCGACTGAGGGTGACGACACCGTTGGTTATCGAGGTGTGACGGCCTGCCATGCGGTGGGGATCAGTTACCGCCAGTTGGATTACTGGGCGCGCACCGGGTTGGTGGTGCCGAGCGTGCGGGACGCGTCGGGTTCGGGCACGCAGCGGTTGTATTCGTTCCGGGACCTGGTGGTCCTGAAGGTGGTGAAGCGGCTGCTGGACGCCGGGGTGTCGTTGCAGAACATCCGGAAGGCGATCGAGGCGCTGCGGTCCCGTGGGGTGGCGGATCTGGCGGGCATCACGTTGATCTCCGACGGGACGACCGTGTACGAGTGCCGGTCGCCGGAGGAGGTGGTCGACCTGTTGCAGGGCGGCCAGGGGGTGTTCGGCATCGCGATCGGCGGGGCGTTCAAGGAGATCCAGGGTTCGCTGTCGCATCTGCCGGCGGAGCCCGCGACGTCGGAGCCCGCGACGTCGGTGCCGCCGTCGGCGCCGGCGGGGGATCCGGTGGGTGACGAGTTGGCGGCGCGTCGGGCCCGGCGTCGGGCGGGCTGAGCGCGGCGTCGGGCGCGTGCCGCTTGCCCCTGGTCGGGGTGGCGGCGTGTTCACTCCCTGCGGTGACGGGTGGTCCCACAGGTGGGGCAACTCGACAGCGTCCACCCCACCCACCCGGACCTGCCGACAGCGGGTCGACGGGTCGCCATCCCGCAGCCGACCCCACACCCGACGCTGTGCGGACGCCTCGCGACAGCCGTGCGGCACAACCGACATCCAGGCACGGGCGACGCGCGACCACCGACGGGGTGTGGCCCGCCGTGCCCGGCTCCGGGCGGTCAGGCTTGATCCCTGCGCCGGGC